>JAQJDB010000001.1 GCA_032139905.1 Nitrospira sp. MA-1
GTATGTATGCCGTCATCGTCCAGCCAACCGGCCCTTCTCCCGATATTACGCCCCCGACTACCAATGTGCTTTGGCGCAATACGAGTAGTGGTGAAGTGGCTGTTTGGCGGATGAATGGGTTGACCATTATGTCGGTCGGTTTCCCTGGAAGTACCTCAACCGATTGGAAGATTAGGCAGGTGGGAGATATCAATGGTGATGGTGAAGGAGACATTCTTTGGCGGAACACCGTAAGTGGGGTTGTGGGTATTTGGCTTATCAAGGAGGGGAAAATACACTCATCAGGCTTTCTCGGAGGTGTTTCAGGCGAATGGGTAGTAAAGGGAATTGGGGATGTCAATGGTGATGGCCAAGGGGATGTGATCTGGCGAAATTCGGATAATGGAATGGTGACTGTATGGTTTATGGATGGGCTGTCGATCAACTCAGTTGGATATCTTGGAGGCACTCCCACAGTGTGGGAAATAGAGCAGGTGGGTGATATCAATGGAGATGGCAAGGCCGACCTGGTTTGGCAGAATCGGACGAATGGCACAGTGGCGGTTTGGTTAATGAATGGGTTGACCATTACGTCGGTGGGATTTCCCGCAAGCACTTCGCTGGATTGGGAAATTCAAATTCTTGGAGATGTCAATGGAGACAGTAGGAGGGATGTGATTTGGCGTAATAAGAAAAGTGGCATGGTGTCGGTGTGGCTAATGAACGGGGCGATGACACCTTTGTCAGGTTTTATAGGAGGTATACCCCCCGAATGGGAAATTAAGCAGGTGAGTGATGCGGATGGCGATGGGAAGGGAGACGTGATCTTGCAAAATCGGACGAATGGCAAGGTTGCGGTGTGGCTGATGAATGGGTTGAAAATCAATTCTGTGGGGTTTCCGGGCAGTACCCCGGTGAACTGGGAAATTCAAAAATAGGATGGGTTGTTAAAACATCACAAGTCACGTCAAATTTCAAAGAGTGTCGAAGTATATGCAACAAGAAATGCTTCAGCCCCTGAACTCATAAGGGCGAAACGAATGCTTTCACCAGCGTCTTGCATTTATCGGCAGGCCAGGCTGCTCTAAATTGTAAGGAGAAAAGGCAGAACTATTACACAAGAGTAATGAGCAGTGAGTTCGTTAAATTCAGGGAATTTTCATGCTGATTAGAGCGGACCTCTCCTATTGAGAATTTCCTATGGCTACAGGCAAAGCTTGCTTTCTCTTCCTGCTATGTCCAAATTCTGACTTTGAGTATGAGGTCGTGTTGCTTTGGGCCAACTCCCTTTTCCCTTTAAAGAAGCCTTGAAAATTCTGTAAGTAGTGTTCTGGCCACTTTGAACCCTCCATCTTTCTCTTCTGGTTGGATTTCGAATACGTTCTGTCTATGCTTCGGAAAAGTCAGGGGCAAAGTTGATTGGAGGAAAGAGGGAAGTTCTGAGTTCTCAGGGAATGATGCTCACCAGCAACATGGCGGAAGTCTGGCAGTATTGGGTTTGAAAAGAAGAGGTGTTAATTTGCTGGTTGTGGGCGATTTTGAGGCTGAGAGTTTGCTGGCGATGGTTTAGATGCAAGTAGTCACGCACGTCTTTTTTGAATAACAGCGAAACGTCGTAGATTTGAGGATTGACAGGGGTATTAGAGCGTTGGTTGAGAATATATTGCCCGAGAATGGAAACATCCAGGGAGTCATCCATAGCAAGGTAAGCATACCCAAGTTTGGCGGCAAGCGTGTCAGTACGAAGAGCGGCATATCGATTTAGGTCTCGGGCGAATTCAACTCCCGGTTTAAGAGTCGAAGTTGGGGAAACTCGAAAGCTCGAACCAAGCTTGGCAAAAAAGCGATCGTTTGCCATAGTCCCTCGGGAATTGACTCGCCGAGTAAACCCCCACTGTGGTGTGAGATCGACCGGCTCCAATAAATTCAAGGTGCCACTCATTCTTGTTCCGATTTCTTCTTCCGATCCATTGTCTACAAACTCACTTTGAGAGGTTTTATAATACGAGGACCAATCCCCTTTACCCGCGCCGTGTAGAAACGACAGATTCGCCGAAACGGATTCTGTGGTAATGGCATCGGAGAGAGGGCCCTCAGGTCGAGTAAAGATGTCTGTCTGCCGCCGGGCATACCCAAGGGATAGGCTGGGCCAATTGGGAGGAGCCAGAAGCAAAGAAAATTTTTGCTGGTTAGCGACAGTTTGAGAACGAGACAGATCTCCCTCCACATTACTCGTGAATCGGCTGAGTTCAATTTGGGGAGTCACGAACGGAAGGTTCCATTCCCACGCCAGTTTTCCTCCTACACGATCATTGGGTGTGGTAATGGAAGTGTTCCCGGTTTCTTGCCCGGAGTAGCCATACTGAGCCTGGTACTTCATGCTGCCTGTTGTCCCCTTGAGGACGATTTGAGCTCCCATGCGGTTGGTAAAGGGTGTCGCGGAGTTGTCCGTTTCCCATGGATCTCGATACACCATCTGGATTCCAGCGGTCAGGGCTTCATGAAATAGAGGAATAACATTTGATGCTTCATAAATATTACTGCCACCTTGCCTCGCAAGCGAAGGTATATCTCGAGCGCCCTGAAGGTTGAAAGGTTCACGTTTTTGGGTAAAGTTGAAACGAGTGAGAGAATATTCACCCGTGGATTCATTACAGGGAGTGCTTTGAGAGAAAAAATGGGAAGAACGTCCTAATGAGGAAGAGGTAGGGGAACCACATACATTGGAATGTGAGCCCGTTCGCAGACCTAGGCGATCACCCAGCGGGATCGAATCCGCAGAAAAGGCTGAGCCACTCACGAATGGGAGAAGCAAACTTCCAACAACCAACCAGAGAACAGTCCGCACCATCACCTGCCCCCTTATTTATGATTTTTTCTCCTATTCCTTATCGGTAAGCAACCTAGATGCCGTAGTGCAAAACGGGCAAAAATTTCCTCCATAATTGTTAATTTTTTTCAGAAGAAAAAGAAAAGAGTTGATCTCATTACTAATATTCCCGATGGTAACAATCTCAGGAGCTGGAGGAATTTTCCTATGTGGAAAAATCTTGAGTGAATCTGCGTGATTCCAAGCACAGGTTCCCTGTGCGTTTATAACCACAGAGGAATTGTGGTGAAATAAGAACTAAATAAGGTGTTGGCAGGCAGCCGACCCATCTGAAACTCAGTAACTCCGGTGCCTATTTCTGATGAGCAAGTGTTGAAATAATCGAATATCAGTATCCAAAAGTCACAAAGGATACCCAAAATGATACAAGTGAGGACTGTGGCCATTCACTAGGAATCAGGCCATGTAACGCAATTCAGTGTATTGAGACTAAGGAGTAATCCTATCTTCATGGGAATAAAGATATTTTGCTTAACTAAGAGGCCGATAATTCTTGAACGAAGGGGTGAAAATCTGGAGGTACTAATGAAGCGGGTACTATCTCATTTATTCAGTCTAGGATTGGTGGCACTGTTGATAGAGGGAATGACAGTCATCCATCATGGAAATCTTGCCGCCGAGGAAAGTCAATATGCCAAGGCTACATTTGCAGGAGGTTGCTTCTGGTGCATGGAAGAAGTGTATGAAAAAGTTGATGGCGTGGTATCGGTTGTTTCAGGGTATACGGGAGGGCAGTTGTCCAATCCAACATATGAACAAGTTTCGGCCGGAGGAACGGGTCATACTGAATCCGTTGAAGTGACCTACGATCCTACCAAGGTCACGTATCAACATTTATTGGAGGTGTTTTGGCATAATGTTGATCCTACAACCCCGAATGCCCAGTTCTGTGATCATGGTAATCAATATCGGACCGCAATATTCTACCATGACGAAGGGCAAAAAATGTTAATTGATGAATCCAAAAAGGCGTTAGAAAGTTCAAAGTCCTTTCCCCAACCAATTGTGACCGAGATTGTTCCAGTTTCGGTCTTCTTCTCCGCTGAAGCCTATCATCAGGATTTTTATAAAAAGAATCCGGTCCGCTATAAATTTTATAAATGGAATTGTGGTCGTTCACAGCGTTTGGAAGAGTTATGGGGAAAGTCATAATCTTTTTGTAGTCATCCCGCCCCACCCCCTTTCTGGACATTGTTTTATAGTCTTGGGACTGAAAGGGGGCTAGGCTGCCTTTTGATTCAGGGGACTCTTCGCAAGAGTACTGCCAAAACTCCATGAGACTCCTCCCCCCCCTCGTCGTTTTGTCCTAAAACCACTCTTTAGTTATTTTCTTCTATGGGATAATGGGGAGGAGGTAGAGGGGATGGAAATGTCATTTTCTCGTTGGGCTGTTTGATCGGGGTTCTTCCACCCTCGTCATTGCCACAGAAACGATTCCTGTCCGACATCTTCTGTTGTGGTCTGATATATTCCATCACTGTATGAAGATTTGATTGCATTGTTCCTGCCTAAGCATTGCATCTATGAAAAACTCTTTCAGTAATCCAGGATCGAAAAAAATATATCTCTTTACCCGTGTGGGCCGGATGATGTTTGTGTTGAGGTGGGTGGGAGTGGTGGTTTCTCTGTCTATTTTGGGTTGTCAGATGAAAGAGATACAAACAACATTTAAGGATGAATGTGGGATTCTTCGTTCCAACGTTGATTGGTCTAATCGGATTAAGGTGTTGAATCTCTTAAGTCTGGCCTTTTCCCAAAAATGCGATGCCGCAGTCATTGAGTACACGGAACAAGCCCAATCTGGTTTTCGCGATAAGACTTTTTCTTTTTCTCGGGAAATGGCCGGGGTTTTTTTATCAGATGGGGTACTTACGGAGTATGTATTGGAATCATATGAACGGGCGTATTTAAGTGTTTTGTTTGCTGCGAGTTATCTGAGGTCGGGACATGTTGAGGAGGCCAAAGTGGAATTACGGCGATTGGACCATGAACTATTCGCCCCGTTGTATAATTTTGGGGAAGACCCCGTCAATCTTGTGCTTTCCGCTGTGCTATGGGAAGTCCTGGGTGAACCAGGAGATGCCAGAACCGATTGGTTCAGGCTGGCGGAGCCCACCAGTTCTTTTCTTCTGCATGTACCTCCTGCTCTTCAATCGTTTGCCCAAAAGCAGGTGATCAGGCTGGATCAGGGTGCTCGTCCGACCACCCGGTGGGAGGTCTATGGGATTGGTCGCTTTCCTGAGGTCGATTGGGATTTCAAATTGTTTGGCGCTCCGAATGGATACTTTGTGATTCAACCCAAGCCGCCTTTTCAGGGGTTGTGTGTTTCTGAAACGGGCCTACGTCTTTCAACGGAAAGTTGGTTTGCAAAAATCGCGCACAGGCATGACCATGCTTACCACCCTCTTTTGAACATTCAGAGTTGGATTCGTTTGCCTGTCGGCGTGGTTTATGGATTAGTGCCCTTTTCTCTGGGGGTCGGTGTGGCTATTGGTGGCTGTGCGGGTGCAGCGTCACTTGGAGGAAGAGGCAGCGATGATTTGTGTGCCTTGTCCATTCTGGGTGGCGCGCAGTTAATGCAAGTTGCTCCCACAGTGTTTCAGAATACCGTACGTCCGGATTTGCGTCATTGGGAACTTCTCCCTGAAGCGATTGTTGTCACTCAGGAGTCCGCTTTGGGATCTGAGCCCTGTGATAGTCATCAGGCGAGGTTGCACCATTTGGTGACTCGTGCTCCTGCCCTCCTTTAAGTTTTTAGAAATTGGAATTTTCTTCAGAACCCTTTCATTCAGACGGGATTGCCTCCTTCCGGGTTAGTGGTCCATGCCAGTCCAAGTAAAATGGATAAGGGCGAGATTTATTTAATTGGTCATGAGGCATACGGAAATTTTGAGAGCCAATGGTCCAAAGGAAAATTGCCCCCGAATGAATTGGTTACTAGGGATTTTATCCAATTAGATACAATGTGTATCGAAAAGGGAGAATGGAGAAATAGCCAAGGATAAGGTGACAGATCGGCAAAGAAGAATCCGCGTTGGATATTCCCTAGGTTTTTTCTTCGCCCCCCGTGTATGTCATACTGCATTATCATGGGAATAGGTCTTGCTTTATGAAAGGAATAGGTTATGACATACACACCATCGGAGGATGCTCGACTGTTTCCTTTTAGGCGAATCGGATCAATTGGGTCTCTTAGACTTGTCCTGACACTGTTGGTGATGGGGGTCATGATGATGGGGGGCAGCAAGGGATGTGCAGAGGCTAAGCCTCCGGAAGCCCTGGCTCCTGCCCCACAAAGTATTTCTGTTTATGCTCTTTCCCGCGGGAAAGGGGTACCTGATCAGGCCAGGGAAGTGCTAGCCCAATCTCGCACCCTTCTCAAGTCTGCCCAGGAACGCGGGGAGGTCCGGCGGATGGTTGAGCAACGTATTGGCATAGAAGGAGAGACCAGGCTCTGCGCGGAATTTTCTGATACGGAATCGGCTCATTCAATGATTGAACAAATTCAGCTATTAGGTCAGGGAGTGGATTTGATCAACGTAAAAGTTGAGCCGTGTTCCCCATGACCAAATTCTATACCCCACGAATTTGTTTTGCGGTATATGCCATCTAATGGTTTCCCAGGCTCCCGTGTTAATCAGCAGGGAGGTTCATCATTACATTCAAAGGAGCTGAATTATGAAAAGTTATCGATGGTATTTCACGCGGGCATTCATGGCGGTAGGAATGGTCATCGGATTTGCCGCCTGTTCACAACTCCATACAACTCGCCTGCCAGTGGTTGACAATGGGCCAAAAAATTCACCAGACCAGGGCAAACAAATTTTGTCGGATAACGCAAAACAAAAACGGGACGAGTGGAACATCAAACCCTTTGAGGAGTTTAAAGCCCAGACGTATAAAGAACCATTTGAAGGCGGGAAATATATTGTGAATGGAGATACACCGATTCTCAATGAAAAACTCCTACAGGAATTTTTTGAAACCAGGATAAAGGAGTCGATCAACTCTCGCGAAGGGGTTCGAACGAAATTAACCGTTCATCAAGTCAATGGTCAGGACGCAGTTTGGAATTCAGTAGAAAAACGACAACTGACCTACTGTGTCAGTAAAACTTTTGGCGCGAATTATGAGAAGATGAAATCCGACATAGAGGCGGCCGGCAATGCATGGGAGGCGGTGGCTGCGGTTGATTTCATTTATGTAGGGGGAGAGGATGACTCTTGCACGGCGTCTAACCAGAATGTGGTTTTTGATGTGCGCCCGGTTAACGTGAATGGCCAATACCTGGCCCGAGCCTTTTTCCCCAATGAACCACGCTCCTCACGAAATGTCTTGGTGGATAATAGTTCATTTCAATTGGATCCAAATGGCAAGCTATCGTTACAAGGAATATTGCGGCATGAATTAGGACATACGCTTGGGTTCCGGCATGAACATACCCGCCCGGATTCGGGTGCGTGTTTCGAAGATAATAATTGGCGGCCGTTAACCAGTTACGATGCCTTCTCGGTCATGCATTATCCGCAATGTAACGGCAAAGGGGATTGGGCGTTGACCCTGACCAACATCGATAATAATGGGTCAGCGTGTTTGTATGGCCCTGCGCAGGGATTCACCATTGATGCCTCGATTTGTCAGGGGCCCGACGAACCGTCGGGGCCCATAGCCTGCGGACCCAAAACGGAAACTGTTGTCGGACAAAGTGTGGCCAAGAATGCAGAGCAAATCTATGGTCCCTTTGGGGTGGTTCCGGGAACATTAGTGGAAGTGGTTATGCATGGAGAGGCAAACCCTGGTGATCCAGATCTCTATGTTCGGTTCAATCAGGATCCGACAACGACTGCTTATGATTGCCGTCCCTATCTGTCGGGTGCGGAAGAAAAGTGCGTCCTGGATGTGCCAACCAACGGGACTGCGGTTCATGTTAAGGTGCGGGGATATTCAGCCGCGCATTTCAATCTTACCGTGACTCATACGCCAGCACATTAATAGCGCACTCAATTTGATTTAGGGCAGAGAGGCTTTTGTCTCCCTGCCCTGATTCTGTTGAAAATCTAGATTGACCAGGCTTCTAGGAAATTGATGAGGAAATGAACTGTGTTAGGGGTGGGACTGAGCACAGCGGAAACCGATGTTCGCAGAACGTTCTTCTGGAAAGGCCCCTCCTCGAGTCGCTGCACGCAACATAACGGGCCGGCTTTTCCATGAGCCCCCGCGCACAACCTTATAGCGCCCCATTTTAGGACCAGGCGGATTCTTTTCTGGCATGATGGGGTAATAATCTGGTCCCAGCCAATCATTAACCCATTCCGCGATATTGCCAGCCAAATGCAATACTTTATAAATACTTTGGCCATCCTCGAAGCTATCCACGGCAGCAACCAGAGGAATTTCATGGACGTGGTATTGCCCGAATACGGCTAAGTCCGCTGTCGGGTCCATCTCACCCCAAGGAAAGATGCGGGCAGATTCCCCTCTTGCGGCTTTCTCCCATTCAGCTTCCGACGGCAGTCTCTTGTTATGATGTTCGCAAAATGCATTGGCTTCCTCCCATGTGATGTAGAGGGCCGGCCATGAAGCGAGTGCCTGATCCGGGATGAAATGCACGCTATGGAGGTGCCAAATGAGTTCCCGTAATTCCTGAGAGACCTGCCTGTTGGTTGTGAGTAGAAATGCCAAGTATTCGCCTAAGTTGACTTCATAGCGATCCATGGAAAATCCATCTACCCAAATGGGACGTTGAGGAAATTCTGTGTCATCATAATGCATTTCAAGGCTATGGCGAATATCGTCTCGACGATTGGTTCCCATCAAAAACATCCCTTCTGGAATCGGAACTTGTGGAGAGGGTTTGGCCAAGTCGGCGATATGTGCAATATGCTCATCAACTTCGTCGGGAGGTGGGTGAGTCTCTCCAATTGCCAAACAGGACAGTCCAAAGAGAAGCCCTATGGCAAGGAAGGCAATCAAAAAACGATAATGGGAGAGTCGAACTGCTGTGACCGGCAGGAAGAATATGTGGAGCATGTTTCTTGTCGTTTCTGAGGACAGAAAGGAAGTCAGTCTACGTGAAGGGCACTTTGGGAGCAAGCCGACAATAGCCGGGGATGCAATAGGATGATAAAGTTTGGGGGATGATAAGATTCAGAATTCCCCTGTTAGCAGGGTTAGGGCAATCAGAGATCCGGGCAATGACCACAGCTCATCCTTGTGGAGGGAAGCAATGTAGTGAACTGCAGGCGTGAGATACGAGCATGACAGAAATTGCGATGGGAGAGGCCAAGGCATCAGTCGTATAGGAATCAATACCCCAGGCATTTTGATGGCTTGGCAATATGGCGAAAGTCGTCCGCACGTCGGCATCAAGGCTCGCGACAATCCCGTAAATCAAGTATTTATAAACGAACATTATTGTTAATTGGGTTGTTAATAGTCCGCTTACATGTTCCTGCATGACCTTTATTAAATCCTGATGATGGGGTCATTGTATTTGGGCTGTATTATGGCGATCACCTGAGTACATTTCAGGCATCCGCCATTGCGCCCCGGTTGATTTTTTAAAGTCAGGAGTGAGAGTTGCAGATTTTATGAGGAGTAAAAGAAGCGTTGACTGATCGAATCATAGCCTTAGTCGTCAATAATCGCGGCAATCCATCCGGCAAAGTTTGAACTGGGTAAGACGTGGAGAGTCTTGTGGTCTTCGCCAAATAGTAAAACTTGCTGATTTTTACGGACGAGATCCTATCGAGGATGCCTGTTGGAGCGGGGAAAAATAAAGTGACCATTGTTGTATTTGCGAGGAAAACATGAACAACGATATTTTCAATTCTGGTTCTGGCATGAAGAGGCGTGTCTGGTTGAAAATGTTCTGTGCCCTACTCATGGTAAGTACCCTTTCCGCATGCACAGGAGACAGGTATCAGCAACAGGCGGATGTCATTAAAGGCCATGTGGAAATGTTCTATGGCCATTTGCAATCCCATCAGCCTGCCCAGGCTGTGGCAGATAATGAACAGATCGAGGAACTGGCGCTAAGAAGTGAAGAGCGCTTGCTCCGTCGTGTGGGCCAGATGAGGCAGGGTGAGAGAACGCAGGAATGGAAAATTATCAAAACAGCAAAAGAGACAGCTGCGGAGAATTGGTTAGCCTTGGCCCGTTACTTTTCGGAATCCCAACGGTACAACAAAGCCCTGGGTACCTACCAACGGATTATTGAAACCTACCAAGGCTTGGCCTACCAATTATATGTCGATCGTGCGAAAATGGGAATGCAAGATGTGGAAGCCATCCTGGATTCCGGAACTCGGCCTGTTGGGCCTGCAAGGTAGCCTTCCCTAATACTGAGAATTTTTTAAATTTCCCTTAATGTATAGAGTAACTCCTGCTGTGGAATAGACAGGTTTTCTTATAATGTATTTACTAAATGTTTTTATGTAGCATGAAAATAGATGGGTGTTTCTGGGAAGACAAAGGATGGTGCAGATTTATTGTGCATAAAAACTTTCTCCTTCTAGTGGTGGGCACCAAGCCTTTACGATTTGAATATTCTCAATTGTACAAGGGGAAAAACTGGTGCAATATACTTGAGGAGCCACAGCAGTCATATGTGACCCCACTTTGGAATCAGATGCAAGCCCCTCAGGCCACGGAGCGATACCAAAGGCCCACTCTCCTTCCAGGCTTCTCGTGTCTTCATAATACACGTTAAAGCCAATGTACCCTCTCCCAGATGTTGTACAATAAACATTGTAGGGCGGTAATTGAATGTCCACATGGAAAATGTAGCCATCTTCCACCCAGGAATTCCCAAACTCGATATGTAGTTCATTTGCCGAGACTGAGTTTACCAGGCTCAGGGAACAGAAAAGGACCAGAAAAACGACATTCCTCAGGGATAAAGACTTCAATGATAGGGAGGTCTTTCTGTAAAAAAAATAAATTGATGATAAGGCGCCTATATTCATTAGGAAATCCCCTCACTTTCGTATAAATGGATAAGACAGAACAGATTCATTTCATCTGACTCATGGCCTGTTTGTCAGTTTTACCTACTATACCGGTCATTTTTCGGATACCGTCAATACAGCAAAGGAAGGGGAGGGAGGGGTCGGTTATTTTTTTACAAACGTGCGAGAGGGAAAGTGAAAGTGAAAGTTGTATAGATTAAAGGTAGGAGGGAAGATCTGGTCAGATCCCCATCGAAAAGAGATTAGGATTTTCTCCAAAATGTTGCAAAGCTTTTGAGGTGATTTGTCGGCCTCGGGCCGTTCGATCCAGATATCCGGATTGAAGTAGAAAAGGTTCGTACACATCTTCTATGGTGGATTTTTCTTCTTGGATCGCTGCAGCCAAGGCGTCGATGCCAACCGGTCCCCCTTTGAATTTTTTAATTATGGTCAATAGTATTTTGCGGTCCATTTCATCAAAGCCCGCATGGTCGACGCCTAGCCATTGTAAAGCTTCCTGTGCGACCGATCTCGTGATACGTCCTTGGGCTTTGACTTCCGCGAAGTCACGCACACGCTTGATTAACCGATTAGCAATACGGGGAGTCCCACGAGCCCGGCAGGAAATTTCCCCTGCCCCCTCATCATCAATGTGGACGCCGAGCAGTCTAGCGGAACGCACAATGATGACCTGCAGCTCTTCAGGTAAATAATAATCCAATCGATAAACTAGTCCAAAGCGTTCTCGCAGAGGAGAGGTGAGTGAGCCCGCTCGTGTGGTGGCTCCAATGAGTGTAAAAGGCGGGAGATCTAATTTCATGGTGCGCAGTGAGGGGCCCTGTCCAATCACCAAATCGATTTGGTAGTCCTCCATGGCGGGATATAAGACCTCTTCGGCTGCTGGCGGTAATCGATGAATTTCATCGATAAACAGAACATCCCGTGGTTGAAGATTAGCCAAAATGGCGGCTAGGTCTCCCGCATGGGTGAGCACCAGCCCGGAGGTAGAACGAATCGTGCCTCCCATTTCTTTGGCGATGATGTGAGCGATGGTGGTTTTACCCAATCCCGGAGGCCCATAGAAAATGGCATGGTCTAAGGCTTCTCCTCTTCCCGTCGCCGCGTCAATACAGACCCGAAGCGATTCTTTCATCCGCTCCTGCCCGATATATTCCGTTAAGCGTTGAGGCCTAAGAGTCCCCTCAAGGCCTTGCTCTTCTTCTATGAGATGGGTGGTAAGAATTCGGTCGTCCATAAAGGGAATCAGTCTAAACAGAAAAATTAAAAGAACGGCATTCTTGACGACGTTGGGAAAACAGAAGAGGGAGGACGAATTCCTCCTTTGGGAAATGACTTAAAAATTGAAAGCAGATTGAGACTTAGGAAGTGAGATGAAACTGCAGCCCCCAACAGGGTTCCTAGAATCCTGAAAATAGATCCTGACAGCCAAGACAGAATTCAACATTTACTTGCCGTTCAAGGAAATTCACGAGAAACCCTTGCTTTTCATACAAGAGTTTGGCGCCCATTAGTGTTTCATTGGGGAAATCCTCTGGTCCCAGCAGGTCACGGATTTCTTTTGTGGATTTGGCCCCGAGGATGTGTCGGAAAATCCCACGGACTTTATGGGCAAACCGATTGTTTATAAAAATTAAATCTACTTTCCCGTCCGTGATACGGACTCCTGCCATTGCACCAGTTGGATTTTCCTTGTCCCAAAGAAGAATAAAGGTACCTTCTTGCTCTGCCCGAACGCCAGAAATCCTTGCTTCCACGAGGGCTTCAACGGCGATAGCTTCAGCATCTCCGAGTTTTACGCGGAATAGGGAAATGTCTCCGGCATCCACATCCTTGGCATCCTCAATGCTGTTTCGGGTGAGTTCGTATTTGGCGGCCCATGCTGGTGGAGCAAGCGAAAAAAGACTCGTCAGAATAATAGTGGCAGTCAAGATACATGCTGTTTTCAGATTCTTCATGAAATTCCTCATCAAGGGAAATGAAAGTAAGGTTGGGGAAAAGAATACGATTCCGTCTATTCAAAATAGATACATAAAGCCTGCCAGATTGTATCCGACCTTTTGTGTAAGGGTCAATTCCATTGTTCAAAGAGAAGCCACAGTCAAGGGGATTCGTATGATATACTCGCCTCCCATGAACAACTCAATCGTGATTAGGGGCGCTCGTCAACATAACCTCAAGAATCTCGACCTGGAGTTTCCTCGGGATCAGTTGGTGGTAATTACGGGCCTAAGTGGATCAGGTAAGTCGTCTTTGGCATTTGACACGATTTATGCTGAAGGCCAGCGGCGATACGTCGAATCACTCTCCGCCTATGCCAGGCAATTCCTTGACCAAATGACGAAACCTGATGTGGATTCCATTGAAGGGCTTTCACCTGCCATTTCCATCGAACAAAAGACGACAAGTCAAAATCCCCGTTCCACGGTGGGGACGGTGACAGAGATCTATGATTATTTTCGTCTGTTGTTTGCCAGAATCGGCCAGCCCTTTTGCTACCTCTGTGGGAATGCCATTGCAGCGCAAACGGTCCAACAAATGGTGGATGCCATTCACGGGCTTCCTCTAGGCACAAAAATCCATATTCTGGCACCCATTGTGCGAGGACGCAAAGGCGAATATCGCAAAGAATTATTGGCAGCTCGCAAGGCCGGATTTGTTCGGGCTCGCATTGATGGAGCCATTCGGGATCTCGGGGAGTCTATTCATTTACATAAACAACGTAAACATACAATAGAGATTGTGATTGATCGACTCATCGTCAAGTCAGAGCCCGGGGTGTCGCGTCGTTTGGCAGATTCGGTAGAAACGGCCCTCAAGTTGGCGCACGGCCTCGTTGGGGTGCTGACAGAAGATGATCAAGTCCGTGTCTATAGCGAACACCTGGCATGTATTCAGTGTGGTGTCAGCTATTCAGAAATTTCCCCAAGAATTTTTTCATTTAACAGTCCCCATGGTGCTTGTGATGGATGCGATGGGATTGGGTATGAAGCTTCAACTCATTCGGATTGGGAGGAATGGACCTTCGATACCCCATGTGAGAAGTGTGGCGGAGGCCGACTGAAGAAGGAAAGCCTTGCCATAAAAATTGGAGGGCAGTCTATTGCTGAACTGACGCATCTGTCTGTGCGGAATACCTTGGCATTTATGAATGCGTTGAACCTCACTGATCGCGAACAGATGATTGGGGAGCGAGTGCTGAAAGAGATTCGGGAGAGGCTGGAGTTTTTACTCAACGTCGGATTGGGCTACCTCACGTTAGATCGTCCCTCTGCCACTTTGTCCGGAGGGGAAGGGCAACGGATTCGATTGGCTACGCAAATCGGATCGGGATTGGTAGGCGTGTTGTATATTCTGGATGAACCCAGTATCGGGTTGCATCAGCGGGATCACCGACGGTTACTCAAAACGTTGTTACGATTGCGTGATATGGGGAATACTGTCGTGGTGGTGGAGCACGACGCCGAGACCATGCGCGCTGCCGATTATGTATTGGATTTAGGGCCAGGAGCTGGCGTGGAGGGTGGAGAATTAGTCGCCCATGGATCTCCCGCGGTGGTAATGGCTCACCCCACCTCGCTGACCGGCCAATATCTAAATGGGAATCGCCGGGTGTCCTTGCCTCATCGTGCACGGCTCGCCAAAGGATTTTTGACCGTCGTGGGCGCGGAAAAGCACAATCTTCGGGATCTGACCGTAAATTTTCCATTGGGCCTCCTGACCTGTGTCACCGGGGTGTCAGGGTCAGGGAAAAGCACTTTGGTCGTAGATGTGTTGTTCCGGTCGCTGGGACAGGGTTTTTCCCAGAAGAAGCCGGTGTTTGAGGGATGCCGGGAAATACGTGGGCTTGATCAGCTGGATAAACTTATTGATATTGATCAGTCCCCGATTGGACGGACCCCGCGTTCGAATCCCGCCACCTATACCGGCCTCTTTAGTTTTATTCGTGATCTGTTCGCGCAATTACCGGAGTCTCGAGTGCGAGGCTACAAGCCAGGCCGCTACAGTTTCAATGTCAAGGGTGGGCGATGCGAGGCTTGTCAGGGTGATGGCCTCATAAAAATTGAAATGCATTTTCTCCCAGATATTTATGTAACCTGTGAGGCCTGTAATGGCCAACGGTACAATCGCGAAACCTTGGATGTGACCTACAGGGGGCGAACGATCGCAGATGTCTTAAACATGACCGTGGCTGAAGCCCTGGAGTTTTTCGTGAACATTCCGCCACTGCGGATTCGACTGCAAACTTTATCAGATGTGGGTCTGCATTACATTAAACTCGGGCAATCGGCGACCACTTTGTCCGGGGGAGAAGCCCAGCGGGTCAAGCTTTCTAAGGAGCTCTCGAAACGACCCACTGGTCGTACGCTCTATATTCTGGATGAACCGACGACGGGACTACATTTTGTAGATATTCAACGGTTGTTGGATGTGCTTGACCGGTTAGTGGAGACGGGGAATACGGTCCTCGTGATTGAGCATAATGTGGATGTGATTCAGAACGCGGATTGGGTCATTGATTTGGGGCCGGAAGGTGGAGATCAAGGAGGATGTGTGGTGGCGGAGGGTACTCCGCAAGCCGTGATGAAAGTCAAGGAATCGTGGACAGGGCAGGTGTTACTAGAAGATTCTAAAAGCCGAGCTTGCTGAAAAAGTCTAGGATTTTTTCTTGTAAATATTCAGCCCGATTTTTTCTTCTCGATCGGGAATCGAAACATTGCCTTCGGTTGAGGCAATGATCGTCGTTTTCCCAGATGAAGAAGGACCAAAATCCTTCGACAGGTCTACCGTAATAGTTAGCATAGTTCCATTGACAGTCAATTCCACATTTTTCATGGTTGAATCCTCTCTAGAAGTGCAGATCAAACAGGTTCAAGGGTATTGGCAGAAAAGCTGCCCTATTCTCACAGGCCCGCAAGGACCAAGAGTGTTCCTGCTCCTATTATATAGGGAACAGCACAGGTATAGAAGACCGATTCAGAGGGAGAATATTTCCATGTGGAAGTAGGAGGTAAAGACTGGTTCTTATAAATGAATTCATAGGAAAAAATAAGCATACCAATGGTCAGGACAAACACCCGACTGGTTCGAGGCCACGTGTAGAGACCGACGAAGAGATAGCTGGCAGTATGAAAGCCACTAAATGCGCAGAGGATGGGAGCCAGAAAAAAATGGAGAAATGATGCCGAGAGTCGAGGAGAACCCATAGCAGGTCGGGTTGAATGCCCTGGATGTTCCATTATTTGACTTCGGCAGGCACCGAAGGCGTGGACATGGCAGGTTGGGTGAAAGTCTGCTGGTCTGCACAAGTTTTGCACACACGCGGGCGTCTTTTCAGATAGGAGACCTTCCCGCTGGCCAGACAACTATAATGGACGAAATGTTCACAAATGCTGCAACGAGACCATCCTCCGCGGAGCATGGTAAGGTTCCGGTATAGGCCTTCGTGACACACCCCACACATTTCGGGTTCAATGCCCAACAACAGGGGTTCCCAATCTCCGGCTCGGTTTCGAATGCTCATGGCAGAAAAGTATACTGAGTAATTCAGGTGAAAACAATGAAGAATTTTTTTTGGAACCGTTTACTGAGCTAATGCTCCCAAGTTATAGACACATCATTTGACACTCCAAAAATCCATTTGATAGGGTCACGAACTATTTTTTCTATCCTTCCACAGCCTCTATTCGTTCCTTTGTGAACATTCAAGCCTACTTAGACCAGCAGCGCCAACGGGTTGACCAGTTTCTGGAGCGGAGCGTCCCCCTGCTTTCGGTCCATCCTCAACGACTGTATGAATCCATGCGATATAGCCTTCTGGGTGGAGGTAAACGCATTCGTCCGATTTTGACCATTGCCACTGCCCAAGCCCTGGGATATGACCGCGATGCCATGTTGCCGTTCGCCGCTTCCTTGGAGTTCGTTCATACGTATTCTCTTATTCATGATGATCTCCCGGCGATGGATAACGATGACTATCGGCGAGGCCGATTAACCAACCACAAAGTTTTTGGTGATGGTATGGCGATATTGGCAGGAGATGCATTGTTGACCATGGCGTTTGAGTTATGCAGTCAAGTTGATGGCACAGAGGCTTTTTCTGCTGCTCAGCAGTTAGACATTGTGCGGGAACTGGCACATGGTTCTGGGCATCAGGGAATGGTGGGGGGGCAGGTAATGGATATTCAGGCCGAAAACCAGGAGATTGACTTACCTCACCTCCAGCAAATCCACACCTGTAAAACGGGACGTCTGATTCGCGCTGCAGTGCGGATCGGCGGTATTATTGGTGAGGCCAAGACACAGCAAATGCAGTGCCTAACGGACTATTCAGAGGATATTGGGCTGGCTTTTCAGATTGCCGATGATGTGTTGGATATGGTGGGGACACGGGAGGAATTGGGAAAGGACGCAGGGACTGATGAAAGAAGAGGGAAGCAGACCTATCCCTCTTTTTTTGGGGTTGAAGGTGCCAGGCAACTGGGAGAGGAGTGTGTCCAGCGGGCGATAACCCGATTAGATGCCTTTGATAAGCAGGCCGACCCCCTACGAGACATTGCCACCTATATAATGGCGCGACGGTCTTGAAGCGACTTTAGGTTTTTCCCCAACCCTTCTCATTTACAACAGTTTTGTCGGTGTAGGTCATGTTGGGTTGCTATTAAACTCCTTGGCAACACCCGAATTTTATGAAAGTACTCATTACAGGTTCTTCCGGCTTCATTGGGGCTGCGGTGACACGGGCAGTTGTTGCGAAAGGCGATGAGGTCCGTGTCCTGGTTCGACCCACCAGCAATCTGAAAAATCTTGAAGGGTTACCAGTCGAAACCGTTTATGGGGATTTGCAGGATTACTTGTCCCTCAAGAAAGCCGTTGCCGGCTGCGAAGGGCTCTATCACGTGGCGGCGCATTATGCGTTGTGGGATCAAAACCCTTCTGTTTTTTATGCCATCAATGTCGAAGGGACCAAAAATTTGTTTCGTGCCGCAAGTGAGGCAGGTGTTCAACGAATCGTCTACACGAGTACGATTGGTGCGATCGGGTTGCCCGATCAAGGGGGCCTTGGGAATGAAACGCTCTTTCCAACGTTGGCCCAACTGGCAGGGGATTATAAGAGATCTAAGTTTTTGGCGGAGCAAGAAGTCCTCCGCATGGCTCAAGAAGGGTTGCCTGTGGTTATTGTCAATCCAACGGCCCCAGTGGGAGAACGGGACGTCAAGCCCACTCCAACCGGCCAAATTATTGTGGATTTTATGCGTGGTCGAATGTTGGCATATATAGAAACCGGGATGAATTTGGTGGATGTTGAGGATGTGGCCATCGGGCATATCCGGGCGATGGAGTGCGGTCGAGTTGGGGAGCGGTATATTCTGGGCAATCAGAATCTTACACTGAAAGAAGTGTGTCAAATACTCAGTCGACTAACCGGAATGCCTGCTCCACGCCTTCGATTGCCTTGGAGGCTGGTGCTTCCCCTAGCGCATCTAAATCAATGGATTGCCAATTTGGTGACCCATCGTTCACCAAGAATTCCTTTGGAAGGGGTGCGGATGGCCAAATATCACATGCATTATGATTGCACGAAAGCACGCCAGGAGTTGGCTCTTCCCCAAACGTCCGTGGAAACGGCTTTGAATAAGGCGGTAGAGTGGTTTCGCCAACATGGATATGCCTGACTCCCCTTCTCAAGTCTGAGCCATTTCCCATCGACAAATCTAAGCTTTGGAATACGTTTATCCTTTGGAATACGTTTATCTTCTCGCAAACACGTTCATACTCAGGCCCTATGTCTTTGTCTTTTTAGGGATCTCCCTATATAGCGGGCAACAACTTTTAGGATGGCGGCGGGCCGTCAGATTCTTTGGCCTCACGTGGGCAATTGCTTTTATTTGTGAATATGCCTCGACCCGGATCGGGATCCCCTTTGGCGATTATTTTTATACGGGTTCAACTCAGGACCATGAGTTGTATCTTTCCAATATCCCGTTCATGGACTCCATCTCATTCTCATTTTTATTATATGCCAGTTACTGCCTGGCTCTCATTTTCGTGTTACCCCCTGCAAAAGGGGTGGACCAACAGGGATGGCTATTCGATCCGGAATTAAGAAACTCATGGCCTGTTGTGGGATTAACGGTGGTGTTATTTACCTTTTCGGATGTGGTGATCGATCCAGTAGCCCTTCAGGGTGAACGATGGTTTCTGGGAAATATTTACGGTTACCACCAGGAGGGGATTTATTTTGGTGTTCCCCTCGCGAATTTTGCGGGATGGGCCGTGGTCGGATTTCTCTCCCTTCTCGGCTTCCGCTTGATGGAGCGGGGCACAAATGCCACAGACCCCATTCCCCGAATGGTAGTGAAATGGGAATTGATACTAGGAATTGGCCTTTATTACGGTGTCCTGGCCTTTAACTTGGGGATGACCTTCTGGATTGGTGAAATGCTGATGGGTATCGTGGGAAGCTTTATTTTTGTACCCCTGACTGCGGTTCTTCTTAATACTTTGTGGCGAGGATTGTTCGCTTACAGAGTCAAGGAATCTTCAGAATGAATCCCCTGTCCCAAAGAGGTGTTCCCTACTATTGGTGGCCACGGCTTGAGGCCACGACCGCAGGGCCGGTATGATGCAGCCATGAAGGGTTTTCTTATTCGTTGCGGGATCACGGGGTTTGCGGTTTTGTTGGCAAGCCAGATTATCCCAGGCATTGAAATCACGGGGGTTGCGTCGGGGATCGCGGCAGTGATTATCCTCGCCTTTCTTAATGCCATCATCCGCCCCGTGCTTTATCTGCTTTCAGCTCCATTTATTTTCGTTACGTTGGGGCTGTTCATGCTTCTCATCAATGGATTTCTCCTTTATCTAGTCTCAATCCTGGTCAAGGGATTCATTATCTCAGGATTTTGGCCAGCGGTGGGTGGCGCGCTCATTATTAGTTTGGTCAGTGGAGTATTAAATCTCTGGATTTCCGAGCAAGGCCGAATCGAAATTGTCACTCATCCTTCATCCGGTCGAAAAATTCGCCATATTAATTAACGGGACAACCACTTGGAAGTTCCATTCTGGCGTTGATGAGAGATTTAGGAATATATAGAGGGTTTGGGAAAGAACCTTTTCCCCTTAACCATCGGCATATCCCACACTGTCATTGTGCGAAAATATTCTGAGAGGAAACGCATGCATGTCCAATCGTCTTGAACCCACACTAGCAGCCAAGCAACAAAGTACCCTTCAAAAGATTCTGACCTCTGTGGTTAATGAGGTCGGGATGGAAGCGGTCTTAGTTGCGATTATGACTCATGATGGTGGACCATTAGTCGAGCAGGTTTCCCGGGGGTTTTCTCCAAGGGAAGTCCGCGCGATTCTTCGTGCGCTTTCAATGGAGGATTTGAAAAGTGTCGCTGTCCGTAACGGGGGTGGCGGGGAGTTGGAGAGCGTACTCAGAGTTCGCATGGTCACTCCTGGGAGCAAGGTCGCGTTAGTCCTACCGCTAAAGTTTGGGGGCCGGGTATATGGCACGCTGGTGCTGGCCAGGAGAGAAAACTCCGCACTGACCAAAAGGGAAAAGACGACTCTCTCAACCAATGTCTCGCATATTTCTACAGAATTAAAGAAAGCGGGGCTATTTGGTTCTTCACTGATTTTGAGTAAGCCATTCGTGGGTAATGAACCTGTGTCATTGGCTGTGGAAGAGGGTCATGCCACGGTGGCTCGAACCTATTCAACTGCGGAGGTTCAAGAGCGGATAGGGAGTATTTTGACAGAAGACGTGGAGGGGGGCCTGTCTTTTGATCGTGGGTGGGTCAGCATTTATGACCCTCTTGCCGCGACGCTGGAAGTGTTGGGTGTATTCGGAACCCAGAAACGGGATGTGACCCCGGGGCAGCTTCTCTCTCTAGATGATTCGGCGTCCGGGTGGTCTGTTCGCCATCGAAAGCCTCGCTGTGACAATAATCTGGCTTCGACCCAAGGGCGGTTTCATGACTATAAGCAGCTGTATCGTGATCGCTTCGCGTCGACAATCGTCGTTCCTTTTTACGTCAGGGGACGAGTGGCGGGTACCGTCACGTTAGCGTCAAAAACTCCTAATAATTTTGATCAAACTGGGAGCGATTCCAAAAGTCTCGATGCCATTACGACCAAATTGGTGGAATTGTTTGAAGACCCATCGTGTCACCTTTCCGTCATGGATGTTGCCCCGGTTCAACCGGAAAAACCTGTACTCAAGGGGCAGGTGATTGTTGCTCCACCGGAGGGAGGGGATGTGCGTAAGGAAGAGCGACGTGCCGCACTGCATGAAGTGAGTTCGTTTTTGGCCACAGAAATTCGTGAACCTATCGGGTTTATCAGGGCTCAACTAGAAGAAATTACGACTGACGCCGACCTAGATTTCGATTCGCAAACCCGGGTGGAAAGTGCCATGCGGGATATGATTCGTATTGAAACCGTGTTGAATGAAATTCTAGATTTTGCCAAACCCTTGGAACTTGACCGAAAGATGTGCCGGGTTCAGGATCTATTGGATAAGGCTTTTTCATTGGTGTCGACGGACATTCGTGTAAATCGCATTGAGGTTATCAAAAAGGTGCCGGCTCGGTTGGCCCAAGTCCGGTGGGATGAAGTGAAAATGCAACATGTATTCCTGTGTATTTTCAAAAATGCCATTGAAGCCATGTCTCCGGGAGGTCATTTACGGGTGGAAGTCATGCTCACCCGGGCTCGAAAACCGGAACTTCAGATAATTATTGCCAATGATGGAGTGCCCATTCCAGCCGAGTTTGTGGATAAGGTGTTTGAACCCTATTTCACCACAAAGCGATCAGGGACCGGGTTGGGTTTGGCAACCGTGAAAAAAGTCGTTGAAGAGCACCAGGGGCAGATTAGTATCGCTAGTGAGCCGGATAAGGGAACGACCGTCACTATTCTCATGCCAGCCCCACGACCGAGAACTCCGTATCGGCCTCGCCGTCCGGTTTAATGGAAAAAGTAAGTCCCTGAGCGACGGCATTTCGCAAATTTTTCCATTTTTGTTGAGTAAACTTGACTCTACCGGCCAATCTGAATAAGATCGCCTTTTCTATCTGAATAAATTAGGGCATGTACATATCCAGACCATTTTCTATTGTTAACCAGTCATAACCAACAAAGGAGCGGTCTTATGAAAGGGATTGGAATTTTTCTTGGAACGGTGGGTGCTAGCACCTTCGCCCTATCAATGGCCTTTGCCAATCCAGGGTTGTTACCAGCTCACCCGGGGTATCCGGCTGCTGGGAAGTCTCCAGTGACGGGTCAAGCTACCGCCAATGATCCTGGTCAAACGAATGCAGGAGGAGAAACGAGTCTGTTGTCTTCTCAAGGATTTGGCAGCAAAGCTGCTATGAATGATGTTAATGATCCAAATCGGGCTCGGATCCAAAAGTCGGCTGGTGCCGGTCGTTTGCCTGAAGTTGAAGGCCCGATCAACAAAATTACTCCGAATCCAGCTGGGGCTAAATCGACTGTAATTAAGTAATTTACTTTTTGTCGGTTTGAATACTTAGGAAAAGGGTGCCAGCAATGGCACCCTTTTTTTGTATGGCCACTTTCCCTCGCATAATTTTTATGACCTATCTACTCCTCATTCCATGATTCTTTTAATTCTGACCATCAACAAATTAGCCTGGACATGCCTTGAACCGGATTGATACGGAACTTGGCAACGCCTTGAAGGGCAAGATTCGAACGCAAGGGCCAATAACCTTCAGGGACTTTATGGCTGCGGCCTTATATGATGAAAATATGGGGTTTTATGCAAAGGCACCCAAAATTGGGAGTCCTGATGGGCCGTTTGACACCAATGCAAGATTTCCGGCCTTTGGATATGCCATTGCCAAAGCCATCACGTATGCAGAGAAGGCGGTAGATGTTCCCCTACGGGTCTTGGAATTAGGTGGAGGAACAGGTCAGTTAGGGAGCAATATAATGGCTTGTCTTGAAAACGATCGTGAATACGTAGTTCTAGAACCAAGCCAAGGGTTGCGAGCCAACCAACAGCAAAGAGGATTGCAGGCCATCCAAAATATTGAATCTTTACCCCCAAAACCGACATTTGTATTCGGAAATGAAGTGCTTGATGCATTGCCCGTTCATCGTGTGATGGGAATGGGACATGAGGAAGTTTTGGAATTGTATGTGGACCTGGATGAGGATGGAGAGTTTTGTGAGCAACCGAGGCCTCTTTCAACCATGGCTTTAGCAGAGCGGTTGAGTGGCGAGAGGGTGCAGCTTGGGCGAGGGCAAGTCGCAGAAATTTGTCTGGAGTTGAAACCATTCCTTAAAAGCATATGGAAAGTTGTGGATCCAGGGTATGTGATTTTTATCGATTATGGCGATTGTGCGAAAAATTTATATTCACATCGACATAGAAACGGGACTCTTCGTTCTTACTATCACCAGAAACAAATATACGACCAGTTTTTTGCTGTGGGCCAACAAGATTTGACGGCTGATGTGGATTATACCGCTGCTTGTTTCCTTGCAGAAGAGGTCGGTTTTGAAGTGGATGGGCTTATCCCGCAAGGAAGATGGCTGCGCAATCTTGGAATTCTGGATTATAAAGGCTCAGCAGGTGATAGGGAATCTGATCAAGAAGAGATTGATGTGCTCACTGGGCCTACTAGCTTGGGGAGTACCTTTGACGTTCTCATATTCAAAACCAAGGGTCTTTCTAATGGACCAGGCCTACAACCAGCCTCATGAGGGCTCATGAGGGATCCTGTCAAAAATTCCACTAGCCCGCCAAATCTCACCATATTTTTGATTGAACTGACATAGGTCGATAAATGCGGAGAGCAAAGTCAAAAAATATATTTTTCAAGAAGAGCCGGATGCCTGAATTATAGTCAATATTTCTATGACCCACAAAATGTGTGTTTGCTCTTTTTTTTTATCACAAAATATTGTAGACTCCAAAAATTCATTCGATTGTCCAGTGTTCTCCATTCATTTTCCGCATTCATTCACACCTAATTAGTTGGTGCTTTTCGAGATATCACGTGATGCGTGGCACGCGTGATGCAATGACTCACCCGTTGAGAAGAGTGGGAAGCAGGAGGCTTTCAAAGGAGGTAGAGTTATGACGTGTGTACGATGTAATGGGCTGATGGTGGTTGATGATTGTCTGGACATTAAGGGAGCAATGGGGGAACTGTGGATTAAAGCGTATCGATGTATTATGTGCGGGAACCTGATGGACCCCGTCATTAATCATCATCGCACTGATGGTCCTGTTCAGGCCCAGGTAATTCCATTTCGGAAGCGGCTGCGGAGAGCTCCACGGACTCCTGTTGCTCGGTTGACGGCCTGAAAAGCTTAAAAGACCCGTTGTGTTCTGGGAAGGACCACGCTCCCAGGGACCGATTGATTCATGGTTCAGGATGAGGTTCGAATGCTGCGTTGCGGCGAGGACCTATCAATCTAATAGATTAATTTCCTGGTTCTTCTGACGTTTCTGAAGCGGGTTCCTTTAGAGGTAAACATTCCTGGCCATACGGCTTTGGCATGGTACATTCCTCGACCTATTACCATACTATCACCTGCGACTATTCCGGCGTGATTGCTTGAGGTTACCTGACAAGTCCTCCTTGAATTATTGACTGAGCATGTCCGAGGGGATGGGGGAGAAATCTCCACGACGGCATTCAGCCCTGCATCCCCGGTATCCTGCATGAGCATTCCAATCTAGTCCGTAACTACCATTTTTATCCTGCTGGATTGAAATGGTGGAACATTCCTTTCCCAACCTTGATACACTAAGAGGGTTCCATTAGTCTCCGAATGATCGGAGGAGGCAGGGGTGCATAGTTTTTTTAAGATCTGATCTTGGAGTGTTTTGGCAATTTCCTTCCGGTTCCCGACCACAACATCGATGCCCTAAATAAAAGGATTCTTTTCGTTCGTGAACAGTGACCATCTCTTTTTCCTGGGCCTAATGGGAATCATGTTGGTGTTCTTTATCTGGGAACGATGGCGTTACGACTTGGTCGCCCTCAGTGCATTGCTTCTCTCAACACTTTTGGGGTTCGTTCCTTCCGAAGAGGCATTTCTAGGATTTGGTCATCCTGCGGTCGTCACCGTGGCGGCTGTGTTGATTATCAGTCGTGGGTTGAGTAATGCCGGAGCCGTGGAAATTCTCACGCGCTATGTCAATGTTGCCACGTCTTCTTCCCCGTCCATCCATGTGGCTGTTTTATCTTCTCTGGGTGGATTGATTTCAACCGTCATGAATAATGTCGGTGCCCTGGCATTACTGATGCCAGTGGCTATTCAGTCGTCCGTCGAGGCCAAGCGTTCTCCGGCCGTAGTATTAATGCCCCTGGCTTTTGGAACGATTTTGGGTGGAATGGTTACGCTTATTGGAACACCTCCCAATATCATCGTGGCCCATTATCGGGCAGAGGTGGCCGGGGAGCCATTTGGAATGTTCGATTTCACGCCGGTGGGAGGAATCATGGCGCTGGTGGGAATTCTCTTTGTGGCGTTAGTGGGTTGGCGCTTTATTCCCATTGCCCGACGATCTCAAAATGCGCCACAGGACCTGTTTTCTATACAGGAATATTTAACAGAAGTTGAAGTGCCGGAAAATTCAAAGGCAATAGGAAAGTCTTTGTCAGAACTGGAAATGGCCACTGAGGATTCCGACGCCTTAATTATTGGATTGGTGCGAGGTGACCAATCTATTCGGGGGGCGGCTTGGAGGGAACACATTCAGGTCGGCGATGTCCTCGTCCTGGAGGCGGGACCACAAGGCATTAATAAGTTTGTGTCCACATTGGGTTTGAAGTTAACGGGGACCCAGCCAAAGGAAGAAATTCAGGATTCTAAAAAAGCGCCACCCGCAAAAAGGGATGAAGATATGTTATTGGAGGCCGTGGTGCCTCCGGATCGTTCCTGGTTGGTTGGGCGGCTGGCGGGGTCTCTCAAGTTGCGAAGCCGGTTCGGGATTAACTTGTTAGGGGCCTCTCGTCAAGGTACACCTTACCGTGGGCGGCTGAGGGAATTTCGGTTTAAAGCGGGGGATGTGCTTCTGCTGCAGGGAGAAAAGGAAAGGGTTTTGGAAGTGATTGGCCAGCTCGGATGTCTCCCTTTGGCAGAACGGGGACTTCAATTAGGAAAGCCGGGACAGGCGTGGCTGGCAGGCGGGCTATTCGCTCTTGCATTGGGCAGCGCCATGTCCGGATTGGCGTCACTCCCCATTGCCTTAATCTGTTCGGCCTTAGGAATGGTGCTTCTCAACATTGTTTCACCGAGGGATGTGTATCAATCCGTGGATTGGCCGGTCCTAGTATTGTTGGGGGCCATGATTCCTATTGGGCAAGCGTTGGAACGGAGTGGAGCAACGACCGTGTTAGCTCAATTCTTGGTCAATATGATGGAGGGGTTTCCCCCAATTATGCTCTTAGGCATCATCATGGTATTAACGATGACGTTATCAGATGTCATGAATAATGCCGCGACGGCGGTCGTGATGGCACCATTGAGCGTGGCGGTGGCGCAGAATCTTGGGGTGAATACCGATCCCTTTCTCATGGCAGTGGCGATTGGAGCCTCTTGTGCCTTTTTGACTCCAATTGGCCATCAAAATAATTTGTTGGTTATGGGGCCAGGGGGGTATCGATTTGGGGACTACTGGCGTATGGGGTTGCCTTTGGAACTCTTAATCCTCCTGGTCTCAATTCCCCTACTTGTCTTTATGTGGCCCTTAACGGGGCAAAGTTAACGCATCTTTGAATAGGGACGAGAAGAAGGCAATATGGCATTTTTATTCCGCACCCATGCTTCCCGAAAAGCCTCCAGGCTCTTTTTTCGGCGGGTGGTGTACATGCCCACCGACCTTGACCCATTTCGGACGCTTCTGAGCCGGATTATATTGGTAGCCATGTTATTTTGTTTTTTGACAGGGATACTCTGGTTGGATCGCAACGGTCTCAAGGATCAAATTGATGGAGAGATAAATTTTTCAGATGTGGTGTATTTCACGATGGTCACCGTGACGACTGTTGGTTATGGGGACATTGTGCCGGTTACCACACGGGCCCGCCTGATTGATGCATTCGTCGTCACACCGGTCCGCATCTTTCTTTGGGTCATTTTTTTAGGGACGGCCTATCAACTGGCGTTCAGACAATTTACTGAGGTATTTCGCATGGCAAAACTCCAACGGTCTCTTGATCAGCATGTCGTCATTTGCGGATTCGGTCATACTGGCTATTCGACCGTCAAGGAACTGCTCGCTAAGGGGACGAACCCAGATCATATTTTGGTCATTGATCCAGGAGAAGAACGGGTACGCGTCGCTGGAGAATTGGGAGTTGTGGCACTCAGAGGGGACGCGACGCAGGAGGGAATCTTAAAGTATGGGGCGTTCCTCAATGAGGCCAAGGCCGTCATTATTGCCGCCGGACGAGATGATACGAATGCCCTTATCTTGTTAACCGTCAGGAATTTGAATTCACGTTGTCGGGTGGTTGTCAGTGCCAAGGAAGAAGAAAACGTCAAACTCTTTCGCCAGGGAGGGGCACAGACCATTATTTCGCCGGCGACGTATGGTGGATATATGTTAGCCGCCGCAGTGGATCAACATTTTTTGGTGGATTATTTGGAAGATTTCTTAACGGCAGGCGGGAAGGTCCGTATCGAAGAACGAACGGCCGACCAGCAGGATGTTGGAAAGTCCGCAATGGATTTGCGGCCGGATTTGCTGCTTCGGGTGTATCGGCAAGGTACGATACTTTCACACTGGGAGTTTGAAAAGAACCACACACTGGAGCTGGGGGATGTGATGCTATTGTTTAAACCGGTTTCGGAGGATGCAGCTTCTTCTTGAAGGCACTCCATCCCATTTTAAAAGAGGAGAGGTCTGGCATTGGCCACGATTAACAATATGCCGATTACACCTATGAGGATGGCCACTCCCCGTCTCAGATGATGTGCTGGAATAGATCGCGTCACTTGTGAAGCAAACATCAACCCTAGAAGACTGCCGAGTAACACCAATCCCGTTAACACAATATCCAGGTGGGCCTCCCTGAAATGGCCGATCACTCCACCAATGGAAATAAGAGCAATAATGAGAAGCGAGGTGCCAATAGCTAACCGAATAGGAAATCCCATGAGAAACATCAAAGCAGGAACAATGAGAAATCCGCCTCCGACCCCAAAAAACCCTGTCAACAGGCCAACCCCCCATCCGAGCGTGAGGGCTTTCAGCGCACAACGCCCGGAAAATTCTTTTGCGCATCCGCTCGGGACATCGTTCTGTTCTCCCTCATAATTTTTCCAAAAGGTCCACATGCTAATAAACAAAAGTAGATTGCCAAACGAAAAAAGCACCAGGGAGTCTGGAACGAGCTGGTGGCCATGAGCGCCCACCCAAGCGCCGACCATTCCGGTCAGGCTGAATAAAAGGGCAGAGATGAAGTGAACCCGCTGCTGTCGGCTCTCATGCCATGCCCCAAAGAGAGCCGAATAGCCAACCACGATAAGTGACATGGTCGTGGCATTTTGAACGGGTACGCCAACGACATAGACCAATAATGGAATGGCCACTAACGATCCGCCCCCTCCCGTGGCCCCCAATAACAGACCGATCACGCCACCAGAGAGGAGTGCTAACAAATAATGAAAGTCCATGAGAACCTAAGATGCAAGAGGAAAAAGTGAAAGGGTAGGGCCTGAGATGTCAGAATGGTGGTACATACCTTTAAAAGCCAAACGGACTAAGGAAGAAATTATGAACCACAATGATATTCATCGCCTCCAGTTCCAGGAGCTGCACCACTTCATGCGCTGAGGCCAGGATGCCCAGAGGTATTCATGCAGGCCGTAAGATTTATCGAGGCGGTGCGGACAATACCCCATAGATTACTTTCAGGAAATCTCCCAGGGATGAACAAATGAAACGTTTGAAGGTGAGTAGAAGTTAATTGTATGGGGAGAAAGCGAATGAGACAAGAGTCTGCTCTGATCAGGGCAACCGGCTCTTAGATTCTTGTTTTTATGGATTGGTCGAACCATTAGGAAATTCTTTTTTCTACCGGTGGCTACAGGGGCACCAGTTATGGGTAACAGCCCGTCTATATTACAAAACGAAGTCTTGTCCGATGGGATTCCCCAGACATAAGTGGGTGGGTAATTGACGTGAATGGGAACCAATAATTGTTTTTCCCTGGATCAACCCCGTTTTTATGTCATGTATCCAGACTAAGCAATATTTGATCAGGTTACGAATGATATATGGTGATTTATGGTTGCCTGAAAAGGATTAACAGGCTAGCGCGGACAGAAGATGTGGTTTCTGGGGTGACCATGGACCTAAAGGAAAGGAGAAAGGTCTTTCTTCCAAGGATGGGCAGGTCAGGATCACTACTCAATGAGTGGTTCCGCGCAGTGGACACCATCCTCCAAAGATATTTCGATACAACCGACAGTTACCAGTTGGGGAATGTATGGTTTTGTCTAAGAGGGATTCAATTTGTGCAAGGAATGAATCTTCTTTGAATCGCATGATGATGTCATTTGTTGCCAGGCTTGGCCTGGGATGAAACGACTTGAGATACGGGAAGGACAAGACGAAAGATCGTTCCGTGGCCTTCTTCACTTTCAACCGTAATGTGGCCATGATGGAGATCAATGGCATCTTTGATAATTTTGGTTCCGAGCCCTGTTCCTTCCTTTTTGGTGCTAATGGCCTGAGCGGTAAAGAGCCGATCCCGAACTTCTGCGGGCATTCCTTTTCCGGTATCGGCTACCGTCAATTCTACGGTGTCTGGACGCGGTCCTGGAGACCCGCCGACCGTGACTGATCCTCCACGGGGCACTTCCGGTATGGCATTATTGATGAGATTGTAAAAGGCATTAAACAGTCGACGTTCATCGGCATCAATAACCGGCAGGGCATCAAGGCCATCGGTCAGAAGGGTAATGCCTTTTTCTCCAGCGTACGTGCGAAGAGTGTCGAGCACTCCATCCACGACGTCTCGTATCCGACAGGGTGTGAAATGTGGAGGACTGGTGACACCTTTCACGGCATCCGCAATTTCCCGCACGCGGTCCTGAATCCGCTTGGCATTGGTGACGATCATTCTGATTAGATCCAGGCTGTTGGCATAACTGGTCTCTGCCCCTTTCGCCTTTTCCCTGATTAAGGTGGGGAACTGTTCATCCAATTCATCCTTTAATAAATCTGCACCTGACAACACAGGCATCAACATATTTTTAATATCGTGGCCGATATCCCCAAGAACTCTGGTCACTTCTGCAAGTTTGGCTTCTTCTAATAATTGGGCAGCCATCCGTTTCTTTTCGGTGATATCCTGAAACGTGACCACGGCTCCCGCCAATCCCCCTTGCTCATCCCAGATCGGGGTGCTTGTATACCGGGCAGGGAAGCTCGTCCCATCTTTTTTCCAGAACACCTCTTCCTCACCCTGGTGAACCAACCCATCCTTATAGGCTCCATAGATGGGGCATTCCTCTGCAGGATAAGGAGAGCCATCTGATTTCGTGTGGTGCCAGGTGGTGTGACTGGGTTTTCCAAATAACTCGCCCGGTTCATAGCCGAGTAAGATGTTGGCGGCAGGATTGACAAAGGTGTGATGTCCTTGGAGGTCCAACCCGAAAATGCCTTCGCCGGCGGCCTGTAAAATCATATCGTTGTGTCGACGAAATTGTTCAAGGGATTTTTCACATTGTCGGCGATAGGTAATATCTTGAAAAACCACAACGGCGCCGACCAGAACCCCTTCATGGCGAATAGGGGTGCTGGAATATTCGACGGGGAAACTGGTGCCATTCTTTCGCCAGAACACTTCGTTGTCCCCTCGATGCACCTGTCCATCCTTGTATGTCGCATAGTTGGGACATTGTTCCTGCGGGTAGGGAGTGCCATCGGCTTTGGTGTGGTGCCAGAGGGAGTGGCTGGGTTGGCCGATCAGTTCTTGGGGCTCGTAGCCCAACATTTTCGCGGCTGCCGGGTTCACAAAGGTATGCCGGCCCTCCAAATCCAGCCCGAATATCCCTTCACCGGCAGCCTGTAAGATGAGGGCATGGTGTTGTTCGAGATTTTTCAGCATTTGCGAAACGTCGGTATTGTCCGGCTGTACATTTTCTGGTGCTGGTGGCATGGCGCTCTTCCTACTCGTTAGGTTCAGGGACTGGAGAAGGTGTCTCCAGTCCCTGAAGTGAAATTTCAGGTTACCCAGAAGGGTTTGAACCGAATTTTCGGTTATTTGGCCAAAGTCCGGATGTACTGGATCACTTGCCAGATTTGGTTATCTGGCATCCCGGAAAACGCCATCATGCCTGTCCCCGGCGATCCGTTTTTGATAATCCAATACAGTTGCCCGTCAGAAATATCTTTCATCGTTTCTCCACATGTAAAGTTTCGGGGATGTGGATTCAACGCTGCGCCCATTGCCCCCTGCCCGTCCCCCTTGTCGCCATGACATTGTGTGCAGGCCAAGGGTTGAGCGGTTTCGTGATACAGCTTTTCTCCCGCTGTGATGTGCTCTTGAGAGTTGGGTAACGGACTGGTCATATTGCGAAACTTGCCAGGTGCCCGTTTGGTGTTGCGCGGTTGTGGACAGACTCCTGATGGTCCTCCGGATGGTGAAGCCGTGCCGGCCATTTCCGGGGCACCCTTAAACGTGGTCTTCAAATAGGCAATGACATCGGATACGCCTTCTGTCCCGCCAATGGTCAGTCCCCAATACGGCATCAGGGGAGATTTCCCAACAGCTTTCCCCCCATAGTAAATCACGTTATACAGATAATCGAGAGGAATTTTTTCAAAGGGAATATTGGCATGCACCGCCGGTTTGGGTTCTAAGCCTGAAGCCGCCGGACCATCACCTTTGCCTTCCGCTCCGTGACATTGGGCGCAGTATTCTTGATAAATTTTTGCACCGTTTTCCATATTCGGGTGGTCGAAATCGGCACTCTTCCATGGTTCATAATAGGGGAAATCCTCATTCCCTCGGGTCGCAATAAACCCCGTGACATATCGCAGCCCGAGTGCACTGACATCCCCGACAAACTCTCCACTGTGTGGCACAAAGTCGGGGGGATCGGAGTTGAAGCGATAAATCCAATCAGCCTTCAGCCTTTTGCCGGAGTTAAAGAACGAGGCGCTTTGTGGACCGCCGGTCTTTTTCCCATCCACCATAATCTGATGACAGCCAATGCAGGAATGTTGGGTAAAGATTTCCTCTCCAAACTTCGCTTCCTGTTTGCTGAAGGTGGACATATCAATGGACCCCGGCTTTACTCTCGGATCCTGAAGGTGTGTCTCGAAATAGTCGGCAAGGCCTTCAGCTTCCGGTTCAGAGACGGTCATGTGCTGCTCAGGTTGTTGAGACTGATCCCACCGGTAGCTTTTGGCGTATAACATTGGTTCTTTTCCTGTCAGCCATTTAATCAGCCAATCCCGCTGAAACTTGCTACCCCCCCACATGAGATCCGGAGCCTTTAAATTAAAGCGGCTCTCCCCCTCGCCCTGAATCTTATGACAGGTCGAACATGTGGTGTTGATCAGGGCTTCTGCATCTTTTCCGTCGGCGGCAAAAAGAGGACCGGGGAAAAGGAGAAAGAGAAGGACGCCCACCGTGAGTACGAGAGCATGGCCTTGAGTTCTGAAGTGGACAATCCTCGTGTGAGCCATTGGGAACACCTCCATTAATAATTGGTTAAGAAAAACAAGACATTCTCATCATGTTCGAGGTTTTTTGATTTGAAAGATCTTTTTTGAATATGCTATGGGGAAAAATTCCCCATCCCAAGCTTATCTTAAATGGGGCATTTTGACTCATAAAACCCATGTTCAGCACTTTCCTAATAGATAGAGCAAAATCAACACCAAAATGAAAAGCTAGAAGTTTCCTCATAGGTTTTCAGAAAGAATTTTTCGTCAAAAAGAGGGAGGTAGTACCCCTCTCTTCTAACTTCTTATAGATGGTTGAGCTCCCGTTGTTCCATGGCCTTCGCAACCGCAGTCAGAAGTTTCTCCTTTTCAACCGGTTTGACCAAATAGTCAATAACCCCATTCTTCATCAAGGACGTGGCCATAGTTAAATCCGGAAATCCCGTCAGCACAATCAACGAGACACGTGGGAATTCTTTCTGAAAAAACTGAATGGCCTCAAGTCCGTTCAGTTTGGGCATTCGGATATCAGTGAGGATCACGTCCAGTAAAAGAGGGTTTTCTCCACTTTTGATTTCTTGCACGGCCTGTTGACCGTCTTCGGCTTCAATCACCTCGTAGCCGGCTTTTTCCAATGACAATTTCACAACTTTGCGTACATCCGGCTCGTCGTCAACGACCAGGATCCGGCCCAATGTGGCTTGACCACTGAACATTGCTGCAGTTCGAGATTTACTTGTCGTTTGTTCCATGAGCGCTCTCCTTTGGTGAAAATTGTTAAGGGACCTTTGGATTTCTTCTCTTCATGTCATAAACATCAGCAAACCAAATGCCAAATGACATAAATGATATAAAAATAAGGAATATCAATTGCTTATGACGTATGAAAAAATATCCAGCAACGAAAAAAGCGGTGAAGCGTTAAGCTTGATTTAACGAATTGAGTTAACGAGTTAACAGCTCAAGGTTTCGAAGATTTATGGGTTTGCTTGAATGGTAGGGGGATCCAATTTTATTGAGGGAAACTTAAAAAGCCGCCCGTGAGGTTGAAGACCTTGATGAAGCCATGCTGAAGGAGAATGCGCGCAGCAAGGTATCCGCGTAATCCGACTCGACAATAGACGACGGTTTCTTGGGAGGGATCCAGTTGCTGAAGATGGTCTCTCAGCTCATCCACGGGAATGAGGCTACTATGTGGGTCGAGGTGTGAGCTGTTGAATTCGGAATCTCCTGATTTAGGGAGTATAGGGAGAACGTCGTGTAAAGGCGGTCTAAGGAAGTTCATGAAGGAGAAGAGATTTTTGCATCGGCAGACTTTTATGTCTAGACCGCTACTCCGCGTGGATAGGGAGTTACCCGAGAGGGAGGACAGAATAGTGGGTGATGATCGTGAAACATATGTCGTTCGGCCAGTATCGGTAGTCGGGTTTCATAATTGGTTTTATTGGCTGGACTCCCTAAATTCAGACTGTTAGGATCGGCCCTTATGGAGAAAATATCTCAAAAAGTGCGTGCTGTTTTCGATGAAAATTCATCTCGAGGATCCGATTGGGTCAAGGAACAAAGCATTGACGTCTATTTTTCTGCTGATGTTGAGACGGATGGTCCCATCCCTGGTCCCTATTCCCTTCTTTCGTTCGCCCTGGTCTATGCTGGCCGTTTTGATGGCCATAAATTTGAATCACCTGAAAACCTGAAGCAAACCTTCTATCGTGAGATAAAACCAATTTCTGATTCATTCGAGTTGGAGGCGTTACGTGTAAATCAGCTTGATCGTGATCGTCTTTGTCGCGAAGGGAAGGACCCCGTAGATGCCATGACTGAGGCTAGTCGATGGGTTCGAGAAATTGCGGGTCCCTACAGACCAATACTTGTTGCCTACCCATTAAGTTTCGATTGGACATGGTTATATTGGTATTTTATCCGATTTTCTTCTGAAGGTTCGCCCTTCAACCATTCGGGTTGTTTTGACATAAAAACCGCCTATGCAGTCAAGGCCAGGATTCCGGTGTCAGCGTCCGGCCGGTCGAATCTTGAAAGCTGGCTTCGTCCCCACCATGAACACTCCCACCATGCCCTAGAAGATGCGATTGAGCAGGCAGAGATTTTTGCAAACTTGTTCAGGTGGAAGGGTAACCTTGATGGATTTTCTCCAAAAACGTCGGAAAAACGCTAATTCCCGCCTGGATGAGCTCACAAACGAATTGGAAAATGCACGTAACCTTGCTGATGGTAAGGCATGCGTCTATTTAATAGGATCTTACGGTCGTGGAGAGGCCTGTAATCACAGTGATCTAGACCTATTCATTGTTGGGGGTGGAACGAAAAAAGAGCGTGACCTAAAAAATCTTGATGAAATTTTGATAAAAGCTGAATTAATTAAGGCTACCAGAAAATTGAAATTTCCAGAATTCTCCGGTGATGGTGAGTATCTTTCACACTATACTGTTGATGAACTTATTGGAAATTTAGGTACACGTGATGATGATAATACCAACACATTTACAGCACGTCTCCTTCTGCTGTTAGAGAGTCGGCCGCTTTTAGAAGAAAATTTCTATTCAGAGGTAATCTCTAATGTAATTGCTGCCTACTGGAAGGATTTTGAACGTCATAAATCTGATTTTGTTCCAGCGTTTCTTATGAATGATATCCTCCGGCTTTGGAGAACATTTTGTGTGAATTACGAGGTTGGGCCTCAGAATAAAAAAGAAAAGCCAGATGAGAAGGCTAAAAGGAAGCTCAAAAATTACAAGCTCAAACATAGCAGACTTTTAACCTGCTATTCGGCTCTAGTGTATCTTATGGCAGTCATGGCTGAGCAAGGTACGGTAAGTCAAGACGATGCAAAGGAGATGGTTTTTCTTTCTCCCACTGAACGTCTTGAGTGGCTAAAAAACCAGACAAAATTTGGAGATAAGTCTGGTCAGGTGGATGAAATTATTTCCTTGTATGAAACGTTTTTGGAGAGAACCGATGCACCAAAGGGTAAGTTGATTGAAATATTTAAGGATCCCAAGAAATGCGAAGATGTTTTCCAAGAGGCCAAGGGATTTGGAGATCAAGTATATGAGCTACTTTGGTCAATAGGGAAGGACAACAAAGTTTTTCGAATTCTGGTTGTCTAGAAAACTAATCCCAATGGTTTGGGGTTTCAGGCCCAAGAAAAACTTAACCTGTTACTCTGTCCGAAGGGAAACTTAAAAAGCCGCCCGTGAGGTTGAAGACCTTGGTGAAGCCATGCTGAAGGAGAATGCGCGCAGCAAGGTATCCGCGTAATCCGACTCGACAATAGACGACGGTTTCTTGGGAGGGATCCAGTTGCTGAAGATGGTCTCTCAGCTCATCCACGGGAATGAGGCGGGAATGAGGGATATGCGCTTCTTGATATTCGTCCTTGGTCCGGACATCTAACAATTGGAGAGAAGGATTCGTCTTTATTTTCTGTTGTAATTCTTCTCCCGTGAGCGTGTTGACCTCACCACGTAGCGTATTGGCGGCGACGAAACCTGCCATAATGACCGGCCCTTTGGCCGAGTTAAATTGGGGGGCATAGGCCAAATCCAATTGTTCCAAATCCTGGACATTTAAATTTCCATGTATCGCAGTGGCCAATACATCAATGCGTTTATCCACTCCCTGATCCCCCACAATTTGAGCACCTAACAATCTTCCCGTCTGTTGCTCTACGACTAATTTCATGTGAAGCGCATCTGCTCCAGGATAATATTCTGCATGATCCAGGGGGTGGGTGAGGGAGACAAAGTAATTCAAGCCGTGGGCCTTGGCTTCGTGTTCGCTTAATCCCGTTTTGCCAGCGGTGATGCCCATGCTCTCAACAATTGCCGTTCCGAGGGCACCGTGAAACCTTAAGTCTCCGCCCGCAGCATTGGCTCCGGCGACCCTCCCCTGCTTATTGGCGGGGCCGGCTAAAGGAATTCTGGCATATTTGCCAGTCACGAGATGGAGCGTTTCGACCGCGTCACCGGCTGCATAGATATCGGGGTCAGAGGTTTGCTGTCGTGTATCCACGGCAATGCCTCCTGCTGCACCAATTTCAAGTCCTGCCTCTCTGGCAAGCTTGAGTTCCGGTCTGACGCCGATCGAGAGAATGGCCAGGTCCATCGGCAGCCGGGTTCCACTTTCTAATTCGGCTTCTTTGGCGAGATCGCCGTCCTGCCGAAATCCGTTGATACCGTCACCCGCAATAATCTTCACCCCCTTTTCTTGGAGATGATGAGCCACCAGGGTGGCCATGTCCTGATCAAAAGCAGGAAGTATTTGAGGAGCTTTTTCGACAATCGTCACGGCCAATCCAAGGCCTATCAGGGCCTCAGCCGATTCCAGTCCAATAAATCCCCCTCCAATCACCAAGGCGTGCTGAGAAGGTTGGCCAGCGAGAAAGGTTTTGATGGCATCAGAGTCAGGAACGGTTTTGACCGTAAAGATATTCCTGGCGTGAATGCCGGGTATGTCGGGCATGATGGCCCCGGCACCGGGTGCCAGAATGAGTGTGTCATAGGGGTGCGTGGTGATTGCCTGAGTCATCAGGTTTTTCACCTGTACGCATTTCGCCGTTCGGTCTATGTGAACGACTTCGTGTGACACGTAGGCTTGCACCCTGAAACGTTTCCAAAACCGCTCCGGGGTTTGAAGGAGAAGGTCATCACGATCCGAAATAGTCTCTCCCACATAATACGGGAGACCACAGTTGGCAAAGGAGACATAGGGCCCTTTTTCAAACATCTCAATATTTGCGGCTTCGTTGGTCCGACGCGCCTTGGCGGCCGCGCTCGCCCCGCCTGCCACGCCTCCGATAATGATGATGTTGAGGGACATGTTTCCTATTCTCCTTGCTCGACTTTAGACGACCACATGGGCTTTGATGATATTGGTTCCAAAGGCATTTCCCAATTGTTCTCCGGTGACGATGACAATGAGCCGGTTTTCCTGAAGTAGGCCGAGCGTTTTGAGGTGATCCTGGGCGGTATGAATTCGGTCATCGGTTTTATTGATTTGAGGAAATACACTTGAAGTCATGCCCCATACTAAAGCTAATTGACGGGTGACGGTTGGGGAGGGAGTCAATGCGAAAATCTTGACCGTCGGTCGATGGCGGGCCAATAGCATGGCTGTATGGCCGGACTCGGTGAAGACCACGATAGCTTGGGCATTAATGGATTTTGCAAGAGAGACGGCAGCTTCACAGACTGCTTCCGGAGTAGAACGCACGACTCCTTTGGGCGAATGGAGGTTTTGGCTTTTGCGGAACATTTCTTTTTCTGCTTGTCGAATAATCCGATCCATGACCTGGACCGCTTCCAAAGGAAAGTTTCCCATTGAAGTTTCGGCCGACAACATGACGGCATCAGTACCGTCCAGTACGGCGTTGGCCACATCCGAGGCTTCCGCGCGAGTGGGAAAAGCATTGCGAGTCATCGATTCCAGCATTTGTGTGGCGGTGATCACGGGCTTTCCCATACGATTGGCCTGTGCGATGATCTGCTTTTGCAGAAGCGGAACTTCTTCCGGGCTCATTTCCAGGGCCAGGTCTCCCCTAGCGACCATCACCCCGTCTGACGCATCCAGGATTTCATCAAGACATGTCAGGGCTTCAGGCCTTTCAATTTTGGCAATGAGAGGAATCACCGCTGATCGATCAGCCAAAGCCCTTTGGAGTGTGAGAATATCCTGCGGACTTCGAACAAACGAGAGGGCGATATAATCGGCTTCAATGTCGATGGCTACTTGAAGATCGTCGGCGTCTTTCTGCGTAAACCCCGGAATGTCGAGGGGGAGACCAGGGAAATTGACCCCTTTATGTGAGGTGACCTTGCCTCCCACCAGGACTTTGCAGATCAGTCGATTGGGTTCTTGCTTTTCCAGGGTGAGGGCCAGGTTTCCGTCATCAATGAGGACGATTTGACCTGGCTCCATTCGATCCGGGAAATGAGAAAGATTGACCGGCAGCGTTTCCTCCGATTCGTTTTGCCTTGAGCTTTGATCCGACTTCGCAACCAGTATAATATCCCGGCCTTTCTGCAAGAGGGTTCCTTCGTCCGGGAGTTTCCCCAGGCGGATTTTTGGACCTGCCAAATCTACAAGGATGGCCAGTGGCGTCTTTTCCTCAAGAGCAAGGCATCGCAGTCGTTGGATCGTGGTTTTGTGCCATTCCGCGGTTCCATGAGACATATTGAACCTGGCGACATTGATCCCGGCATGCAGGAGTTGTTTCAAGCATTCTAGTGAGGCAGTGGCAGGGCCAATCGTGGCTACAATTTTTACATGGCGCATGGGTATGGGATCTCCAAATTGGCTAAGGTGAAGCTACCAGACATTGGTGAGAGAAGCGGAAGATTTTTTGGCAACAACCGTCAATATTCCCCGGAGGTTTTCAGGTCTCACGGAGCTACGAACGGGAAGCACCCGTATGAAAAGAGAAATTCAAGGAATGGATGTGGTTGCTGATGGGATGGCCTCTGAGTCAGGCTCGAAGGATTCATCGGTGTTATGGTGTTAATGTTCGAAGAAATGAAAGGAGATGATTCAGCTCTTGTGGATTCAGATCGTGTTCCCAGGCTGGCATGGCCGTACCCGGACGTCCTTTTCGGAGCGTATCAAGGATGGTTTTGTCCGATTGCTTACCTAACAACGTGAGGTTGGCTGCTGGAGGAACCAAGACCGGTCCGATGGGGCCGTCTCCCTTGCCACCTGGTCCATGGCAGGTGACGCAATGTCGTTCATAAAGGGATTTTCCTTTTTGGGAATCGCCAGATTGAATGGAGGATTGACCGGGTGTGTCTGTCTGGTCGTCCCGCTGAGCGGGAGGCGCAGAAGGTGAAGGCTGGAGTGAATTTTGCGTCACCAAATAGTCGACCAATTGAGCCATGTCCTCATTCGGGATTGGACAGCCAAATGATTCTTTCATTTTGTTGACGATTTTCATCCATTGCCCATGAGGATGAGGTGGTTGCATATACACATACTCTGCCGAATGGCACATCAGACAGTACCGGCTGGCGAGTTCACTCCCGGAACCGGGTTGATACGATATCGGATCAGGAGGAAGATTAAGAATGGATACCTGCTGTTCCCTGTTTTCGCCATTGGCCGGAAGCCCCCACGCTAGTCCTGAAACCCACAGAAACACCACAATGACCATGCAAACACGCATCACGGGTTGTCCTCAGCTGGCTTGAATGTTCACTGCTTCGATCACATTACGAAGATATCCACTTGGATTCCATCGGGCACCGAACCGCTGTGATTCTCCAATCCGATTGATGGCCAATGATTGAAGTGCATATGCCTGTCCAGGCTTCGGAATAAATTTCGCTTCCCAGGGACGGAAGCTGAAATCTCCATAATCCTTTCCTAATCGGGCGGATAGCCATTGTTGTCCTCCATCCACGGAGACTAATACGCGATCAATGCCATAGCCCTGGTCAAAGGCGATGCCTTTAATGGTGCAAGATTCCCCTCCCGGAATGGTTCGACCCTCTTCCAGATTCGTGATAAAGGAGCGAACGGGCATTTTGCCAATGGGCACGGTATCGGTTAAGGCCTCTCCTGGTTTCACGCAATGACAAGGATTAGCCGGCAGGCGATAGGCTTGGGTCGTCCAAAAATTTTGATCGGCCTCATTGAGCACTTCAATATCATTCAGCATCTTCACCCAATAAGTGGCATACCATCCAGGCGCCACGAGGCGAAGGGGAAAGCCGTTCAGCATGGGGAGTGCCTCCCCGTTCATGGAGTGAGCGATCAACACCTCTTCCTGCAGGGCATCATCAAGCCTCAGCGATTTTCGTAAGTCAGGCGTGGCTTGTGCGACCGGTTGGTCCAGCCCATCGAACCTCACCTGTACTGCATCACCTTCTATTCCTGCCTTGAGAAGGAGATCACGAAGTCTGATTCCCTTCCAGTTGGCATTTCCCATCGCCCCATTTCCCCATTGTCCGCCGGGTACCCGTGGTTGAAAAAACCCGCGACTATTTCCGGCACATTGGGCGACGGCCGCAATTTCAACTTGTTCAAATTGGGTTTGTAATTCATGAAGGCTTAAGGATAGTGGGTGATTGACTCGACCGCGAATAGTCAGCCGGAAGCCGTTCATGTCAATTTTCTGAGGGATATTGGCAAGATGCCAGCGAACAAAAAAGGCATCATTGGGCGTAAAGATGTCCTCATTAAAAATATCGAATGGAGTTTCCAATTGGGGAGGTCTTGTGGTCATCACCAGGAGTGGCCGCTTCTGTGGAAAAGCGACCAATGGACGGCGACCTCGCTCGAAAGGAAGGGTGACGGTCGGGGAATCCTTAGCCCAAAGGCCTTTGGGAGTCAGTAGGCCTGTCAATCCAAGAGCCAGGCTTCCCTGCAATAAATGGCGACGGTCTATTCCCGATTTTTTTTCATTCATAGGTCAATCTACCTTGTCATTTTCCAATAGAAACCAGAATGCCTGCCCTTCTAGAGGCCAGGCCTTTATCTGAATGTACGGATAGAATAAATACCTACCATCTCCGCTCCTCAGAATATTCCAGAAAGCGCTATGAGGTCCATTCCTGGTTTTCCATTTTAATAATCCCATGCCGTTGATTTTTATACAGAATATTCATCTGAAATGGAGTTTTTTGGGGGGGACTAAAGCCCTAGATGACCTATCGACGAACCGATGGATAGTTGAGGGAGAAGACCCTGCTGCCATCGCCGTTTGGCTAGCAAGTTTGCCCGTTAAAGACACAAGGCTTATAACGGCTCACATCAAAATCGGTTTCCTCCTGATAGACCTGTTCGTTTCCGTTGACACCATCGACAAACGGGTCATTCCACATCGTATGGTTCCACCAATAAAAAACGGGAAACTCTAACGTGTAGTACACCGGATTTCCGTAGGTGCTTCGGACATGTCGTTCGACCGTTCGTCCCGTAATGTAATCGGCTTTCCCATTCCCTTTTAAGGAATACAGGGACAGCAGCATGAGGGCTTCCTGATCGTAGATTTCATCGATGCGCGTACTTTCGTCGGGTTCTATGGGCAAGGCTAAGGTCGTTGAGGGGGAGGGAGATTCGACTGAGGTGAACGCTAACCAGGTTGCAAGAACAACTAGAGGCATAACCGTCATAAGCCAAGTCCTCCTTCCTAGATGTGGTTCGGAATATGGCCTCAGGAAAAGGCCATGCTCGCGTACGGAACAAATTAGGGTTGAACAACCGCAAGGCCATGCGGATCCGCTGTTTCACTTCCCTCCCCGATATTGATGAGAGGGGTAATACCTATCAATTCACCGCCTTTTCCGGCATGTAACACTTTGATCATCGCCACTCCAGGCGTGGCCTCTTTCGCATATTGACATTCTTAAGGTGCCCGGTCAACGGATTCGGGACCTAAATGGCCACAAACGCCTCGTTGTGAGCGATAGAAAACTTACTGAGGTCGATGGCCGTATCATTGTTTTATTCTTTTCTCGATTCTACCCCATTGCCAAATGATCTCACATACAATATCACATACCAAGCCTCTTCTTCAGTCAACACCAGGGGGATGAAGGAGGCCATAGCAGTCCCCTGGCTGCCGTTTTGCAATATCCAAAAGAGTTCCCCATCGGTGCGAGCTGCCTGCCAGGTTTTATCCGTAAAATTCCGGGGAAGTTTTCCTCTTAATCCAGGTATATCTCCCAGGCCTTTTCCGTCTGGTCCATGACAGGTGACACAAAAGGCTTTGCCGTGAAAAATGTGTTTGCCCTTCTTAATATTCTCAGGGGTGGAGGGAAATGGATTTTCCCACGATCGCGCTTCGGCTATTTGATCCTGAGGTACCCGAGGCTTTAACACTTCAAGATCAGCCGCTTCACTTGGAAAAGCCCAGAGAATTTGAAAAATGAAATACCCCACCAGGAGCCATCCCAATTTCCGACGTATCACAAGTGCTCCTTAAAATAATGAGTTTGTAGGAATACAGGGAGAGCGACAGACCGCTCTCCCTGTGAGGTTAGATTATTCTGTTCGGAAGACGTGACCAAGCGAGGTTGGTATCGAGACGGCCCCATCTGGAACCACCTGATGCTTGCCCCAGAGGTGGAAGATGACTCCATCGGTTTTCCCAGCCGCTTCTGCCAGTGCTTTAACTTTGGCAGGGTCTTCAACATCGAGAATTTGCACGCGCCCGGTATCGATTTCGACTTGATGATCATGAAAGGCCCGATTCCACTGAATCAGGGGGACATTTTTGCGTGCGAGGTCTTTGGCAATAAAATATTCAATGGCCACCAGTTTGGCATTAGGATCGGTGGACTCATATAACTGACATTGCAACAGTTCATCCGAAATGCCCTTACAGTAATGATGGTACGGTCCTCCCACTGTCCCATCCGCCATCATATGCGGGGCCTGGATGTGAATATCATAGCCATCTGTCGGGCTTTTTCCCTCACTCATGGCTGGAGTGGTCATCCACCCCATGGCCAAAAGGCTAAACCCCCCCAACATCAAAACGGAACGAATTAAATGATGCATAGCAACCTCCTTGTGATTAAGGTGTGACAGACCTGACTGAATTCCAGGTTAGGGCCTGGGCAAAACTATAGACGTCCTATCGTGTAATAGCTAATGGGGTTCTATTGTTTGTCCAACTTGTGGATTTTGAATGTTGCATGATCCCTTTCGCTTTTTGTGTCGTCCGGTTTTGGAGAATCATGGGATCAAACGATTCGCCGCAATTAACGCATCGCCATATGGGCAACACATATACAGCTTCCTCCGGGTTATAGACTTGATCACTCATCAATAATCCTTCACATCGTGGACAATTCATCATGAATCTCCTTTCTTGCCTATATTTTTCGAGGAATTTTCAATTCGGTTCATGGGTAGCTTGGCTAACAGCATACCCATTAAACACGAATCGGTTAATCCCGCGTGCAGGAGCCCGGCTCCAACCAAGGCGGGGATGAAAAAGAATCCACCGTGAACCGTGAAGCCAAAGGCTACCCCTGCCAGAATCAACCCGCCTGCAATGGCTCGAACCTGTCCTTCAAGTGAAATTCGTTGTTGTCCCCGGACAACAGGCTTGCCCTGATTAACCCAGGCGGTAATGCCTCCTTGCAGAATTTCACAATTCGTCAGACCATGGTTGGTCAAATATTCGTAGGCAATCTTCACACGGTTCTGTGTTCGGCACAGTAACCTGATGGGGTGTTCACGAGAGAGAGTCTGTAGTTCCTCTACATAGGTATGGAGGTCTGGCAGAGGAATATTGCGAGAACCTGAAATGTGCATACCTTCAAATTCTTGCGGAGTCCTGACATCAATATAAATAGGGTCGTTCAACGAAAGAGGCGATATCTGATTTTTGTGACCCATTCCCGATTTTGGTTTTTGATCTAAGAGCATCATATTCATCTTGTATTGTCCTTTACGGCTATTTCGCGCATGCGGCGGTATTTTCGTGTTGAACTTTGTGGCGTGGATGCCCCCATGTGGTGAGCCAGGCGTCATGCCCTCCGATGAGATCCATCGCCTGGGTTCGTCCGGCTTGTTCCAAAATCCCTATGGCGGTGGATGATCGATACCCACTGGCACAGTGGACCACTACAGGGGTATCCGCAGGGATGTCCTGAAGATGTTCGGCCAGGTGAGGTAAGGGGATATTGAGGCTTCGATCAATATGCCCTGCCTGCCACTCTTTTTCCGATCTGACGTCGACAACCATTGGTGGTTGGGAGGTGGTCAATAGTTCTGCAAGTCCCTGAGCAGAGATGCGTTGGACTTTTTGGATAATATCGGGGTTTACCTCAAGGGATTGCATTCCACCCTTCAGATAGCCCAGGACCCGGTCAAACCCAATGCGGCATAATCGTTGAATCGCCTCCTTTTCATGTCCAGGCTCGGCAATGGTGACGATGGAGCGTTTGGGGTCCAGGACCGTCCCGGCCCATGTCGCAAATTTTCCTCCTAATCCAATATTGAGACTCCCCTTCAGGTGGCCTCCGGCATATTCAACGGCATTTCGGACATCAAGGACTTGAGTCCCACTTTTCTGGTGATCCAACACCGTTTGAAGAGAAAGTGGCGTAAGGCTGTTCCGTACCACATCATCCAGAACGGGGTGCTGTTCCCTATTCATCTTGGCATCATATCCAAAGTACGAAGGGGCTTCAGGTTGGTCGGCCGTGACCAATTCCACAAATTTTTCTTTTGTCATAGGTTGAAGCGCATAGTTTTCCCAACGTTGTCTGCCCAATGTGGACACCGTGTCACTGCTTAAATTTTTCCCGCACATAGATCCCGCTCCGTGTGCCGGATAGACCAGCGTTTCATCCGGAAGGCGCATGAGAGTATTTCGGAGCGAATCGAATAATTGGCCCCCTAATTCTTCGGCAGTCACGCCAATGGAGGCCATAAGATCCGGCCTACCGACATCGCCAATGAACAGGGTATCTCCTGTCAGCACACAGTGTGGATGATCGGCGCTCCTGCTCAGGTCGTAGACGGCAAGTGAAATACTTTCAGGGGTATGTCCTGGGGTTTCCAACACCTGAATGCGCACCGATCCAAACTCAAGCACCTCTTTGTCCCGAAAATTTCGAATGGGGAAGTCGGTCTTGGCTTTGGCGCCAAGGCAAATCTCAGCACCCGTTTGTCGTTGCAGTTCAAGGTGCCCGGCTAGAAAGTCCGCATGAAAGTGAGTAAGAAACACATACCGAATCTTCCAATCGTGACGTCGGGCCTCCTGAAGATATTGCTCGACGTCCCTTTGAGGATCTACGACCACAGCGGTTGAGGTTTTGTGATCGCCAATCATGTAAGACGCATGAGCTAAACAACTCAAATAAAATTGTTTCACAATCATGATTGATACCCTCCCCTCCTTCTTGAAAAGGAGCATTGGTCGAAAGCGACTGAGCTCGTTTCGAAATGTTCCTTTAAGATTCTGTCCATGCACCATAGTTAAGCATGGATTGTGCCAGATTGCTTTTCTGTAGCCGTATTTGAAAATTTCAAACAAAAACAATGGATAATGGAAAGACTACGACAGGTCAAATCCGGGTGATGGTCTTAAAATGAATATGAACTGAACAGAATGCGTTAACTGTTAAGTTAACGCGTTAACGGTTGGGTTATGTGTGTGGAGGGGACTGAAGCTGTTTGATTTTCTTCCAAAGGGTGACCCGGCTCACTCCGAGTAGCTTGGCAGCCTCCGTTTTATTGCCCTTGGTCTGTTGGAGGGCTTCAGCAATCCGAGCTTCCTCATCGGGTGGAAGGGAAGGCTCTGCTTGGGGAGAGATAGGTTTGATACTTTTAGATCGTTGGGGACGTTGGACTTCGGAAGGAAGATCCCACAGGGTGAGGCAATCACCATTGACGGTGACGAAGGCATGTTCGATCGCATTTTTTAATTCGCGGACATTTCCGGGCCAGTTATAGTCAATTAATCGTTGAAGAGCATCCTGGGCTATATCTCCTATTTCGCGACGAAACGTCATGGAACTGGCCGCCATGAAATGGTGAACCAGTAGGGGAATATCTTCTCGTCTGGCTCGCAAAGGCGGGAGGGTAATCTCGAACACATGAATCCGATAATAAAAATCTTCCCGAACCGTGCCTTCCGCCATAAGGACTTTCAAGTCTCTATTGGTGGCCGTAATGAGTCGAACATCGACCTGCATGCCCCGATCATCTCCAACTCGGCGAATCTCGCTTTCCTGCAGGACTCTGAGCAATTTCAATTGCAGGAGAGGGCTGGTATCCCCGATTTCATCTAAAAATAATGTGCCACCGTCGGCGGCTTGAAAAACGCCGATTTTATCGCGTATGGCCCCGGTAAATGCTCCCTTCACATGGCCAAAAAGTTCGCTTTCAAGCAAGGTTTCAGGAATGGCTGAGCAATTAATGGCGAAAAAAGGTTTGTCTTTTCGATCACTCAGGGTGTGAATGGCTCGGGCTGCCAGTTCTTTTCCGGTACCCGATTCCCCGGTGAGCAGCACCGTGACATCGCTTTGTGCAGCCAGGCGGAGGCGGCGAAACACTTCTTGCATTGCAGGGCTTTTGCCGATGAGCTGTTGAAAGGACTCACGGGATTTCGCCTGTTCCTCCAGCACCGCAATTTTTTGATTATTTAAAATAAATGAAGTGAGGTCGGTAAAGGTCCCCACAGCACCTCCGACTTGACCTTGTTCATCTCGGATGATCGAGACATTGCCGAAAAGGTAGAGTTCTCGCCCATCTTTCCCCAGGACTTTGCATTCCTGGTTACAGATTCCCCATGGATACGGGGTCGGGTTGTCCAGGAATTCCGTCAGGATGCGAAAGCCCTTACAATTTTGACCCTCTAAAATATGACAGGATTTTCCCAGGATATCCTGACTGGAATATCCTGTTATCCGAGCAGCCCCGGTGCTCCAGGCGACAATATGACCTTTGGCATCGACGGTGAACACGCCATCGGCCATCACGTCTAACATGTTGCTGAGGATGGCGGGATTTTTTCGGAAATCTAGCTCCATGGGAAGTGATTTAAAGAAGAGGTTCCCGGGAGAGAGGGACCGTGTTGAAAAGAAGAGGGAAGGTGAACCAATAAGGCTGGAGAACGTTCATTGAGGCAATGCGATTCTCCAGCCTATTGTGGTCGTCAGTTTGTCCGGGACACCGCATGTGAAAATTTCATGAGGCCGCTCTCACCTATTTTGCAGGATCTAGTTGTGCGGCCAGCAATGATTTGAAGGCGGGATCATTCTCGACTAGCCCCTTCAGCGTATCATTGTGCAACATATACGCCCAGCTTTGAGGGCTTGAGCCGGGAGTTTTTTCAAACCAGTCACGGGCTTGTTGTAGTAGCCCCAACATCGCCTGATTGTCACGAGGTACGTGAAACGCCAGGCTATAGGCCATCGCATAGACTGCCGTAAATTTGTTGAGCGGATCTTCCGTGAGCTCGAATGCTTTTTGAGCTGCCTCATAGCCTTTCTGAATGTCTGGATCGTCAAAGTGCCGGTTCCAGGCCACTTTCCCAATCCGGGCCCACGCCAATTCCAAGAGCACCTGGGCGCGAAGTTCGTCCTGGTCGGCTGGGATTTCACTCAGTAATTCCTGTGGAGCGGACAGGGCCGCCATTTGGTCGTTCGTCCATCGGTAGGTAGAGGACAGGCGAATGCGGTTGTTGAAATCACCGGGCTCCAGGGAGGCTAAGGCCTCCATCACGGGAATCATTCGATAGAGAAAATCGGCAGGCATCGGCTCAGCCTTCCCGCCCATTTCCATTCCCAGGGACATATCAAACCGGTCGGTTTGGGATTGCACCGTCCAATAGAGTTCGTTAAACCGTTGGGCCAGTCGCTCGTCACCCAATTGAAGGCCGTTCAAACGACTTCCATAATCGAGAAACCCTTTGTACAGTTGATCTGAAAAAACTTCGAGGGTAGGGATGTGAGTTGGACCAATCATCAAAATCCGGTTTAACCTCATGATGGATTCGAGTCTGGTGGGGGCTGCCTGTGCCTGCTGAATCCCTTTTTGTATGGTCTCCATGCTTTCCGGGAGGCCAAACCATTCTGCTGAGCGAGGCATAAATCCACCTGGATCCACCACAAATGGAATGGTTGTGCCACGCGGGCCATCAAGAATCAAATCCAGCACGGCACGGTCCGTGGGAAATCCCAATCGCTTAAGATCTGAAAGCACGACCCATTTCACGTTGACGGATTTCACCACCCGCTGAGCCTTTTTATAAGGCACTGCCCAATCCTCGGCTCCCGGGGCATTGGCAATGGGTGCCGTCAAGGCATTCGGGTAGGACACTCTTGTGGTCAGAAAGGCGGTGGGTGTGGCGAGGACTCCGGTTTCATCCGGCGAAGGAAACGAGGCATGGGGCAAGGCACCCGATTCCACGGTCTCAATGACAAATGGCGTCGTTGGTTCCTGAACTGCAATGGCCTGCATGACAAAAAACGACGGAGCCAATTGTTGGTGGAGAGTCTCCGCAATATAGAATCGTTCGAAGTCTGAAAAATCGACTAATTTCCCCAATCCAGGCCACACATTATCCAATGCCCGGTCGTGTTGTTGAATGACTCGTTGGTGGGCCTCCTGCCGACGCTGTTCACACCATTCATAGATAGGGTTTGACGGGTCTGGAAAGTTCCCGTCTGAGAACAACTGCTGATGGGCCATCTGATGTAAGCACACAAAATCCCGTTGGCCTGCTGCGACTCGATCGCCGTTTCCTACCGCATTGGCAAATTCCCGAACGGTGGTGAGCAGGGCCTCGTCATCGACGGGTGCTGGCTCGGCCGCCCACACAGGAGTGAAAGCTAACAGCGAGGAACAGCACAGGAGGCCGGCCCATTTGAGCCTAGACCACATCCGGCGAACAGGGGACCCGGGGCGATGATTTGCCGCAGGTTGCAGGGTATCTGTCATAATTGGTTGAAGGCGAACAATATTCATGGAACCAAACTCCTCCTCACAAACATGCTTGGTTAATGATTTTATGTACGAGTAGAAAGGGGAATGTCCCTCATGCCCAGGTGGCTAATCTACCATACTCTCGTTCTTGTGTACCACGATGGTACCCCGCATCACATGGCCCGGTAAATCGCAAAAATATGGGAACGTACCGGGATGAGATGGGATAAAGACAATGTCTGTTTGACCTCGGGTGGGAAGCAAAACGCGGCTGAGTCCTTCTTTGGAAAACTGTGGGGCACCACTTCCGCTGACATTCAAGTGGATATCTGTCAGTAGGCCGACCGGCAGAAATGCATGCAGTTCCGTATCCAAATTTTTGAGGACCAGGCGGGTTTTTTGCCCCACGGTGAGTGAAAGGCTGTTGGGGTTGAATTCCCGAGATTTAATATTGATAGTCACAACTGTTTCTTCGGTATCATCGGCAGGAGCGAGACTGACCGGCGTGGCTCCCCTCACTAGGGCCAAGTTTAGGGGGGCAAACACCGTGAGACTCAGCATCAGAAGACCGGCCTGAAAAAATCTGAACGAGGGCAGGGGGAACATCATAATGAAAGCATTATACCGGCTAGGGGGCTGTTGAAAAAAGCCGCCAGCGGCGTTCTCGCCATTTTTCCGCACTCACGTACTCGAAGTACGCTCTGCGCGAAAAAATGCCTGCGGCCTTCCGTCTGACATGACTCAGGGCAGGTCTGAAGGAACCCTTCGAAAGGCTCAGCGCAGGTTTTTTTGAACCGCCCCGAGGTCTTTCATATGCACCGTGCCTGTGGGTTAATTGGCCCTTGGAAATTATTATTATTTAACACTCAGGTTAGCGATTCCGGCGCGAAACGAGCAGAATGAATGGTTAGGCAATCCCTGGAAAAAATTTGGTACAGCCGTAAGTGGAAATATGTATAAAAGGTATAAAATTCGGAAGGTGAGAGAAAATATCAAGATCCTGCGGGAACGACCGAAAAAATGAGAATATATCTGGAGAACGATCCACTGTGCATCTCATTGAGTTTTTTATCGGTTCCGACCCCCTTTCGATAGGCATAGCGCTCGTGTTGGTCCTGAGCGTGTTGGCGTATGGATGGTATGAGGTCCGTCGAACCGCCCGCCTCCCTCATATCGGGACGGTCCTGATCAAAAATCGATTAAAGACGACCAGCAATTTCCCAACTCCTCGCCGATAAGCAACTTTCCCCGGTTTCCTCGATCCCCGTCCGCAAGACGGCACTCCGACAAAGCGCAGCTGTTGAGATTCCCATGTGCTGGCAGTTGAAAAATGCCGCCAGCGGCGTTCTCACCATTTTTCCGTGCTCACGTACTGGAGTACGCTCTGCGGGCAAAAATGACCGCGGCTTTGCTGGAGGAACCCTTCGAAGGCTCAGGGCATGCTTTTGGAGCCGCCTCCGAGGGCTCTGATATGCAACGTGCCTGTGGGTCAATAGGCCCTTGGAAAATATTATTATTCAACACTCCCATATTGGCAGCCGTGAGGCATATCTGTTCCCCGGCTGGAGAACACACTCCTGGCATCCTGCCACCCGGGTCTCAGCATCATGAACGCTGGTTAGAAGGAGGCTGATGACGGGGAGAGCGTGGCGGTTGAAAGAGGGCGATGAGCAAGGTTTCGCGTGAAAGCCTGACGCAGGAGGAGCCCATGGTCGTGGCAAATCCCGTGGGATTCCGGCTCATTCATCTCCCCGGACTCTCCCGGGTTCCTTCCAAGTATTCCAGTTTTGCCTTCCTGTCGACACCATGCACAGATCCGAATCATGCCATCTCCTTTTCTTTTTCGAGGGTCTAACAAAAAATTTGCGCACCCAATAATCATAAGCTTCTCAGCTTTGAGACTTCTGCACTCTGACAAAAGCAATAATTGAACCTAAAAAGGCATTAGCTTTAATGTATTGTATATATTGATGTTTTTCGATTTCCACTGAAATCAAAAAAATGGTTGTTGAGAATATAACACACACAGTTGAATCGAAAGAGATACGGAGTTGAGCCACACGTTTGGAGCTCACACCGATGTGGCATTTCATGCCGAGTGGTCTATAGGTTTTCGCGGTCAGCGGTGAATTTTCAAATGGCTCAAATGGATAAAAGGATGTTTGTGGTTGCTCGACCTCGCCTAGGTCACGGATAATGAAGTTATGGCTAAATTAGAACATCTCAATTTTCAGAACACCTATGCGGGCCTGCCTGACGTGTTTCATGAGCGGGTCAAGCCAACGCCTTTTCCAAATCCTTACCTTGTGAGCGTGAATCCGGCAGCAGCCGAATTACTCGAAATTGATCCCACGGAATGGACCCGTCCGGAGTTTGCAGAATACTTCTGCGGTGCCAAGCTGTTGCCTGGGAGCGATCCCATTGCCATGTTGTATTCGGGGCATCAATTCGGACATTACGTGCCGCAGCTCGGCGACGGGCGGGCCATCATGCTGGGCGAGGTGCGCAATCAAAAAGGGGAGCGGTGGGAGTTGCAATTAAAGGGCGCAGGGCTGACGCGATTCTCAAGGGATGGCGATGGTCGTGCAGTGATGCGTTCGACTATTCGGGAATATCTCTGTGGCGAAGCCATGCATGGGTTGGGGATTCCCACAACTCGCAGTTTATGTATTGTGGCCGGGGAAGAAGTGGTTTGGCGGGAAACACCAGAACCGGGGGCGATGCTGCTCCGGATGGCGCCGACCCATGTGCGGTTTGGCAGTTTTGAGGTGTTTTACTATCGCCGTCAATTCGAATATCTGAAAACGCTGGCAGACTATGTCATCGAATATCATTATCCGCATTTGGAAGAAGCAGAGAATCCCTATGCCAGGCTGGTGCATGAAGTCGCGGTTCGCACCGGACATCTCGTGGCTCAATGGCAAGCCGTGGGGTGGGCCCATGGTGTCCTGAATACCGATAACATGTCCATACTCGGGTTGACGATGGATTACGGCCCCTTCGGGTTCATGGAAGGCTATGATCCAACGTTTATCTGCAATCATTCAGACCATCATGGGCGGTATTCCTTCCAGAACCAACCCGACATCGGCTATTGGAATATTCGGGCGCTGGCACGGGCTTTGTCACCGTTTTTGGAAGAAGCCGACGTCAATGCCACTCCGGCAGTCTATGAAAAGGCGATGACGGGAAAATATGCCGAACTGATGCGGGCTAAACTCGGTCTGGTCGAATCGCATGCGGGAGACGACAAACTCGTGACTGATCTGTTGAACCTTATGGATTCCAGCCGGGCGGATTACACGACCCTTTTCCGTACCTTGGGTACCGTTCGCCAGGAGAGTCCCACGGTACCCTCCGAACTACGGGACCAGTTCCTCCACCGAGAACCCTTTGATGATTGGACGGCACGGTATCGGGAACGGCTTCGAGCCGAAAAAAGTGATGATGCGGAGCGCTCAGTCAGAATGGATCAGGTGAACCCCAAGTACATCCTCCGAAACCATCTCGCGCAAAGGGCCATTACCCAAGCCGTTCAGCAGAAGGACTATTCGGAAATAGACCGGTTGTTGAAACTCCTGAGTGATCCCTTTACCGAACAACCAGGCATGGAAGTCTATGCCCTGCCTCCGCCTCCCGGCGAACCATCGATTATCGTCTCGTGCTCTTCGTAAACAATTTAGCGAAAAACAGTAGAAAACCTGATCGGGGAGTTCCACTCGTCCGTCATGGGAAGGGAGTGTCATCATGAATCTGAATCTAAATGGGAAAACGGCGTTGGTGACGGCGTCCTCAGGGGGCATAGGGCTGGAAATCGCGCGTGCTCTCGCCGCTGAGGGCGCTAAAGTGATAATCAACGGTCGTACGCAGGCCAGCGTGGAGCAAGCGATGGCGGAGATCCAGGCCGATCTTCCTCATGCAGAGACGATCTCTCTTGTGGCTGACAACGGCACTGCCGCCGGTTGCAACCACACCATCTCCCAAGTGCCCGAGGTTGATATTCTGGTCAACAATCTCGGCATCTACGAGGCTGTCGGATTTTTTGAGGAAACGGATCAGGCGTGGCAGGAGATGTTCGAAATCAATATCATGAGCGGCGTGCGTCTCGCCCGTCATTACCTCCAGAGCATGCTCGGGCGTGGTCACGGACGGATCGTATTCATTTCAAGCGAATCAGGCGTCTCCCCGGCTCCCGAAATGGCGCATTACAGCGCAACGAAAACCATGCAATTAGGCATTGCCCGTTCACTGGCCGAACTCACCAAAGGGACGGAGGTGACGGTCAATTCGGTGCTCCCCGGCCCCACCCGCACGGAAAGTGTTGAGAAGTTCATCCGGGACATCTTTCCCGACCTTCCGCCAGCAGAAGCCGGGCGCCGTTTTATGGCGGAAAATCGCCCGACCTCCCTAATCGGTCGTCTGATTGATCCCAAAGAAATCGGAGAGATCGTGGCGTTCGTCTGCAGTTCCCGCGCCTCAGTGATTAATGGATCGTGCATCCGGGCCGAAGGCGGTCTCGTGCGGACGGTCTTTTGATGGAACAGGCCAATAAGCAAAAAGACCTCTCCGGAAAATCCTTGAATGTAATCAGGAAAACAACAGAAGGAGCAATCCCTTCCTTGGTAATGAGCCGGCTGAGGAGATAGTAATTTCATGCGCATGATTCTTCTTTTTCTCCTGCTCATGATTGTCGTGTTGGGACCCCAACTGTGGGTGTGGTGGGTCTTCCGCCAATATCGTCAACACCGTGAGGATCTTGGTGGAACGGGCGGGGAATTAGCCCGTCATTTGCTCAATCGGTTTGGTCTGCAAAAGGTGCGTGTGGAACCCACGCCGATGGGGGACCATTACAATCCCGAAACCAAAGTCGTCGGTTTGAACCCGAAACATTACAATGGCAGATCCCTCACCGCCGCAGTCATCGCGGCGCATGAAGTGGGGCATGCTCTGCAAGATCATGAAGGTTATTCACTTTTAAAAGATCGAACCCACCTGATCAAATTTGCGCAGAAAGCCGAAAAGGCCGGGTCGTATCTGATGTTGGGCATTCCTGTCCTGGCTGGAGTGACCCGGATTCCTGCCGTGGGTCTTGCCGTCTTAGTCGTGGCGATCGGGACCATGAGCGTCTCCGCCATGGTGCATCTCATCACCCTACCCGTGGAATGGAATGCGAGTTTTCGGCGGGCTCTGCCGATCCTCAGAGAAGGCGGCTACCTGGCACCTCCGGATTTGCATGGCGCCAAACGTATCCTTACTGCCGCCGCCCTCACCTATGTCGCCTCCTCACTCTTCAGCCTGGTGAATATGTGGCGGTGGATTCGCCTCGTCAGGCGCTAAATCTCCTTGGAGACGTCCTGCGGATACGCTTCGGAATGCAACAATAGATATCCTCCCCTTCCTCTTAGATCCCCCATCCGGAATGTACAAACTCATCGACAGTCAGGAAGGCGCCCGAATCTATTAGATTTTGATTGGGAAGCCAGATTCCTGGGGAAATGGATCATGAAATACCGTATGCTTCTTGTGGCTGGTCTTAAGTTGACGGAATTCAATTTTGACCTATGTGGGACCGACGAAATAGTAGATCCGATGCAATCCATCCTGTGAAGCTTTCCGGGAAGTTCAACAACAGTATTGGTTTTAAGTGACGATCCTATGGAGGACACCGCCATATTAAATACAGATAGGCCTGAAGATTCCTCATCTGATGGTGGAATTGTCCGGCCCAGGATTTCTCTGCCTCCAGAAGGAATGGAATCCATAGATCGCGACCCCTATTTCTCTGACAAGGATGACCATGTTTCCTCAATAGCCAGACTGTTGAGAAATCTCGAGATTGAAGAGAAAAGAATTGAAGGTTTTGAGAAAATTTTCACTCCAATCTACGCCACCCAGTTATCGAAGCTGTTTCCCACTCTAGAGTGCAGAAACCTTTTCTGGCACGGTCTCAATCAAAGTCTCCCTTCTTTGAAGGAAGAGGTTCATCTTCCAGATTTCCTGATTCTGGAAGCAATCAGGACCTTTTACCCTAACGTCTACGAAGATATCGTTGAATATCCGTGGATATACCTCCCACCCTGGGGTGAGGAGGCATTTTTTTCTTTTCCCCATGAATTCACCACCAGAGATGACAGAACTTACCTCCTCATCAAAGAGCACATCGAAATGCTATGTGACAACGAGGAGAACCCGGAGGTCCTGTGCCAACTTCTTCAAGTTTTATTCTTTGAAGTGAGAAAGGGATTTTTCAAAACGAATATTGGAGATGATGCCTCGGAGCGAGAGTATCTCCGTCAGAAACGACTGAGTCATCCGGACATTTTCTGGAAATACTTCACTCTCAGTGTTCCGGCCAGGGAAACGCCAGAACAGGTTGTCGAATCCTTCATTAATTCTTGCCGTCGGCTTGGCCAAGACGAGTGTGGAGAGGATGGTGATTCCCATCTTTCAAGTGGGAGGAATAGGAAACAGCTAAGTGAGTTATGGCAAAAGAGTCCTATGTTTATGCCAATAATGACCCGTGAAACTTCTGTCGTACTTATAGAATGCCTGTACAAGAATATGCATCTCTTCAGAAAAGAAGGAGCTGATATTTTTTATGACCCAGAATTCTTGGCCGCCATCCGCCTTCTGTTTGATCTTATAGACAACAAGTTGCACTCAGATGAAATGGAAGTTGTGCTGAGTGACCTCGTCCAACAAACTCCGTCCTTTGAGCTTGCCGTTCGAGTCGTGGATAACGTTCGAAGCAGAATGAGAGATTTATTCAACATCCCTAGGCAAGGCAATTTTTATGCACTGAGCTCACAATTGGATGAGAGGCTCACCGCACATTTCATTGAAGGCAAGCGAAATATTTTCAATGAAGAAAAGAATTACGGATACATATTGGCGCAATGGGGCACTTACAAGCCGCAAAATAATCTGAAGGTAAATGATTATGTCTTTGAGCTCATCAAAGAAAATCCCACTGCCATAGGGAAAGTGCTCGGTGTGTACATGAACCACCATGGGGACAAAACCGGAATTCGGATTAGATGGGAGGACCTTGCCAGAATTTATGATGTACATACGCTGTACGAACTTGCAAGCCAATCCCTCGATTCTTCGTATTCTAACCGCGATGAAAGAACAGCCGTAGAACTATTTATGAGTCAGTTTGAAGCGCGTACCGAAGCTGCGGCACTTGAAATGACCCAGCAAGCAAATAAACAGAAGTTCATGCATGCCAGTAGCCAAGGGATTCAGTTGTTCAGGGGAGGCCAATACGAATTGGCATTGGAAGAATTCAATCGGACTCTTGATATCACTGATTGGAACGATGAGGTTCATTTAATCCGATTTGTACAGTTGCAAAAATGGCATACCTTGCTCGAACTTGGACTGAAAAGTGAAGGGGATGTTCGAACACAATTTCATTCGGGTGCTCAGAGGATTGCTTCAAATGATGGCGAGATTCGAGATTTATTCAATGCGGCGTTCCCAAAAGGTGCCGCGCACGCACTTCAAGAACTGTACTGCTGTATTTTTTATTATCTCCAATGGGAGGCTGCGTCAGCCGTTGAAAAAAAATCAATAAAAAAAGACTTTGATGCTCATTTCGGCCTCGCAACTGCCAAAAAAACTTTCGGGGGGACCGAGGAAATAACGAAACGTTGCAGTGAGCTATTGGTGCTGCTAAGACTATGAAGAGTGAAAAGGTGCCGAACAAACTTACCAATCGGGGATCGTTCCAATTTCGAACCCGTGGAATGAAATGCCAGCTTCCGGCGGGTCCTTTTCATCCTGGATGAAGGCGGCTCCCTGGCACCGCCGGATTTGCACGCCGCCAAACGTATCCTCACTGTCGCCGCCCTTACCTATGTCGCCTCCTCTCTCTTCAGCCTGGTGAGAATGTGTGGCGATGGATTCGATTGGTCCGGCGTTCATTGAAAGCCCCTACCCCACACTTCGTAATATGTAACCTTGAATTGACCTTCTGGGTTATCCTACCTTGACGTCCCAATCACCCTGGATCTCCTGACCATCAATCATTCAGTACCTGTCATGATTTAGACATTCTCAGATGTTTTGATACATCCTGATACACTGGGATACCTCGGTGTTGATGGGGGGGCAAACCGTTCTTTCCCTCAAGCTTCCTATTTCTTTCAATAAATCAATCAGTTGGCAGTATGGAAGTGGGGCAGTCCGAGGCGAGTGAGGAAATGGCATTAAGGTTGCTCTCTCATGAACCAAGAGCAGGAAGGGAACGACTCAAGAACAAGGAGAATGCCATCATGGACCTAACCCAATTGAGCATCGGAACTTTGCCAGCGTGTTGGGGAGCCCTCGCCTTTCATTGTTAAGAACAAAAGGAGGACGGTTATGGAACAAACCAATCGACCTTTAACGTATGATGAAAAAAAAGCTGCAGACGCCGCCTTCAAAGGATTCCCATGTGACCCTAAGTGGTCTGAGGCGGCTCGAAACGTCTATGACGGCCTTTCTTTGGCAATGGCGAATCAACGGAATGAAACCTTCCAAGAAGTTCGTCTTTTGGAGGTGGCGACCATTGCAAAGCAGGCAGTGCCCGAGTCCAATCAGATGTCAGAAATGATTTGCAGGGAGCAACCGTAGCCTTCACGTTGCCGGTGGAATGGAATGCCCGTTTCCACTGAGCATTGCCGATTCTGGAGGAAGAGGACGAGTTCGCACAGACGGATATGGAGGGCGCCAGACGTATTCTTAAAGCCGCAGCCTTGACCTATGTCGCCTCCACTCTCTTCAGCTTTTTGAATATGTGGCGATGGATTCGCCTAGTCAGGCGGTAAACCTTCCTGAAAACATTCTGACAATACGATTTAATTGCCCCGAGCGAACCCTGCTGGAGGTCTCACTTTGTAGCTTTCGCATTCGGAAACGGGATGCCGTGGTCCTATGGCGCTACACGCCAGAAACTTTTTATTGAATCCTAGCCGTTTACCTCAGACTTGGCCCGCTTACCTATCACTGACTTCTTTTGTATAAGGCCAACTGCGATGCTACCTCTCAATTTGCAGAAGAGGCGACCGCCTCTGCGCGTGAACAGATCGAACGTTCTACCGGCAAAACCCTCTTGATTTGTTCCAGATGTTCCAAAAGAGTTCTCGTAGCTTCACCCTGAGGGAGTCTGTAAGCAAGGTCTGCGAGTTGCTCCGCAATCCAATCCGACCATTCATCCTCACACTCGAACGCTGCGCTGGCGAATAAGAGGATATGTAAGATTTTCAGGGCCTTCTCGGCAGACTGTGCATGCGGCGCTTTCGCTAGAGCGATGGACGAGATTGCCCGAGCCAAATCCGTATTCCGGTGTGCTGCAGCCACGAGACAGATATCGAACAGTCGATCTGGTTGTGTCTGCCCCTCCAACTGCTCAATTTTGAAGTCTGGCCCTGAACTCACCTCGCACGCACGCAGGAGGATTTTTGCGCCTAGGTCGAAGTATTGAGAGAAGTAGGCTAATCTTGACCAAATTGAAACAAAAGGGTCCTTGGCAAGCTCTTCGAGGACATAGGTGACGTCAGTTTCTGACAGACTGCGTCCTTTCAGTTCGGCTGGTCGCAGATGTCCATCAAGTGGCCCTGGCATTGCCCAGCCTAGTGGGGAGCCTTTGATGGAAAGACTAGTCATAGCCTCGGAAATCTCCGCAGATCGTGGTATCGGGCAACTAGTAGATTGGTGTCTATCCCTAAGCATCCCAAGCCTTCCTATGATTTCTTCTCGGAGAGAAGATCGCGACATTTCACCAGCTCGGTACATCGGTTCATGGCGAAGATCGACCATCTGCGCATATGTTCCAGATATATTTCTATTGGAAAGAACCCAACCACGCAGAACTTCCAGGTTAATTTGTCTATTCAGGGTTGATTGCATAAGTATTCCAGCATGCATCCATGCACACATACGCTTCCAAAATGGTTCACATAGGGCGCCGCCTTCTAGTAGGTTTATGCGGTCCAGCACAAGCTGCGAAAAGATGGGGAGCAGTTCATAACAATCAATGCCATCCTGACGAAGCAATTGTTCCTGTAGTAGGTTGGTCATAATCTCGTCCGCTAAGACCTTAAATCGTTCGTCATATTGACGATTTATCGCGATATCGAGTGTGCCAAGGAGCGCGAATGGATTACCGCTTAAATCGATTGTCCCTAGAGCGCTCCACATTTCGTCATCAGTAACGATGTCGGTCCAAGCAGCAGGCATAAGATCATCGCGCAATGCACCAAGCAGGCAAATCTCCAACCCTCTCCCAAGATTTCTGTTGAGCAATTGTTTCCTGTATGAAGGCAATATCTTGGTCAAGTACTCCTCGGGCAAAATGCCACGTGGATTGGGGCCGCAAAAATGCTCAAAATAGGCAAGGGAATCTGGCACGATATCGTCGAGCTGTATTTTTCCTCTATCGAGAGCCGTTGTAATTCTCGTTCGGTGACCTGCAAATCCATTACTCATCGCTTCCAATAACTCTCCAGTTTCCGCATCAGTTACTTCGCGCTCCTCGGCTGCCCTTTGTAGTGCAGAAAAGTCCGGTGCCGTTGGACCAAGACAATCCAAGAGGTTATTGAGTGCCCGCATCCGGGTATCTCTATCAGGTGAAAGAATCACAAAGTCTCTGAGGTCAGCTAGTGTTTTTTGCTCTTTCTCAACCATCATCTTTAGAAGAAGATTGTCCTTTTCGAAAACAACCAGGACTTCATTGCCATTGAGATTTTTCACCTTTTGATTCTCATGGTGAGCAAGTGTACGCCTAATGGCAGCAAGGAGTTCACCTTGACTTAGGGAAATTCCAGTGGAAAATGCCATGATTGACTGTGTCAATGGGCCATATTGAGATACGAAAGCTACGTCTCCTAGAACTTGCCTTTTTACTCGAGAGGGCAAGAGGTTGCAAAGGTAGCTAGCGATTAGGGTTTTGTCCATTCTCATTACAAAATTCCAAAATCAACTGTTCCATTTCGACTTTTATTTGGTTAGCCAGATCGTCAATCAAGGTATTGTTGGCTGGCAACAACGGCTCTAACACGGCCTGCTCCATCCATTCCAAGAATGCCTCATATCGCTTGGGTTTGAGAGGTCCCATAGGACTGAACAGAGGAATGAGGTGCCTGACATAAACCTCACGATTTTGGACACTGTCTTCGTTGAAGTGAGCAGTTCGTTCCCAGTCAATTGGCGAAGGTGACACGTTTTCCCAAACCCAGTTCGTAAGAGTCACCGTCTGCTCGACTGGCATATTATCGTCTTGCCATAAACGGCGAATGGTGAGGATACAAACAAGACGCAACCTGGCGAGATAGGGTGTTTCTGTTGGATGTTGGATCATATCCAAGCTGCGAATGCGCATGAGGAGCTGTCGGATTACCCTTAGCTCGGGATTTTCGATCAATTGGTTGTCCTGATCAAATAATGCTGCGCGCAACAATCGCTCAAGCTCATCAGGATCTACTGGTATCAAAGCGAAACCCGCTTCTCGGAGCTGATGTAAGGACCTCTGTTTCTTCTTGTTGTCTATTAATCCGTGTGCTTCAAGATAGCTAATTAGATCTAGAGTGCAAGAAATTGGCACATTGCGTCCCTTTTTGTCTGTAAGAAGACCATGGCGATTTAGATAGCGGTCATCGATGCATACAATGTCGCACATTCCAGTGTCGGCAAGAAATCCTGAAAGAGATCCGATCATCTCATTATCGACATCATGTCGCGGAAGAAAAATGGCCTTACCATTATTTATGGCCTCGACTAGTGCGGACCGAATGTCGTCTATATTGTTATTAAGTCGTTCACACTCTCTGTTTGCAGACATAAGGATAGACTGTTCTTCTCTCATGGATGGGAGGACCAGGAGATCTACACCGCAACGACACACCGACTGCAGGAGTCCAGCTTGCTGTAGATATGTAATAGCGAGGTCATCGAGATATACGGGAGCGCTAAAAATGGAGGCAGCAGTCAGCGTGTCCACTTCCTGGCCTTTGTCGTGGGCAACTAGGTACTTTCTAGCCTGCATATACATTTCACTACTAAGTTTCCCTGTCTCAACCAGAAGGCGTCCTAAGTCGGTGGTCGACAAAATTAATTTGTCGTACTCCTTTAAAGCAGCTTCTTTCTCAAGGAATGTGCGCAATTGATATATAGGGCGTGGATGAACCACGTGGCCATTGTTGATGCGAGCAGCTTCCAGCATTTCAGCAAGATCGCGGCCGACCTCCTCAACAAGCCATGGCGGGGGTTCTATAGATAAAGTCAATGGTTTTAGCTGTTCTTTTTCTATGAGTTCACGAATCTCTTCGGCATTCTCAATGCGTGAAGGTTGGTGAAAACGCACACGGCGACGTTCGTTGAGAAGAGCAACCATGGTCTCAGGTGCCAGAACAATATGATCAAAAGCCGTGAGGACAATTCGGAGGAGGTCTAGGTATCCAAGCACCAATAGGGAAGTGATATCTAACCCCACAACCCAGGAGGGTTGAAGTGGAATGGTCTGTCGCGCCCCTGAAGCTATCGGGATGATCACACGGCGGCGGCCATCACCCTGCTCAGCATTCCGTCGAGGGAGGTCGATAAGTATCCGTGAAAGCGGTATATGGAGCATGGCTGCTGCCGTATGCAAGGGCACTTCTCCTTTTAGCAAATTGCGTTCGATTAACCGTTCACGCTCGCGGTGTGCGGGCATCATCTCCTGAACAAGAGTTCGCATGTCCACTCGATGGACCGGACCACTGTCCGAAGACAAATCTGCTGCTCGAGACATCCATGTTGGATCTGCATCCTGATCTCGCCCAAGTTGAATAACCAATGAATAGGCATTCATAAGAACATTTGGGTCATTCGGGGCCTTGCTTGCCGCAAGTTTGGCTAGCTCAATTGCTCGGTTAGCAGTTGTATCAGCTTCAGCAGCTATCGATGCAAGGCGAAGTAGTAGATCCGCATTGTATTGATCCCGCTTGCTCCATTCCCGATCGACGATCGTTGGAAATCTCTCCCAGTTTCCCGACTGAATTGCTAAATTCATGTCCAGCAGAAGATCTGCCGAGTTGTTGCGAGCATTGAGAAGCTGGTCATTGATTGCACGAGACTCTATTGTCTGCCCCAAGTAAAAATGTGCTCATGCCTTGGCCGATCTGAAATCATTGCCCCAATCCTCCACATCTGGATTTTCTTCGAAGAATGCCAGTGGTCTTCCCCCGAATTTACGGACACATCTAAAAAGCCTCATACTAGGCAAGGAGGTGTGTCATGGAGCAACGGAGAAAGTACAGCCAAGAGTTTAAGCAGGAAGCCGTTCAACTGACCAAACAGGCCGGTGGGGCGATTACCCAAGTGGCGAAGGCTTTAGGCCTTAATGCGGCCATGTTGGGGCGGTGGTGTCGGGAGGCCGGACGGCGAGGGGCGAAAGCTTTTCCAGGCACTGGGATGCCTCACGATCAAGAGTTGGCTCGCCTCAAACGTGAATTGGCCCTGGTCACTCGCGAGCGGGATTTTTTAAAAGAGGCGGCAGCGTTCTTCGCCAAGACCTCCCGATAAGGGATGCCATGATTCAACGTTGTCGCACCATGTTTCCTCTGCGTCTGATGTGTCGTCTCCTCCACGTCTCCCCGAGTGGGTTTTATGCCCGGCAGCGCCGCTCTCCGAGTCCCTGGGCTCAAGACTGTCAGCGCCTGACGGCCGCCATTCGCATCATCCATGCAGACAGTGATGGGGTCTATGGGAGCCCGAAGATCTGGCAGGTGTTACGCAGGCAAGGCGAGGGCTGTGGGAAACATCGTGTTGCCCGTTTAATGCAACGGGAGCGGTTGCGAGGGATTCCTGCTCCCACGCGTTGGAAACGGCGGAGATCTGGAGACCGACCGGCTGGAATCACGAATCAGTTGGCCCGGGATTTTTCAGCCCCAGGTCCGAATGCCAAATGGGTGACGGATATCACCTATATTCCCACGCAAGAAGGCTGGCTGTACTTGGCGGTGGTGCTCGATTTGTTCTCTCGGCAAGTGATTGGGTGGTCGATGCAGCCACAACTGGGACGGGACCTGGTCCTCCAAGCCGTGCTGATGGCCGTGTGGCAGCGGACGAGTGCGGCCCCTGTCATCCTGCATTCCGACCGAGGCACCCAGTATACCTCACAGGAGTTTCAAGCCTTTCTCCAGGCTCATGGGATTGTCAGCAGTATGAGTGGCGTGGGAAGTTGTTATGACAATGCCGTGGCAGAGAGTTTCTTTGGCCTCCTCAAACGAGAGCGAGTCCATCGGCGGCAGTACCAAACCCGGGCAGAGGCCCGCGCCGATATTTTTGACTACATTGAGCGGTTTTACAATCATCAGCGGAGCCACTCCTTTACTCAGGGACTGGCCCCGAAGAATTTTAGGGAGCAACACGATCCACAGTCTTCTTTAACCCGTCCGTGAAACTGGGGGAAGACCACAGAATGGAAGCATGTCCAAGCTTTGGATCATGTCGTATGCACTCTACTAATCGGCGGGCATTGTGTTTGGTTCGTTCGAATTGGAATAGCTTCTCCGCTAGTGGACGTAATGCCTTCCAATCTCCTGCTCGTTCAATTTCTCGTACAAGATTCTGGAGGTCTAGTAACACTCCTGTCCGTGAATAGATCTCTTCAAGGGTGGTTCGGGCATCTCCACCCTCCCTTCTGAGAATCACTACACGAAGGCGATCATAGTCATCATCGAAATCACTCTTGTGCTCCTCCAATACATGCTTTGCTCGGGCAATTTGCCCATCCGCTAGCAGCGCCTCAATTCTTTTCCCCGCTAGAGTAGCTATTGGGACACCTGTGACTAGGCGACTCTCTTCTTGCTCTAAAAAATCCGCATACTCGCGCGCAGTCATAGTAATCTCGCTCAAAAGAACCTCGGCAATAATCTCCTGGCCCTTCAGCCCACCCATCTGCGTCCGCTGTATAAGGTAACGTTGGAGCGGGCCTTTATCAAAATCAACGTCAAATGCGAGGGCGATAGGTAGAAAATTCACCGCCTGTGCAGGATCTTTCATGGCCTCTCCAACTTCTCCACGAGCCACCTTCGAGATTTCTTGTTTTTCTTCCGTGAGTCTGAGCCACAACAGCCAGCCTTTCGCTACTTCTGCCCGTGTATCCTCACCAATTTCTTTCATCAGTTTTACTGCACGATTGAAGCATTCATAGGAATGAAGACGTCGCGGGTCTATATTAGGTCCAATAACTGGCTGTATATGTGGATGGAAGATATTCATTCGAAGAGCCAAGTGCCGTAACTCAGATGGAATTAACATGGCCGCATTGATGACGCCCTCGACAAATGCAAGGTCTGGCCAATCTTCTAAATGGCCCTGGGCAGCGGCGAGGTAATCGGATGCCTTTTCCCACATGCCAATTTCGGCATAAGAAATTGCCAAGTTTGTCCATCCAATACCCGTTAGAAATCTAGCATCCGAGTGTTCTGGCTGTTCCTCAAACCACGAAAGAGCTGCTTCTTTGCCGCGATTACGAATTAGAACTGTCAATAAAGCAGAATGCCCATCAGGGTCATTTATATCTCTTAATCGAAGAAGCGCCCCATCAACATTTCCCTCCCTCTCCATAATGTATGCGTCGACAATCCGAGTGTCATACCTAGGATCAAGTTTGCGCAATTGCTCGAGATAGTTTCTTGCCGATAAGATGTGCTGAACATTAGAAGTGTGAAGGCGCGCCGCCCAGTATAGAATTTTTGTTCTGGTCTTTTGATCCGCGTAACGGAATTCGCCCTCCATGATTTGCTGAACTAGAGCGCGAACTTCTTCATGCACGCGATCAGCTCGATATGCACGACTCTTGAGAACCCGGTCCAATTCTTTTGTGGCTAGGTCTGTATGGGCCGTCTCTACAAATTTGTCTGGTCCAAGTGTATTAAGTTTATCCCTAATGCCACCAAGTTCCTCGCCGGTCTTTTCAAATCCTTCTTTGTTAGCCTTGGCGCCAGCCTGAATCATGCCAGACAATGGGATTAAATCCCCATGGATACTGGCCTTGTAGCCGGCTATGAGGATATTAACCACTACTTCTATGGCCTCATCGGCGAAGGGATTTTCTTTATTAGAAATGTTCCTATGGGTTTTCCTAAGCCGCTCCACGACTTCGTTGTCATCCGCAATCGAACCCACGATTCGGGCAGATGCTAAAGCTTTCAAATCGGAGCGAACTTGCGGATCGGAGAGCCAATATTTTATTTCTTCTTCCCGAAGGAATTGAGGGGTAACAAGTGGATGTTCGATATGAGATTTAATTTGGCTCAGAAATGTGTCGTCGACTTCTTCTCCTCGCAAGCGAGCAAGCGTTTTATCGAGCTCTATGTCAATTAACGAGCTTTCATCAATCTGAGATATCCCACTCCCAGCTTTACGCTCCCTATACAAACGAGAGAGGTCCTTCCAGACTTTGCGGCCCATAGAGAAAAGGGTTTTAAGAAATCCGACTATGTCCAGCATATTGTTATTTACGCCACTCTTTGGTCTGCAACACTCTTTGAATTAACGTTTTAACAGAAAATTGAAATTTTATTAACATAATCAATCAAAAAGAAAACAGGAAGACGGAAACAATCTAGGCTTCATCCCATTCTGTGCCAAATCATTCCCTGAGGTATCATAATTTGCATTAGCCGACTTGGGTTCATGTCTATCAAGTGCTGGTGTAAATTCTGAAAAATGGAGATTGTCCAGCCCCCTGGACCCAACAAGCCTGGCGACACTCACTCGCCTGAGACACCCATGTCTCCGGAGTTGTGGACTATAGGCCATTCGACGCGGCCTATTGAGGAATTTATCGGGCTTCTAAAAACCGACGGTATTCAATTGCTGGTCGACGTCAGGACGATTCCGTTTTCCCGGCGCAACCCTCAGTTTCACCAGGAGGCTCTTGCTCAGAGTCTTCGAGAAGCCGGGATTCAGTATCGGCATATTCCGGCGTTGGGTGCTTGGAGTGGTCTTCCCCCAGTTTCACGGACGGGTTAAAGAAGACTGTGGATCGTGTTGCTCCCTAAAATTCTTCGGGGCCAGTCCCTGAGTAAAGGAGTGGCTCCGCTGATGATTGTAAAACCGCTCAATGTAGTCAAAAATATCGGCGCGGGCCTCTGCCCGGGTTTGGTACTGCCGCCGATGGACTCGCTCTCGTTTGAGGAGGCCAAAGAAACTCTCTGCCACGGCATTGTCATAACAACTTCCCACGCCACTCATACTGCTGACAATCCCATGAGCCTGGAGAAAGGCTTGAAACTCCTGTGAGGTATACTGGGTGCCTCGGTCGGAATGCAGGATGACAGGGGCCGCACTCGTCCGCTGCCACACGGCCATCAGCACGGCTTGGAGGACCAGGTCCCGTCCCAGTTGTGGCTGCATCGACCACCCAATCACTTGCCGAGAGAACAAATCGAGCACCACCGCCAAGTACAGCCAGCCTTCTTGCGTGGGAATATAGGTGATATCCGTCACCCATTTGGCATTCGGACCTGGGGCTGAAAAATCCCGGGCCAACTGATTCGTGATTCCAGCCGGTCGGTCTCCAGATCTCCGCCGTTTCCAACGCGTGGGAGCAGGAATCCCTCGCAACCGCTCCCGTTGCATTAAACGGGCAACACGATGTTTCCCACAGCCCTCGCCTTGCCTGCGTAACACCTGCCAGATCTTCGGGCTCCCATAGACCCCATCACTGTCTGCATGGATGATGCGAATGGCGGCCGTCAGGCGCTGACAGTCTTGAGCCCAGGGACTCGGAGAGCGGCGCTGCCGGGCATAAAACCCACTCGGGGAGACGTGGAGGAGACGACACATCAGACGCAGAGGAAACATGGTGCGACAACGTTGAATCATGGCATCCCTTATCGGGAGGTCTTGGCGAAGAACGCTGCCGCCTCTTTTAAAAAATCCCGCTCGCGAGTGACCAGGGCCAATTCACGTTTGAGGCGAGCCAACTCTTGATCGTGAGGCATCCCAGTGCCTGGAAAAGCTTTCGCCCCTCGCCGTCCGGCCTCCCGACACCACCGCCCCAACATGGCCGCATTAAGGCCTAAAGCCTTCGCCACTTGGGTAATCGCCCCACCGGCCTGTTTGGTCAGTTGAACGGCTTCCTGCTTAAACTCTTGGCTGTACTTTCTCCGTTGCTCCATGACACACCTCCTTGCCTAGTATGAGGCTTTTTAGATGTGTCCGTAAATTCGGGGGAAGACCAGAGGAAATGGCTGCCGCATTCCAGGAATGTGGGATGTAAAAAATAAAGGGGAGATACGCGGTATATAAACTAACGCAAGCAGCAGGGCTGTTTGATCTTCTGATCGCCGAGATAGCCGACCGCATAGACGTGGGCACGTTCATGCGTACCTATTGGCAGTAGCCGCCGCTCGAAGAATTGCGGTCCATCCAGACTCCACCGGCAATATTGCACGAAGACTTGGAGGTGGCCTTTCCCCTTTCAGCCTGCTGTGCACGAGCCTCAGCCTCTATTTTGTCAAATTCTTTTCCTTTTTCTCTCATGTATGCCAACCGTTCGTTGTTGTTGCGAAACGTGATGCCGATGGGATCGGCCGGGCAGCGTAGAAATCCAATCGTCTTCTGCTCTTCCTCATTTCGGAAGCCGATGCAGTTGGAGTAATTGTTGAGCCAGCGTGCCCAATAGTTTCCGTCCGGATGACCAAGGTCTGCCGCTTTCTTGAATGCTTCCATGGCCAGTGCCCGGTTTTGCGGCACGCCCATGCCGAATTCATACATGCGCCCCAAGGCAAACGCTCCATCCTTGTACTTCTGGGCGCTCAGGGAATAGAGGCGAAATGCCTCAGCCCAATTTTCCCCTACGCCCTTTCCTAATTCGTACATCAGTCGGAGCGTTTTCTGAGCGATGGCATTCCCCTGATCTGCCGCTTTGCGATACCAGGTCACAGCCTGACTTTCGTTTTTAGGGACACCTTCGCCAAACTCGAATTGGACACCGAGTGCGAGTTGACATTGATCGTTGCCCATGTCCGCACATTGGCGATATAGCTTGGCCGATTTCTCGAATTGTTTCTGTTTGTATGAGCGATAGGCCTCTTCCTTGATGTCCTGCCCCGCCTTGGGATGCAGCCGTTCCTGTTCATGCTTCTCAATAAATTTCGGTGCAGCCTTATCGCCCAGGGTCGCGGCCTTGTCGAGAAGCTCCCTGGCTTTGGCCTCGTCGTGCGGTACGCCCAAGCCCAGGCGGTATAATTCCGCCAGGCGCCGAACGGCGGCGGGATTTCCATTGTCCATTCCTTTTTGATACCACCTGGCGGCGGTAGCCGGGTTTTCTGGGACCCCGTTTCCTTTTTCATAGAGGATTCCTAGGACCAACGGGGCTCGCGGGTCGCCCCCGTTGGCGGCTTTTTCCAACCAGGGAAGCGCCTTATTGATATCATGTTGCACGTAGAGATGAATCGCTCCGTCGCAGAACATGGAATCCACCTTGCCCAATTTCGCTGCGACAAGATGGTTCTGCAGGGCGATGCCGGCGGGGGATTTCCCAAGACAGTCCTCTTGAAACGAGCCTGCGGCAAAGAGAGGACTCCCGGATACTAATCCGCCCAGCACTAACCACGACAGCAAAAATTGGCGCAAAAGCACGGGAGGAAGGAGTTGTAAGCAGAAGGAAACTTGTATTTTCATACGAGCCGCCTTGGAAGGATGGAGAATGAGGCAAAGATTACTGCCGGATATTTAAGGTGTCAATGCAATCCGTTTGAAAAGCAGGTACAACAGAATGGTCCGTTGTCCTCTGAAAAAACAAGAGAGCCAGGGGAATGTTAAGCGCTGGCCCTCCTCCTTGCATGGCGGATAAAATGATTTGTTGCCTCATCGATCTTCCCTGATTCTGAAAATTAGGCGCTCAAAGCATTCCTGCGAATGCTGGTGGAAATTCTGAAATATGGAGATGAACCAGCCCCCAATACTCAGCAAGCCTGGCGACACTCACTCGCCTGAGACACCCATGTCTCGGGAGTTGTGGACCATAGGCCATTCGACACGGCCTATCGAGGAATTCGTCGGGCTTCTTCAATCGCATGGCATTCAATTGCTGGTCGACGTCAGAACCATTCCGTTTTCACGGCGGAATCCTCAGTTCCATCAGGAATCTCTAGCACAGAGTCTTCGTGAGGCCATGATCCAGTACCGGCACATGCCGGAGTTGGGAGGTCGGAGGAAAGCCCGCCCAGATTCCCTCAATGTGGGATGGCGGAATGAGGGTTTTCGAGGTTACGCGGATTACATGCAAACACAAGAGTTTTGGGATGGGCTGGAGGAACTGGTAAATATCGGACAGCAGTCACCATCAGCCGTGATGTGCGCGGAAGCGGTGCCTTGGCGCTGCCACCGGTCGCTGATTGCAGATGCGTTGGTCATCCGTAGTTGGACTGTCGACCACATCATCTCGGCAAGTTCTCTCAAGACGCACACGCTCACCCCGTTTGCCAAACCTGACGCAGGTCGCCTCACTTATCCCTCCGAAGAATTCTCGGATTCGACTCTCCGACTATTCTGAGGGAAGGCTGAAGTTTCTCACGTACCTTCTGCCAGCATCAGGTATATCGCTTATTTGTCCCCTTCATACCCTGCATCTTCAAAGTGAATAGGCATCATGTCCTGCTGAGGTGAATCCCTTAGAACGGATGAGCTTCCAATAGGGCTAGGCGAGGGACTTTACAGATTGAAGGTAGATCCAGCCCTGCAGAAAACCGTTTTTTTAAGGCCTAAGCACGAAATGACCCTCAGGCACCTGTGTCCCTGATAATTGTTCAGGGGCACAGGTTTAGAGGGAGGAGACTCCGGATAGGATTTTAAAAATGATAGTTGAGACCAATGGTGACCATATGACCCTCGTCATGGAAAGATACCGAATTTCCACTTTGATCTTTTGAGTGAATTCGCTCCAACCACACCCATCGATAAGACCCATCGACCGACCAGTTCTTGTTCACCATAAGTTGCAGACCGGCACCACCATGAAGACCAAATCGTTGTTGTGCGTCACTGTAATTATTGGGTCCATTCACATCAGTGTAATACCAGCCCCCACCCCCGATCAGATAAGGGCTCAACCTCTTTCCCGGCAGGAGATAGGCGAGGCCGGATAACTGTAGTGGAAAAGTCTTGGCCGTGGTAGAACCATAACCATTTTTTCGATAATCCATCGATGCTTCAAGAGCAAAGATGTCATTGAGGTACCATCTGGCCTGGGCTCCCCCGTACCAACTGTCCTTTCCTCCAATGGGATCGTAATACATGGCCCGACCTCCAAGAGAAAAGTCACCTTTGTCGACATTCTCCATAAAAATACTATCTGCAGCCCATAGTGGACTGTGAGCCATGCTGAACCCCAAAACCAAGGCGGATACTGTTCCAAACCACCTGTTTTTTTGTCGACCTTTTTCGAGCACTTTCATTAGGACTCCTTTCCCTATGACTTCACCATCTTTATTAAAACGAGATTTGATCCGATGGTGGTAAGGATTCAAATCTCACCGGCTGTTTTACAGCTCAAAGCTTTTCCCCCCTACACTCTTTTCCCCTCTATCTGTAAAGTGTTGGACACCAGCCTTCTTCATTTCTGAAATGAAAATTATTGAGCACATTGAAGTTATGGAACATCGAATTCGATGATTATGATCCAATTCGGAATCTGCCATAATTGTTAAAAACCCTTGCTTTTTTACCTAAAAAAACCTTTTTTTTTTGTGGGCCTTCCTTCAAGGCGGAGAACGGATCGTTAGGGGCTTGGGAGAATGTTTCAGAAGGCAAATGGGAAGGGGTGTCTTACCCGTCAGAGGTAACCGCAGAAGAGAGATGATTAAACAATTGGATTGTTTAACCCTATTGATCCTTTGTGTATTCGGGACGATAGGTTCGCTCAATCCGTTTTCTGATTGAAGATTTAATCCCCTCTATCTTTGCAAAAATCGATTTACCCTCGGGTCTCATTGTTGAGCTCTATGGGTTGCATCCTCGTCCTCCAAGTTTTGGACAGGATACAGAAGAGCGGGATGCGGAATTCCTAGATTACCGGGAGGTCGCCAATGAAGAAAAGCCGACTGTTGTCGGGCGACTTAAGTGATGTGGCTTGGTCTTATACAAAGTGTGTTTCAAAAATTGAGCGGATTAGTCGATCCCAGAATCGGTCGAGGATTTGACAATACCTTTCACGCCAAGTACCCATCTTTCGCCTTCCGGTTGATCACATATTTCATACTCGGTCGTTTCGGGTGTGGAACATGAAGCAATTGGCCCATCTCGGCTCTGAACATCTGCCGATGTTTCGCGATATTAGCGTACGGAGTTGATAAGCCTCGCTATCCCAGGCCTCCTGAAACAGGCACAGAAGAACGGCAGGATGCTCAAGAAAAATTCACCAAAGGTAGGAAAACGCAATGACATCCATCAACTGTGCCCCTGACGAGAAGTCCGGGGCACAAAGTTGTTGGATGGTTTTGGAATTTCGATGACCCTGTTAACTCTTTTGCGACATCGCTTTGGGTTTAATCGCTAATTTATTGACGACCTTCTGCACTCCCTCCGTCTTTTTGGCGATTTCCACCGCTCTATCGATCTGATTTTGTGTTTCAACGAATCCACTCAACATGACAGTGCTTCTGTACGTATCAACTTCAATTTCAAACGCATCTACGAGATCATCGGCAATCAAGGACGACTTCACCGATGAGGTAAGCACCGCGTCATCGACCGTGGTTCCCACGGTCCGGCCATGCGGATCACTGGCACATGCTGAAAATACAAATGCACATGCCACACTTAACGCCACTAACATGGATTTGGCTCTCAGTTTGTTTGTGAAGGTGTTGGACATAGCGTTTCTCCCTTTTTGAAATGAAAGTGTTTGGACACAGCCTTGATGCCATTCAACAATAGACTGAGTCAGTATGATTCAAAGGGGAGCGAAGCAGAATTGATAAAAACCCTTGATTTCAGGCTTAAAATGCCTGGGGTTTTGGTTTTCTTTAGGTCAGGGACAAAAAAGATTATTAAAAGGCCTGAGAAAAAGGTTGGGAAGGCAAAGCGGAAGGAGGTAATAGCAGGTCGAGGTGAACTCAGAAGAACGTCATTTTATAAACCGGGTTGTTTAATCTCCTTCTGCTTTTATCTGATCCAGGAGAGTTTCAACGGGGGTGGTGAGGTTTTTGCTGCGGTTGCAGGCCTGACAGGCCGGCACGACATTGCCTCTATTACTTTTTCCTTTCCTGGCCAAAGGCACCACATGATCCATAGTCAGGTTTTCCGCTCCCACCTGTTGATGACAAAAGTGGCACTCCCCTTTTTGGATTTGGGATTTCCACCATGGGGTCTTCCGTAATTTTTTCCCGCTTTCGCGCTCAATCCGTATATGCCTTCGGATCGCGTCATCGTCACCTAGTGAGTAGAATTGTTCTGGTTGGGTCATAAGGGAAGGGAGCCTCTGTTCATATTAATTGATTCGGACTGGTGATCATGGAAATCAGGTGCCGGGTCAACCTGGTTTGGAAGATTGTAGCGCTTGGGTCGGCGCTTTTTAAAGACAAGGAGGTTTTTAGGCCTGGGCACAGATCCTTCGCGGGGCCTCAGGATCACAATGTAGGAGAGGTCTACTGCAGTTTGCAGGATTGATGTGGGAATTGAAGGTTGTGTGATTAATCCAGCGCGAGGGTCAGGCATTTGGCGGAGCCACCGGCCTTGAGGAATTCATCCAGTTCCACAGGATGGGTGATATAGCCCCGTTTGTGTAACCATGCCATCGTTTCCGGACATCCGGTCGGCAGAACGACATGGCGGTCGATACAGACCGCATTGCAGGCAAATCGCTCGCCTTCCTGGGATGGGACTGCAAATCGTTTGTCCGGTTCTATACGAGAAGCCAGCACAGTTTGGGCGTACGTATCGAAACAGGGGGGATAGTAGAGAAGCTCTCCTCCGCTGAGGGGACAAAAGCAGGTATCCAGATGATAAAACCGTTGGTCCACCAATTCCACAGGCATGATTTCTTTCTGGAAAATTTCCGACAACTGGACATAGGCGCTGATATCACTCCGTTGCCGGTAGCCGCCGATCCAGAAATCCGGAAATCCCAATAAGTCCCCGGCCCCTTCAAAGTTTATGTCGGGGTCAAGGTTGATGACTTCATAGCCCTTTTTGGTGAACCAATCAATGAAATGCCGCTCCTCACCCTGCCGTTCCGGGTGGCGGAATTGGCTGGGAACAGCCTTGCCCCCATGGAGGACACCCGCATTGGCGGTAAACACCAAATCAGGTAGTTTTGGTATCGGTTCCATAAATTCGAGTTTGACTCCAACCTCGTTCTCCAGTACCTGGGTCAGCGTTTTCCATTGGGTTCTGGCGCGATCTCCATTGGATTGATTCGACACTCTCATCCATGGATTAATCTCATATTCGATACCAAAATAATCCGGGGGGCACATCAATAAACGGCTCATGGTATGGGTACCCTGCTATCCTTTCCAGCCGAGTTCACGGGCCAATTCCCATAAAAAAGAAGAAGAATCCATCACCAGTCCGACGGCTTGGAAGCTTCCACGGTCACTCAGTTTTGTGGGAACGGCAGGATTGATATCGACACAGACGGTTGGTGATGACGCCGGTAGCAAATTTCCAGTCGCCACGGCATGCAGGGTGGAGGCCACCAACAGGGCCAACCCCACGCCGGGAATGGCAGCGCGCATGGCCTCTTGGGCTTTGATGGAATCGGTGATGACGTCAGGCAAAGGGCCATCGTCCCGAATCGTCCCGGCCAGCACCATCTGGACCCCCTGTCGTATGCAGGCGGCCATGATTCCATCTTTGATTAATCCGCTTTCGATGGCTTTTCGGATGCTTCCCAGGGCCCGCACACGATTGATGGTGCGAAGGTGGTGCTCATGTCCGTGAGGCATGGAACGGCCAATACCCAGATTGTATCCTAAGGACGTTCCATATAGGCTGGCTTCCATGTCGTGAGCGGCCAGGGCGTTTCCGCAAAACAGAACATGGATGTATCCCGCTTCGATGATCCATGCCAGGGCTTCCCGGCCTCCCGCATGGATGATGGCCGGACCACCCGCAAACAACACCTTACCGGACCCTTTTCCCTCTTTTCGTTGTTGTTGAATGGCCTTCATCCGTTTGGCCACGTCGGCGATGATATGGTGGTGAGGACGTTCGGAAGAAACCTGGGCGTCCATGAATCCGAACACATCCCGTTCTTTTGGTCGTTCCAGCGGGAATACCCGAACTCCTTTTCTCCCCGTGACGACCAGGTCGCCTTTTTTCACCGAGCCCATGGGAAGCATCTGTGCGGAAAGTGGAGAGGGCTTGAGTCTAATCGCCACATCCATTTCGGGTTGCGGGACATCGATCCAGCTTCCTTGCCACCGTATTTGAGTGGCTAGATGAGATGTCGCGTAAAAATCCTCCGGTAAAATCCCATCAGCCGGTGCTGGCTCGACCGTGCAGTCCTCTTCGGTTTCAACCACTGCCCCATGCGGCTGAATGGTTTTCAGGATTTCCTGTAATAACTCCATGGTGGGAGCTTCAATCAGGATGGTGGCATGGGATGTGTCCTCCCGCCGGGTTCCCACCGTCACTTCCGAGAGGGTAAAGGTTCCCCCCAACATGACAATCGCATCCAGGACCTTTGCTAAGATCAATGAATCAATGATATGCCCTTGGATGGTGATGGGTTGAACGATCATTTTTTTATTTTACCATGAAATTCTGCAAAGGCGTGAAGTGAAAATCGATTGGGGTTTATTAGCCTCGCATGATGTTGAAAAGGTGTTTGGATAGTGTTCGCTCAAGACGACATGGCAATGTCTATCTGCCCAACATAAAGGAAATCGCAGAAGTATCATTCTCATGCGTTTCCTTACAGTGCTATACTATGACCATCTATCATTTGCCAGGGGGAACCAAGTTTGAATCATCATCTTTGTACTGTTCTTCTCATTGCTGGACTCGCGGGGTGCTATGGAGAGCAGATCCTTCAGACTACGGCCTGGGCTTCTTCCGGCACGGATGTCTTTCAATCTTTCACTCAACACATCGGCGCACAAATCGGAAAAGATAAACAGGAATTTGCCATCGCTGATTCCTGTACGGTCTATTTTTATCAACATTTGAAAAAGAAACCACGCCCAGAAGTTGAGCGCATTCATTTCTCCCCCATCTCCTCAAAAACAGGGCTTGATTATGATTGTGGGAAGCTCTTTCCCGAGGGACTGGAGCAGGCCCGGCAGGCCTTTGGGAACATGCAACAGCGGCTTTCCCTCAGCCTCACCTTTTATCAAATGGCTTTAGTGGGAGACGGGGATGATAATCAGGAATATAGTGCGCAGGAAATTCAGGATGTGCTGGCAGCCTTCGGGCTACCGTATCTTGATGGACTTCCTCATGGAGGGTATGTCATAGCCCTGACCGGTCTGTTCGATACCATTCGCCAGGATCTTCAATTCAAAATCCTGATGGAGGGGATGCAGGAGTTGATGAACAAGGGGTATCGCTTTACCAAGGCTGATCAGGCGGCATTGAATCGGAAGCTGAATTGATAGGTCATGGAGGGGGAATCGTTCTATCGTATTCGTTCTAACGCTTCTTGTGAGCGGCTGCGGACAGTCTGGTCCCAGTCTTCTTTCATCTTTTCTTCCAATTTCGCCTTCGCGTCTTGAGCCCGCATGCGACCCAGGGCTAATGCGGCGCAGGCTCGCACATGGGCATGGTCATCTTCCAACGCCCGGATCAATAAAGGGATCGAGGGTTGATGTTTCAAGATTCCCAGGTAACTGGCTGACATTCCCCGTATGCGATGTTGTTTGTCACCTATAGCCGTCTTCAACGTCCAAATAAAGAGTTCCGCCATCGGTTCGGAAACGGTCTCCAATCCTTCTACTTCGAATTGGTTCACTTCAATAAGGGTAAAGGCGAGATCTCGTCGTTTTTGGGCTGAGGGTTCTTTTTGAAAGCGTTGGAGGAGCCGATCGCGAAGCTGAAGGCGCTCTTTGCGAGCCTGCCATTTTTTTGTGCCAACCCATATGCTTACTCCCAATACGAGAATGCCTCCGAGTATCGGGAGGATCTCCTCGGTGATGTAATCCTGAGTGTCGAAAGTCAGATGATGCCATGTCCAAATGCCTGCTACGATGAGCCCCAGAACTAACAGGCCGAAAAACAGGTTGATGGAACGGGTTGCTTCGGGTTGGGTTGCCATACGGGGGGTAGTCATCAGGGAGTTTTTATTTACCGGCAAGGTCGAACAATGAAGGTCACCATACTAGGTTCAGGAACGAATATTCATCCTACCCGCGCTGCCGCCGGGTATGTAGTCGAGACGGACCGGCCTATTCTACTGGATTTTGGTCCGAGAACGCTCTCAAATTTATTACAAACCGGCATAGATCGCCATACGATCCAATACTTACTCTTTACCCATTACCATTCGGACCATTTTTCTGATTTTATTCCATTTTTCTTTGATGCGGTGTGCCATTCAAAGTTTGCGGCCGTTCGACCGGACCTCACCATTTATGGTCCACCTGGAACGAAACGACTCTTTCGGACGATTTTCCGGACATTCCCTAATTTTTCAGATCCACCTTTTCAGGTGATCCTCAAAGAGGTCAAGGATCGGTCGTTTTTGATTGGCCATACGCAGATCACGCCCTTGCCCATGACCCATTCTGAGCAACAGACCTGTCTCGGCTATCGTCTTGAATATCAGGGCCGGTCAGCGGCCTTTTCGGGAGATGCGATGGTTTCACCGAATCTAGTGAGGCTCTGTCAGGATACTGATCTGGCAGTCTTGGACTGCTCTTTTTCGTCTCATCAGCCAGGTGGATCGCATATGCATGCGGAAGAATGTGGAAAAATAGCAGAACAGGCCAATGCTAAAAAACTTGTGCTTTCGCATTTTTATGAGGCAGCCGACCGGTCGAATGTCGTGGCCCAAGCCCGCCGATTTTTCTCAGGCCCCATCATTAAAGGAAAAGACCTCCTGACCTTCCAGATAGCAAAGGCCTCCAAGGTGGCCTAGACTTGAGGGCGATCCTATAACCCTCGCCTGCAGGTCGGCCAAACGGGCTGAGGCTCAAAGCAAAAAGCGGACCTTGTCCGATCCGCGAGTTGGTCCGCCCCTCCGTGGCTTGCGTCAGCACGATTCCATGTGCCGACCTGGGCGAAAATGGTTTTGGGTCCTTTTGCTCCACAACAAAGGTTGCGCCTTTCGGGAGGCGTTAGTGAAAACTCGGCTGCCGCTCCGCCCCCCCCTTCAAAGTGCCATGGGCAAACCCCAACACATGAAGGAGAAGAAAAATGTCAGGCGGAGAAAACTACCAAAAACAGACCGCAATTTTAAACTGATGCTAAGAGCGACATTTCTCCTGTACCAGATTGAGGATTTTTGCTGCACTTCCTCATGCAAGGAAAAATTTTTCTGGAAAATCAAATTGATTCCTTCTAGATATTTGGCACAGGTCTTGAGTATTTCAAGTTGTGCAATGTTTCAATAACCGAATTAATCTTTTACAAAGGAGTCTTTATGATTCACATTTCTAAAAGCCTAACTTCCATTTTGGGCATAATGTTTTTAGTAATGTTTGGATCCACGCTGGCGGTTGCAGGCTCCACGATTAATGTCACGATTAAGGACAACGGCTACCATATTATAGGTAGCTCCTCCGGGACCCGGGCTCCAGGTTTTTCGATGGCGGCTGGTGAGGAAAACGTGATCATTTTAAAAAACGAAAACCATACTAATCATTCCTTTGTCTCGAAAGCATTTAAGGCAATGGATGTAGTGGTCACTGGAGAAGCGGAGGGGGTAAAAGATGGAGATGCCACCGGGTGGATAGTGGAGCCAGGCAAGAGCATCCAGCTCAAATTTATCCCTCCGGTGGGGAAGGATTTTTCAGGCAGCTGGGATGTTTTCTATTGCACCATTCACGGGAAAGACAAAATGATGGGTGAAATAGTCGTTGCCGATACCAGAGGAGGAGCTGGCGCTTTTTGATCTTCAATCAGGATGTTGAAACCAATCGGGTCGCTGGAATAATAAATTTCAGCGACCCTTTTTTATTTATACCAATGTATTGAAAATGGGGGGTACCCAGTAGCAAGTTCTGACAAGTGAGCACACCACTCCTCTCTCGTTTGTTCTTTTGCTAAAGCCGTCTGCTTTTCTCTGCCGTGCGGCCTCCGATTCGGGTCTGGGTCTTCATGGATGAGGCGCCGAAATCCGGCCCTTCCAAGTGCCAAGGGCAACTCCCAGAATACGGAGAAGAAGCTAAACGGCAGGCGGAGGAAAAATCTCAACAAAGGATTCGAACCCGTTAGTGAGGTAAAGGACTAACGGATATGACCTGTCGTGGCTAGAGGGAAGGATCCTCATCTATGGAAGATTCGTCCAGGACTTGAAGCAGAGTTTGTATCCGACCCGTCATGGGATTCCGTTCTTCCCGTTCATAAATACTCAACAGATTCCGGAGCATGCGGGCAAGAATCAGACGCGTCGAACTCTTTTCTAAAAACTCAGGAGTATAGTCCAAACCGGATGCCGTAATAAATTGCTCACAGTCCTGTTCCCGTAAGAATGCCCCACCGTTAAAACAATCCACAAATTGCGGGATAGGCTCTCCTTCAATCTTCACCAGGAAATGTCCCGGCATACCGACTCCGGAGAGGGGCAAATTTAAACGGTTTCCCACAAACACATAGATGGCCGAGAGAGAAATGGGGATCCCTTGCCGGGATTCGATGACCCGATGCAGATAGCTATTATCGGGATCATGGTAATGGATGCGGTTGCCGGAAAATCCCTTGTCTTTAAAGAGGAACGCGCTGAGGAGTCTTGCCACTTTCCCTGGAGGAGCCTCTTCGGAATGCCATTTTTTTCGAAATTCTTCCGTGAGGAGATCTAGGCACTCCTGATAGTGGGGGATATCGACATCCGGATAGGCGATCTTGGCGATAAGGAATGCTCCCTGCTCCCAATCAATCTGCCGGGAGCAATGGGCAACGAACGTGCTGAATTCCTCTTTGAGTTGCTCAAAACGAATTTCATCTTTCACAAAAGCAACACGGGATTCCAATGCCGTATCATCAGCGCGGGCTTTTTCCAGAAACGGTAAGGCCGAGGGACCGATTCGGACGAATTCCTGTTGAATCGTTTTGGCGACCTGTTCGTTGGGATCGGACAGCAAACGAAGCAGGGCTTGAATTTTTGTCTCTGAAGGTGAGTGCAAGAAGTTTTGTCCCGGGTAGATACGACAATGCCTCCCCAAAGAGGAAGAAACGTCTTATTGAGGAGTTGATAATTTGGGGAAAGGCCGTTAGCCGACGGAGCGCTTGAACGCGCGGGCTCCCCCATAGAGACACAGCCCGTCGAAGACGGCGAGAACGACTAGTGCGATGGCCACATGAGGGAGCGCTTCGCTCCAGCCGGTAAGAATCAATGGCCGTATGGCATCAATGACCCAGGTCATCGGATTAAAGAAAGCCAGTGATTTCATCCAACCCGGCATCGCCCCTAATGGGACGAGTGCGGAGCTGAGAAAGATCATCGGGAGCGAGAGGAAGCCAAGGACTGAGAAAAAATCTCCGTGACTTTTCACGGAAAACGCCATGGCCATGGAAATGGCGGTGAGCCCGACACCAAATAGCATCCCGATGACTAAAATGAGGGCGATTCCTAAAATCCCGGTTTCCGCACTCACGCCAAATAAAAAGGCCACTCCCAGAATAACCAGTATTTGCATGGCGGTGATGGCCATCACAAAGAGAAACCGACTGAGGATGACGGACGATCGTCGGATGGGAGTTGCCATCAATCGCTCCAGAAACCCGTTTTCTTTATCAAACAGGAGGTCTACACCCCCTGCCAGCCCGTTATTGAGGACGGTCATCACGACGACGCCGGCTGCAAGGAAACTCATGTAATTCGGGGCTTGGACGACCTGTACATCGGCAGCACGTTGAAAAAGGTTGCCGAAAAAGATGAGCCAAAACAGCATGGGCTGAATTAGGGTAAACAGCATACTGAATTTTTCCCGGCTCAAACGCTTGACCCATCGATTGGTCAGGGCAAGCACCTCTTGAATTTGCTCATTCATGGAGAAACCTTTCCAGAACAGTGAAAATCTATAGGATATGATTTTAGGTCGTGGGTTCAGGGGGTTGGTCTGTGAGGGACCGGCCTGTGTGAGCCACAAACACGTCGTCTAGTCGCGGCCGATGATATTCGATTCCGTCGAGGCGACATCCTACTCGATTGGTCGTCTCGAGGATAGCAGGCAATGCCTTCTCGGGAGCATCGACACGGATATCAAGACCCTGTGGAGTAGGACGAATGGCACGCACGAAGGGTAAAGCTTTCAGTGCGGTTGAGAGGGTTTCAACGACCTGAGGCGCAGGATCTCCAAGAGTGAGCCAGACACCATCTCCACCCAGGCTGGCCTTGAGATCCTTTGGAGAGCCAATGGCGCGAATTTCTCCCCGATCAATGATGGCGATTCGATCACAAAGCTGATCGGCTTCATCCAGGTAATTGGTGGTCATGACAATGGTCATGCCCTGCTCGCGCAATTGCCGGAGGTATTGCCAAATATTGAGGCGGCTCTGAACGTCAAGCCCAAGCGTGGGTTCGTCCAGAAAAAGTACTTTGGGATTCGGCAACAAGCCGCAGGCGATATCTAATTTTCGTTTCATCCCGCCGGAATAGCCTTTAGCCACGCGATCGGCATGTTCCTCCAGATCGACCAGCTTCAAAAGCGATGCAATCCTGGTGAGGGCTTCATTCTTTGGGAGATGATAGAGATCCGCGAGCAACAGCAGATGTTCCCGTCCGGTAAGAAAGCGGTCGATGGCCCGTTCCTGAGGCACGTAGCCGATCAGCCGTCGAATGGTATCGGCTTCTTTGACGACATCATGTCCGAAGATCGTTGCGGTTCCGGATGTGGGGCTCAGGGTCGTAATTAAAATTCGAAGCGTGGTGCTTTTCCCTGCCCCGTTGGGTCCCAGGAGGCCAAAAATTTCCCCTTGCGTGACGGACAAGGAGAGATCCTTCACCGCGGTCACGGTGTCGTAGGTTTTCCCCAGCCCTTTAACCTCAATGGCAACGGCATCAGACATGGTGTGTTATCCTTGTGCCGTTCGAAGATCGGCAAGTTTAAAGCGGATCAGGTCAATCAGGCGGCGAGCTTGCTGGACGAGATGGCCGGATTCAAGTAAAAATTGTTTTTCCACGGGTGACAAATCAAGACCGGCTGAAAGGTTATGAACAAGAATGGAATCCGTGAGTTTGCCAGAAGCGATCACCTGACACAACTCATGAGCTTTTTTCCAGGTGAGATATTCTTGGGTGACCTGCTCCAGATTGATGCGGGTCTCAATGTCCAGGGAGGCCGCGCCCCTTTGGGCATAGGGAATAATTTGTGCTTGTCGGTAGGGCGTCGAGACTTCTTGTTCCTCAAAGGTGCATCGCTGAAGACCTTGCAAGACAATGTTAAACCGGCCGTCAGGGAGTTTGTGTGAGCTGATAATTCGCCCCACACATCCGATAGGGTAAATCGGGGGACTTTCCTCATACTCGTCTTCCCAGCCCTCTTTGAGCAGGGCCATCCCGATGCAATCCCCCTGAGCGGATGCCTGTCGAACCATTTCACGGTATCGGGGTTCAAAGATGTGTAATGGCAAATAGGTTTCAGGGAAAAAAACCGTGGTGGGTAGTGGGAAAATCGGCACGATGTCCGGTATCGGAAAGGTGTCGGATTCGGCCGATGGGAAATCTGAAGACATGCGGTACGATAGCGGAGAATTTTCGAGAAAGTCAACGTAAAATAGTGGCTCCACGTGTTTCAATAAAATGAGAAAATCCTTGCGGGGAAAGGGATTTGTACGCAATGAAAGGTCGTGGTATAACCGGAAGCATGAAGTGGACGAAGGCCTTCACCCACGCGATGGTTATACAGGTCAGGAGGTGAGAGCGAGATCCTGGTGGTTCGAGATTTCGTTCCTGATCATATTCCCGCTACTGGGGATTTCGTCGGTTTTTGCAGAGACCTCCAACGTTGGACTTCACGAATTTGCTCCTGCCCGCCCTGGATACGCCTATGTATTCCCGCGGGATCATGGCAGTCATGAGCAGTTTCAGACAGAGTGGTGGTATTTTACCGGACATCTGTCGAGCACGAATGGTCGACGGTTTGGTTACGAACTGACATTTTTTCGTCGCGGAATCGACTCACCTGATGCCTGGAGCAATCCTTCTGCATGGGCCATGCGACATTTGTACTTTGCCCATTTCGCCTTGACCGACGAAGCGAACGAGCAATTCGGGTTTTCCGAAAAGCTCAGTCGTGCCGGAATCAAGAAGGCCGGAGCCGAAGCGGATCGGTTGAATGTGTGGATCGATCGGTGGTCGGTGAAGACGGTGGCCCCCGATCATCGACAATTTCATCTTCAGGCGAAGGCCGAGGATTTTTCCATTGATTTGACGCTCGAATCAAGTAAACCTCCCGTTACTCATGGCACAGATGGCGTAAGCCGGAAAGGCCAGCATCCAGAAGATACCTCCCATTATTATTCATTGACCCGTCTTCAGACGGCAGGATCGGTGGTGGTACAGGGGACACCGCTGGCAGTCAACGGCGTGAGTTGGATGGACCACGAGTTTGGATCTGCTGACCTTTCGGAAGGTCTCGTTGGATGGGATTGGTTCAGCCTGCAACTTGAGAATGACTATGACATTATGGCCTATGGGCTTCGCCGTGCGGATGGAACGTTTGATCCTGCCTCCAGTGGAACGCTGGTGAGACCAAATGGATCGTCGACATCCCTTTCCCTTGAAGAGATTAAGGTAAGCGTACATGGCTATTGGACGAGTCCGCTCAGTGGGGCGCGGTATCCCAATCAATGGACGTTGTCCATTCCTTCTGAAAAGGTTGAGTTGAACATTTCCCCCAGAATGGCCAATCAAGAACTCGTAACCAGGCGTAGTACCGATGTGACGTATTGGGAAGGAGCTGTGGATGTCACTGGGCTTTGGAAGGGAGAGGAAATTCATGGCCAGGGCTATGTTGAACTGACCGGATATGCCGAACCATACCGCCCTGGACAATAAGGGGGCTGTTGAAAAAAGCCGCCAGCGGCGTTCTCGTCATTTTTCCGTGCTCACGTACTGGAAGTACGCTCTGCGCGCAAAAATGACTGCGGCCTTGCTGGACGAACCCTTCGAAAGGCTCAGGGCATGCTTTTTTGAACCGCCCCGATGCCTCGTGCACCGTGCTTGTGGGTCAATATGCTCTTGGAAATTATTATTATTATTGAACACTCCCATAAGGTGTGAGCTCTTGCCATTTAATAATGAAGGATGGTTCTAAGATGTTCCGCGCTCATTGGATTTTCGTTGTTTTTTTGATGTTCGGACTGGCGGCCTGCGGGCAACGAAGCGATACCATTGTGTCCATTGCCTTACATCCCACGAAACCCAACATTGTGTATGTTGCGACGGATGAAGCGGTCTATAAATCTTCGGATACGGGAGCCACATGGACCAGATTTGCCGGCGAACTAGCCCGGACGCGAGTGATTTGTCTTGCCCTTGATCCCCAGTTGTCCGCCACCGTGTTTGCCGGAACGATGGGCGATGGAACCTATAAAAGCCCCGATGGGGGAAGAACGTGGCATCCCTATAACTCCGGGATTCAGAAAGGCACGATCTCGGCTATTGTCAATCAGATTGTATTTAATCCTCTGGGAACGGAGATGGTATATGCGGGAACGACCGTTGGGGTGTTTCGAAGTTTGGATGGCGGTCGACATTGGACCGAACGGATGCAGGGAATGACGGAGGTGAGTTTTGTGGTGACCCTGGCCATCGATCCTCAGCGTCCAAACGTCTTGTATGCGGGGACTACCGGAGGCGTCTATCGCACCATCAATGCCACGGAAAGTTGGGAGAAATCATCAACGGGAATGGTGGCTTCAGATGCCAAAATGGCCTCAATGGCGTTGGGAGTCAATGGAATCGTGGTTGACCCAACGAATAGTGACGTGGTGTATGCAGGGACCACGGACGGGTTATATAAATCAACGGACCAGGCCGAGCATTGGACAAAAATCGGAGGAAGTATTCAACACGCCTATATTAGTGCCATCCAATTGGATCCCACTAACCCTTCCATTCTGTATATGGCGACGAGTGATCGGGTTCAAAAAAGTGAGGACGGAGGAGAGACCTGGCAACCGAAAATTAAGGGATTGGAGGCAGCCAGTATTCGTAGTCTTCAGATGAGCCCCTTGGATCCACGCATTCTGTATGTTGGCACCAATGGAGGGGGGCTGTATCGAAGTATGGATGCCGGAGAATCCTGGATCCGATTACCTCTGGTTCCTGCCCCAAGTGAGTAGTCGCCAGGGTTAGATGCTTTTTCCCCTACCGTGCTCTGATGCGTATTTGAGGGTGTCCTTTCGCCCTTTGAAGGATTCCGGAAGCAGAAATGCGAGGTCCTTCATGACTTTGGCTCCCTAGGTTGGGCCGAAGTGTGAGGTTGGTGCTCCATCCTTCGAGAGAATTGGACCAGTGGCGAGTCCAACTGGTGGTAATCAAATCTAATCCGATGGTTTCACGAATGCCATTGAACCGCTCCCCTTCCCCATTAAATTCAGTAAAGCGAAATATGGAGAATCCGGTAGCAAAGACCGGTTCCTTATCGGGGCAGTTCAGCGCTCCCCAATGAATACCTGGTGCGGAAATTTCGGCTCTGGCCGGTTGTGGAGATATCCACCAACTCAAACAGGTGATCAGGATGATGAACAAAGTCAAAGATGAATGAAACCGGCAAGCCATAGTCAAGGAGATGAGGCGTTCAATATCAGCGAGGGGTAGTTTGATGATTTCCAGAACAACGGCAATGTCTTGGAGCATCTGCCCTATAGTGGGGGATTACCCTATTGGCAGGCTTACGCATGAGATGTCCGGACTTTACGAGATATACCCAATATGGGATGAATCAGTGAGGAGGGAGGAAATCAGAAATCGAGAGCCTCGTTTACTTTTTCGACAAGCTCACGGAAATTACAGGGCTTGTCAATAATCGCATAGGCGCCAAGTCCCATGGCTTTGTGCTTGTGTATTTCGTCAATGACTCCGCTGAGCAGGATTACCCGAGGGGTTCTGCCGTTCAAGGTCCGGTTGACTCGTTCCAACAGAGTCAGTCCACTCATAATAGGCATGTGATAGTCAGCAAGGACGAGATCTACATGGTTTTCTTCCAACCATGCGAGTGCAGCCGCGCCGTTTTCCGACTCAGCGCATTCAATTCCCGAGGATTCTAATGCCCCCCGCACAGTTCGGCGGACAGCAGGTTCATCATCCACAATCAGCACATGTTTTTTGAGAGAGGGAGACCGTTTGTTCACCACGATGTGTTCCTCTGAAACACCATAAGAACATTCAACTTTTTCTCGGGACAAGTCGGCCGGTTGTTTTGGGAAAGTTTATTCTATTTTTGCATACGTAATGTGACTTGGGGAATACCCTCACCATATATCTTGTGTAGATTTTTATCAACTACACAATGATTAAATATTCGGCAAAATGATGAAGGTGTAGTGAATGATGCTGCATCACAAATAATCAATAACTTACGCACAGGATTGTCCACAATTTTGGTGGATGGGATAAGTTGAAATAATTGGCTAAAAAGCGGGAGAGTTACACTTGGGTTTTTTGAAGGCAGGATCCGGACAATTGCGATTTGACTGATTCATAAATTTTACTTCCTGGCAGAAGTTCTATCCCAGGTATCCCGGACGCAATCGCCTGCTGGACAGCTAAACGGGCGACTCTCATGCGTGGGATTGTCTGAGAGGGGAGCGCTTCTTGAAGAGCGATGAAAGTCACAGGAGGAATCTTGACAGAAAAGAGATCCCCGTCAGGTGAGGAAAAGATAAAGCATTCGATGTTTGAAGACCCGACACGATAGGTCAATTTAAATGTGATGTTGTGGGGCTGGAGGGAGTCATCATCAGAGGGAAATTGCTGAAAGGTGTTTTCGACAATATCCGGGGATACGCCAGAGGGAATACCAGGGATCCACTCGGGAATGGTTGAAAGGCCACGGTGGCAATAGCCCGTGGGGGTTTTCGCCACTCGCCAGGTGACGCCTTCGATGAAAAATGACAGAATTCGTAAAGCCATCACAATTTTAGGAAGTGAGAGTATATCGTTCCTGCAGGCCTTACGGCCGAATCAGGCAATTCACTAGCATACTAGGGAAGCGGGGGCTCAAGCAATTCCAGCCACTTTTGATACGATGGAAAGACAATGTGAGAAATGGGTTGGCCTTGTTTTATTTGACCTGTTTTGTAAGATTAAGGAGAAAAAGTCAGGGAATTTACTCCGTGAAGGCACCATTTGTGGTATTTTAGGAGCTTCCGTTCTCTGTAGCTTGCTTCGGCGTTACCGTATGAGAACTGTAATCGATTGATCCCCTGAATACCCAGCTGCTTGAGGGATCTTCTAATTTTACATAAGATTTTCATTTGTAAATTTTCCCCCACCATATGGAAGGTATCTCCAATTTCTTTCCTTATTCTAATGTGACTATTTGGAAAGTAAATCTGGTCCGGACCTTTTTTGAACGGGGTTCAGGAAAAAATTCTTATCTGGCCTACACATGCGTATTTTTACAAAAGAAATGATAACGAAGGGAACATTGCTATGTCGGGTTTAGGTTGTCGTCACTATAGAAACCTGATCGGTCTGCTTGGAGCTTTTGGAATGATGTTGGGATGTGTTGGTGGTCCCGTCGGGAATGAAGCCTATAAAAAAGAAGGGTTTCAAGTGACTCGTCCTAATCCGGGAGCCAGGGTGGTGTTGAGGGGAAATCATGCGGCTGCCGTCAATCAGGCCTTTCATTGGTTAAACGACCATCAACTACTGGTGGTCGATCGGCGGGTGGATCCGAACATGACCGCTCAGAAATTTTCCCGTCAAAATGACACCGAACGGCAAACCCAATTTTTAGCAGTCGATCGTATGGTTGGGGCGACTTTATGGGTCTTTGCCCAGGTCGATGAAACTTCGTTGTTAAATTCCACGGTAGATTCCATGAATGGCGAGTCTCAAAACCTCAACGCGGCTACCGTAGACATTCAAGGGATCGATGCGAAAACCGGAGAGGTCATGTTCGGAGCCAAGGCCTGGAATTCTGACCCACTGGTGGTATCCGATCAAGTGATACAAGATTTGACCATCGTTGCCCTTGAACAGGCTTGGCAGAAATCAGCGGTCCAGCCTTCCTCGCCACAAGAGGTGAAATCAGAGGATACCACCGAGCCTCCGGCACTTCAGGTAGCGCCGGTATCGGCTGATTCTTCCAGTTCACCCACCACAACTCAGTCGGCGAAGGTATATTCAGAGTCGCCTGGATCAGCCACTGTGGCCCAGTCAGAGCCGGTGGAATCAAGCGCGACTTCTCCAGAGCAGACTCCGGTCATTGCAGACCCGGTTTCTGAGGAAATGTCTCCCGTGTCTGTTGAGACACCGGTATCGGTTGAGCCATCTTCTGATACACCTATGACAACTCAGCCAGAACCGGCAGATTTGGAGCCGTCTGCTGAGCCAGCCGTGGATCAGCCGGCGGATGCCGAAAATTCAGGGAACTCAGACGATTCGTCCTTGGGACTTCAAGTCGCGAGTGGAGCCTTGTCGATTTTGTATACGCCGGTCAAAGTGGTCTATGCCGGCGTGGGTGGGATATTTGGAGGGTTTGTTTATCTGGTGACCGCAGGGAATGAACGGGCGGCTCAATCAGTTTGGGACGCCAGTCTTAAAGGGGATTATTGGCTCACCCCGGACCATTTACAAGGGAACGAACCTGTTCGCTTCAAGGGAGAAACGACGCGTTAATCCTTCCAATCCCAAAACAATACTTCAACCGAAGGGCATGCCACGGCTAGTGCTCCGATGTGGGCCTGGCCTGCATTGATGCGAAAGAGTGAACAGTCGTTCCTCCGATCGGGTTTATGTGTTGACAGCACAGTAGCTTTCCATCCGTCCTGGTCGAGTGCAATCTCACATTGAGCCATTCCACCCGATAATCCAATTCCCTGCATTTTGAGATACGCTTCCTTGCAGGTCCAGTAGGCCAAAAACTCTTGCGTCCGCTTGTCAGGTGAAAAGGTGGCAAGGTACGCCGCCTCCCGTGGAGAAAAATACCTTGTGGCGATATCCTGATCGCTGACATTCCGGTCGACCTCTTCCACATCAATCCCCACAGCATGTTCAACCGTGAAGGCCAGCAATGCCATTCCACTCGTATGAGAGACATTGAATTGTAATGACGGATGGGATGGTTCAGTCAGAGAGGGTTTCCCTTGTAAGTTGTTCCCAAGTCCGAGAGTACTGGGGGGAATTCCCACATAGTGACCGATCAAATTTCGAAGTATGCCTCTGGTTGAAATAAATTGGTATTGGTGGTGAGGAAGCCGATACCGTTCTGCCCGTGCCCGTTCTTCCTCAGATAGGTCGGCACGGTAAAGAGCAGCCTGCCGGGGTGACATATCCAGATGAACTCGCCACACATGGACCACGCCTGGCGACAGGCTCCTAAAAATGTCAGGAGAGGAGGGGCAAGCCCAGTGGGTGGAAGGCAGCATTGATTTCAGAGGGATTGTATCGGAAGGGCGGCTTGGCTGAAACCCTTTGAGCCTTCTATAAAGAGTCGATGACCGGTGTGTTCCACGTTCCTATTTTTCATCAACTTTCCTATACTGCCGACTTCTGCAAGAATATGAGGGTAGGAACCAGGTATCCTTGCAGAGTTCTCGAGAGGGCAACCACTGACCACACCTGAAAGGCTTTCCCAGATGACAGCTCGGATCATATGTTTTATTTAAAATCCCGGGGTGCCACAACTACATTACATTGGTTCTTCGGTTTCGTCGTGTTTACTTTTCTTGTCTCATGTTCGGAGAAAGGCCTGTCTGATATGACCCCCGAGCAACTGTTAGCCTCAATCGAAATAGGCAGGGCGCCAGTGATCGTGGATGTCCGCTCGCAAAGTGAATACGATGCCGGGCATGTGCCCGGCGCTGTGCATCTGCCTTTTTACGCCATGTGGAGCCGTCATAAGGAGGCGAATGGCACACCGAAGGACCCGATTGTCGTATATTGCGAGCATGGCCCGAGAGCGTGGATAGGCAAATTTGCCCTCTGGACGATGGGGTATAAGAATATTGGGTATCTGGACGGGCACATGTCAGGCTGGAAACAGCGAGGTATGCCCATGGAAAACCGCGCCGATAAATCGAATAAGTAAGTACTAAGCCGCCGCCTCCACCTTATAGTTAACCCTCTCGCAGGACTCTATGTTCATGATTGAATCTCCAATTTGTGGATAAATAGGTCTATGAGAAGAACTGCTATTTTTTCGCCTTTGCGTGGTCCTGTTTTACGTGGATAAGAGATAGCCAGCCTACCTTCCCTACCCTCATTTTCCTTTTGTTTCCTCTGGGGGACCTAGTTTCTCGATCACATAGCCGTGAGGATGTGAGGGATGGCTCATCTCGGTCCGGAGCCGGGGATGCCGTCGAGGGGGAAGCCACCGCAACGCATTAGCTCGAAGCTTCAGAAGTGAGGGTACCGCCCATCGCATAAATGTAGACGGTTGAGGAAAGCCAAACGCCTTAAGTAGGGGCGGCTCCAAAAGGGAATAGATAGCGGACTGGACAGAAGGTGCCAACACTTTTGGGAACCATCCTGAAAACATATTCACGGTCGCCATGCCTGTACGGTAATTTGATAACGCGTACTGAAAGTGGTGGCGTTCATACTCTACATTAAAACGCTCAAAGGTCTGGTAATCCTCTGGAATTTCCTGGATGTGCATGCGTTGTCCGACGGCTTGCCAGAAGTAAAACAGGCCGAGACGTTCCTGCTCGCACATGATTCGCCAGCCGAACCGACGGTTCCACCGAATGGGTTCGAAGAGAAACGTGGACAGAACATAGAGAAAGTCTTCGTTGTTTATCGAGAATCGTCCGTGTAGCTTGTTTATGCGTTGGATGGCCCGCAGGCCTCGCTCGCTGCTGTATCCCCATTCCAATAATTCGCTGATCAGAATGTCGGTGTCGTCATAGCGTTTTTGAGTTCGTTGCCGGAATTCTCCGGTCCGATCCAGCAGCCTGGAAATACTCGGAACACAAAAGGTGCGAAACAAGGCCAATTCCAGAGCGCGGGTCGTGTCGAAGGAAAAATCGTAACAGGTGGACAAAAAGACAATACGTTCATGATCCTTTTGTGGATCGAGCGTTTGGATTTCCTTGAGTATGCGGTCTCGCGCCATCATCACAATCTCTCACTTTTCTTACATCCGGTCATATCCCACCATAAACTTCTTAACGGATCAATATAAGAAGTGTGACTTGGAAAGGGTTTTCAGGACTCTCATTAGGACTCGTTTTTGGATAATGCCATATCAGGGAGGATTCTCCCTCAGCAAGAACTTGGGGAACTGCTGGCGAGGGCTTTGCTTGTGATTCGAAAATTTCTCATTTTTGGTTAGAATAACTGCGGGGCTGTTCCTCTTTTTAAACCGTGGGAAACCAGGGCAATCTCTAAAGCAAATTGGCACAGCAGGAGGATCCGTCATGCATTCCGGTCATAGTCATTACCGGAACTTTATGGTTGTGATGGCAGATCGAAATACGACCCTGTCCCGGGTTCGTTGAACCATACCGTTTGAGAGACGGGAAAACTGCACAGTCCATTGTATATATTAAGGTAGCCTAAAAATTTTTAACGAGGAGATCATCATATGTCAGCATATCGCAACATCATGGTTCTTCTGGCCGCGCTTCTGTCTGTCATGGCCTTGTCCGGCGCTGTTGCCCGTGCAGAGGTCGACTTCTATTCCCACGATGAACGGAATCTCCGTCCCGTAATTGGTGTTTTCAGTCAAGAGACTGAGACGATCACCGGATCGAGCACAATCGACCCCGCAGTGAAAGCGGAGCTCTCCCGGTATCGGTATATGATTCCCGCCAGTTACGTGAAATGGGTTGGACAGGCAGGTGGACGGGTGCTGCCTATTCTCCTGAATCAGCCAGAGAGGTACTACGATGAAATCTTCGAAAAGACGAACGGGATTCTTTTCCCTGGTGGGAATCAGGGGATCGATCCGTCAGACATTTATACGGAGGAGGGGGAAATCCTTTGGAACTTAGCCAAGGAGGCGAATGATCGTGGCGACTACTATCCGATATGGGGGACATGTCTGGGGTTCGAAGAGCTTTCGGTGTTGGAGACGGGCAACGGCAATGTGATCAACCTCAATGTGGTGGCGACGAATCTGGCCCTGTCCCTGCGGTTCACTCGTGATGCGAGACAGAGCAGGCTCTTTACGTCGTTTCCCCCAAAGCTCCTAAGGGCGATTCGAACCCAGAGGCTGACCTTCAACTCCCACGACCACGGGCTGCTGGTCAGCGAATACCGGTCGAACCCATCGCTGTATTCGTTTTTTGACATGCTGTCGTTTAATGAAGCGCCTGCGGGTCAGGTGTTTGTGAGCACCATGGAGGCACGAGATTATCCATTCTACGGCACGCAGTGGCATCCGGAGAAGAACAATTTCGAATGGAGCCAGAACGCTGACTATTCAAACATCCCCCATTCGCCGAACGCCATACTGGTTTCCGAAGCCACGGCCCGGTTTTTCCTTAGTGAAGCGAGAAAGTCAGGGCACATCTTTCCCGAAGCCCGACGCGACGAACTGATCTACTCCGCCCCGATCATCTACACGGGTAAGGGCGACTGGATCTACGAGCAGGTCTACGTCTTTTGTCCAACGGACGCGAGGTCTTGTTCACTGAGTAAAAAATTAGCAGAGTGATCGAGGGCACCGTGCGAGTGGATTGTGGCAACTGAAGGATTTGTTGTAGATACCATCACGATTTTCCAACACGTAATCTGGTGCTGTCTCAAAGGGGAAGGCTTCGATGAATTGTGGTGCTGGTCCATAGCACCGTTGGTTGTTCGGTTACATTTGACGCAACATCAGCTTCTCACAATATTTTTGCTCTGCGTGTCACGCGACCAGAGGGGAGCACAAAATCAGATTTTTTTGTGTCCCGACTGATCCTTTTTAGAACCTCCCATCATTTTAGACAGTCACCGGGCCAAATCTTGTGCAAGAAACTGGGGTGGTTTGCGATATTTGGTGGCCTCTTCAAACGCATAGGCTATTTTAATCAGGGTTGGTTCGCTGTAGGCCCCCCCAATAAAGGAAATGCCGACCGGAACCCCAAGATATATCCGGCGGGAACCGAGATATGCGGATAACCGGCCACAGCCGGAGCGGAGGGAGTCCACTCTTGGCTCTTCCAAGGTGGAACGAGATGATCGCCTAGAATGAGGTCAATCGGCATAACCGGCCCGTAGGTGGGAGCCACGATGGCGTCCAGCTCATATTTCTTTATGGTGGCATCAATCCCTTCCGTGGCGGCAAGCCGACGGTTTCGATCCAAGGCATCCAAATAGGTTTTTTCTGTTAACGGACCTGTCTTGTCAGCCATCTCAAAAATTTCCTGTTCAAAGTACGGCATCTCGAGGCTTCGGTGGTTCTCATTGAAGGCCATAAGATCCTTGATCGTTTGAGGCCCGGTAGAGGAACGTGTGCGGAGATATTTTTCAAGAGAGGTCTTAAATTCATAGAGCAACACGGTCAATTCGGAGTTACCGAATTGTCCTGCCGTTTCCACATTCGCGGGATCAATAATAAGAGCACCCTGTTGTTTCATGACCTCGATGGACCTATTGATGAGCGCGTCAACCTTTTCGTGATACCCAAAATAATTTCTGGCAATCCCGATACGTGCTCCATGTAATCCCTTGGGGTCCAGAAATTGGGTATAGTCCGAATAGGATTTTCCACGAGACTCTTCAGTACGGGGGTCACGGGGATCTATCCCTGTCAACGCGCCGAGCACAATGGCTGCATCAGCCACCGTTCGAGTCAGGGGACCTGCCGTATCCTGGGTCGGTGCAGCAGGAATCATGCCGGCGCGGCTCACAAGGCCCACCGTAGGCTTGATACCCACGATGGAATTGGCTGATGCCGGACAGACAATCGACCCATCCACTTCGGCCCCGATGGCCACAGCTACTAAGTTTGCGGCCACGGCTGCCCCGGATCCCGAACTGGACCCGCAAGGATTCCGTGTCAAGATATAGGGATTCTTGGTTTGACCTCCCCGGGCGCTCCATCCGCTGCTGGCGCGAGTGGACCGCATGTAACCCCACTCCGACATATTGGCTTTGCCGATAACCACGGCTCCGGCTTTCCGGAGTTGTTTGGCCACAAAAGAATCCCTGGGCACAGGAATGCCTTCCAACGCATAGGAACCGCCCGTGGTACTCAGTTTGTCCGCCGTATCAATACTATCCTTCAACAGAACGGGAATTCCGTGTAATGGACCACGAATCTGTTCGTCACGACGTTCTTGATCCAGTTGATCCGCGATGGCCAACGCATCAGGATTGACCTCCAGATATGATCGAATCGCCGGACCCCTTTTGTCGATTTCTTCTACCCGTTTCAAATACATTTCGACAATTGATCGCGAAGTGTACGTTCCCATCCGCATCCCTTCTTGCAGGTCGGTGATGGTCGCCTCTTCCAGTTCGAAGGCCCATGGATTCGACGGAATGAAAAGGATGCAAATCAAGCCTACGGTATTGACTAAGAGACGGTACGGCACTTGACCAATTTTCATCCGGGTTACCTCTCTCATGGCGTTTGTTTGTGACCCCTCATTTTCAAATTGTTAGGCAGCCGGTCCGACGATAACTATATAGAACAAAAAAGCCAAGCCATCCGTGGGATCCATACCTACTCGAAACCCTCTCCATAATGTCGAATCTCCCGAAATTATTCCGGTAGAATAGTTACAACGGCAAGGTGAAATTTTGACTCTTCTCCCTTTTTCCCTCTTACTCTTCTCTTGATTTTGGTCAACCAAGCGGCTTGGGTTTATTCAGGTGATCACAGACTCACTCCAAATAGCCTGGGACAGCTTTAAGAAAGGACGAATGATGTATCCTCACACGATCTCTCGTTTCATATTGGTTGTGTTAGTCATGAGTGTTTGTATGGTTGAGGAAGTTCAAGCATCCTCTCTATGCCAATCCCCTGGTTTTCCACGATGGACATTCGATCAATCGCATATTTTTCCTCAAGATAGACCGTTAGCCCGACCTGAAGATGGGAAAGCCTTACCTGATGGTCGCCTGGTCGTGGCGGATGAAAGATTCGGTCTCTACCTTATTGAGCCAAACAATTCCCATCGCCCTTTTGGTCGGTTCAGCGAGGTGGGATACGTTCATACTCCCCCGGACCCTGCCGGAGGCGTTCAAGCTGTGTTTCTGGAGCATGACACCCGTCATCTGCTTGTAGGGGATATTTATTCAGGAAAAATTTACAGAGTAAATACTCAAACCGAAGAGACGCGGCTTATTTATGATCACCCGTATGGGGTCAACAGTGTGTATCGAGACCGCAACGGGACGATCTGGTTTACTCAGTCGACCAACAATATAGAAGCCCGTGGGAAAGAAGATCTCTGGGCCAGCGTAAACTTACCTGTCCCGACGGGAGCTGTTTTTAAATTGCCGGGGTCGGGGGAGGGGTTTGCTGAGAAAGCCGAAGAAGTTGCCAACAATCTTTACTTCGCCAACGGAATCACGTTCGACAAGACAGAGAAGTATATGTATGTGTCGGAATCGATGATGGATCGCGTGCTTCGTTTCCGTGTAAATGTTGAGAGCGGCTCGGTCTCGGAGAGCGAGGTCTACCAGAACGTGTATGTATCGGACAATCTAGCCGTCGACAGTGACAACAATCTATGGATCGCTTCATTTGTAGGGAATAAAGTCATGGTAGTCGATAATACTTGTCGCGCGGTGCACACGGTCTTTCAGGCGACGTCGACAAGCCACTCTGACTTTTTGAAGGAATGGACCAAGCGTAGTCATCTTGGTCAGCCTCGTAATGAAGTGTTGACGCCGGAGGCTTTCAACCCATTACCGAATTTTCTCACGGGGCTGTTCTTTTCTCCTAATTTCGACACCGTCTACTTTACAGGCCTGGGCAACGCCATCCTTACATATGCCATGTCGACAGGCCGATAACGGAGAAAGTCGTGGGCCACGCTCAAATCAGTCAAGTTCGATGAACGCCGTTTCGCGAATAAGGAAGATTGATGTCAGCAAGGTGACCGCTCCACCCATGGCGATCCAATACGCCGGCATGATCGGATTGCCTGAAGCTGCAATCAGCCAGGCGGCCATCAGCGGCGTAGTGCCGCCAAACACGCCGATCGAAAGGTTATACGCAAACGCGAGGCCGGTGCATCGGACGGGACCCGGAATCAATTCCACATTGGCGGCGACAATCCCTCCGGCTAACATTCCGATGATCAACGCGAACCCCAATTCCCCAAGGAGAATAGTTATCGGATGAGTCGTGTGGATCAAAAGGAAAAGCGGAATGGCTCCGAAGGTCATCAGCGTACCGGCAGCGATCAATACAGGCTTACGCCCGATTTTATCCGATAGCCAGGCGCCCATCGGAAGGAACAATAACAACAGGGCCATGCTTAACGTGTTCAGATTAAAGGCCACGCCCTCAGGCAAATGATCGATTTCCTTGATGTAGGTGACGGCATAGACAAAAGCCGCGTAAAAAGAAATGCCATACCCAACATTAAGGAGTGCGACCTTCATGACTGATGAGCGGTGTTTCCCAAAGGAATCGAGGACCGGGCTTGTCGTTTCACCGACAGGCCTTTCAGTGTGGATATTACGCCGGACAAAATATCCAGTGCCGGCTACCAGCGCACCCAGGATAAATGGAAGACGCCAACCCCAACTGACTACTTGTGCCTCATCAAGCCCATTCGTCAGGAGTGCCCCGACACCGGAGCCTAAAAGGATCCCGGCTCCTGCCCCCCAGACACCCCAAATGGCACTGAAGGCTCTTCGATTGTGCGGAGAATTTTCTACCAAAAAGACCAAGGAACTCGTGTACTCCCCGCCCACCGATAATCCCTGAATCATTCGAAAAGCGACCAGCAAAACAGGGGCCGCCAATCCGATTTCCGCGTGAGTAGGTAAAAGACCAATCAACACTGTGGGAACAGCCATGGTGATGACTGAAAGCGTCAGCGCGCGGGTGCGTCCAATTAAGTCACCGATCCGGCCAAACAACAAACCTCCCAAGGGCCGAACCAAAAAGCCTGCGGCGAACGCACCGAAGGCCGTGATCAATGAAACGGCTGGATTATCGGACGGAAAAAATTGGCGTCCAATGATGGTGGCAAAATAGCCGTACACGGCAAAGTCATACCACTCCATCACGTTGCCGATGAGCCCGGCTAGGATAATGCGTTGCCGGGACGAAGATGGCGCTTCACTCTCCAATGACTTGAAATCCCTTCACTCCCACGCGAACCTCGCATGAGCTATTCATTCGCTCTAAATCGTTTTGTATGAGCAGCCATGTCGACTTTCTGGTTTTGGTGTTGATGCAAGGGCCCTACCCTTCCATGACTGGTTTATACAGTGCCTTGAGGTTGTTGGGGATTTTTTAACGCGTAATTGTAACTGGTGTGATGAGCATGGTTACCGGGGACATCCCCGTATTGCGCGGTGAAGGTCACAGGGTAGCCCACATGTTCATACAGGACCTTTTCCGTAAAACCAAGGTATACTGACGGGGGCACTTCCGGCACCAGATCGCAACTATTCACAATCCGATAAATTTGAGCATGACCGGTATTAAGAAAGGTGGCCAACTTTGGATCGCAAGCACGGGGACCCGCTAAATTGTATTGGAAGACGTTTGGAGTATGTTGCGTCAACGCGTTGGCCATTAAGTCCGGTGTAGATACCATGGCCAAGGCTGCACCCAGACTGTGGCCGGTGATGTACAACGTGCGAATGCCTTGCAGCGCATTGAGTTGCGATAAGAGGGGGAGACGAAGGGATTTATACAGGTCAAAGAATCCTTCATGCACGAGACCAACATTGGAAATATGTGGCAGCTCATAAGGAACTTGTTTGACTTCCGCATCCTTGTACCAATCCTCCAGGGTTTCCGTCCCGCGGAAAATGGCATAAGCCTTGTCGTCCCGCTGGGCGACCAAGGCAAAGGGTTCCAAATCCCAAAACACAAGTACCTCGGAATTGCCCCAGATCGGTTCGCCGAAGCGATACGGCGAGTTATGAGGAAGTTGCCAACGTAAATCATTTGGCGTGTGGGGTTTACCCTGCTGTACCCATTGGTAGTACATACCATAGGCCATATCCACCAGATCGGAACATTCCACCGCCTCGGCTAAATCGAATGGGGCCGGTGGGAAATACATGGGTTTGCTCGACAGGACTGCTCCTACCATCCATCACCAATCAGACTGGCGGCACCGGACGGTAAAGAAGAAAAAGGGCGAGACCTAGGGGGATTGGCTCGGGGCGGGTCGAAAACCTGTAACCGAGATGACTTCCCCTGGGTATTGACCCCGGACTCAAGCCAATGTGATTGATCCAGATGCCACCATCATCTTTACCTATGGGCTGTCGGCGGGTGGTTCGTTGAAGATCGCCATGGAGGTCCACCATCCGGAAAAGCCCTATCATCACGTGGATCTGAAGAAGACGACTCGCAAGCAAACGGTTGACGAAATTGTGCGGTAGCTGACAGGAGATGAGGAATTGAGTGACCATGATGCGAATAAACCGACACCACCAAAAAGTGGGGTATGCTGACAATACCAACAGGGCTGTTAGGCGCAGCTCGTTACGCGGTATTTAAAGAATCAACTGAAAATAAGTTTGGGCTAAGTGTCTCCATCCGTTTCGGTCTCCAGTAAAGAGGCCATCCATCCTCCAGCCGGAATCGTCAAGACCGGGCAGGATGCTTTTCTAAGAACTTGTTCCGTCTGACTGCCCCGCAACGCATCCAAGAATCCGCGACGCCCTGCCGTTGTCATGATTAAGAGATCTGCTTTATGGTCCTTGACGGTCTTCAGAATAATCTTTGAAATGTCGCCGTCTTCTGTGACCTTGGTCCAACTCCACCCTGGTACTGACGGAAATCGTACGGTCGGCATTTGGCCGTTCTCGCCGACGTGGAGGACGGTGAACCGACCGGACGGGCAATTGAGTTGTTGCACAAGACGGGCGGCTGCCTGGATCGCAGGTTGGGGTTTAGGATCAGCTGCCACCGGGATTACAATATGCTTCAATGAGACGGCACCATCTTGCTTAGACACAAAACCTATGATTCCCTTCGGTATCAAGAGGGTCATCAAGCGTGATTTCCTCGTAATCGGCTTGGCCACCGACCTGCTCATCCAGAAAACCCGGTTGTTGTCCTGTTGAGTCGCTAGAACAAGGAGATCGGTTGGGTGATGTTCTAACCACTCCACGACGGATTTAACGGGATCCTTATGTTGGATCGTTAACTTTCTAACATTTATCCCCAATTCCGGTACTGCTGACCGTGGGCTATTCCTCGGTAACAGTTCCCATCGTTCAAGTATATTTCTGACTCCAGGAAACTCTGTCCAATTCGCCTCCATATCGTCGGCGACGTGTAAAATCGAAAGCTTTGCTTTGGCAGTTAAGGCTGCTTTAAGAGCATGGGCGAAAGCCGTATGACTGCCTGGGCTAAAATCGGAACAATGAACCACAGGTCGGAGAAGCGGTTGTCGTAAACGATGGTTGGGCATGAAACTTCTTTCACGATAGACCTGCAACACTTCGGTCCACGATCATAAGCGGCACAATTGTTCCTCAAATGATCGTTGAAGAATAATAACGGTTCAACGTGTATTGTCAAATTGACGACATGAGGGCACAATGAAGCAACTTTTCAAAGTCGTTGAGGCACACCTTATGCCTACACGATGTCCTGCCAAACTTCGAACGCCAGAGTACGTAACAGACGATGGTTGACCGCTAGTATGAGATGGCGACAGGACAATTTTCATGAGCAAGTGGGTAGCAATCGTCCTCTTCATTGTGGCAGCGATCGCCCAGTCCATTGGCGGTCTGGCGTCGGGTAAGGCGGCAAAGACGCTTTGTTCCGACTCATGGTATCAATTCATCGAGGAGAACGTTCCGACGAGCGACGGCCAAGGGCATGGCCCGGACATCGGTTCAGACGAATGGAAGTCGGTGATCGAGTTCAAGCTTGGTATTCGGGACAAGCCGGATGTTCCGAGTCGTGACACCGAAGCCTGGTGCCGACACATCGATCAAATGGTTCTGGAGAACCGCACGTCATCGAAAAGTGTTGGGAATCCCGGCGGAGCTGCCAAGGCGCAAGGCCCCTCGTTCGCTTGTATCAATGTTATTGGCGGTAGCATCGAGGCGATGATTTGCAAGGATGAGGAATTATCTGCGCTCGATCGCAAGCTGTCCGATGTCTACGCTTCTGCATCGAAAAAAGCGAGCAACGAGCATCCTTCTGTCCTCAAGACAGAGCAACGCGGGTGGATCAAAGGGCGCGACGACTGTTGGAAAAGCGGAGACACACGCGGATGTGTCCGGGATGAGTACACACGCCGCATCGCCGAACTGCAGGCCAGGTATCGGCTGGTACCCCACAGTGGGCCGATCAGTTTCCTGTGCGGGGACACCTCCGCCAATGAGGTCGTCGCCATGTTTTTCCAGACCCAGCCTCCAACGTTGATTGCCGAACGCGGGGATAGCGTCTCGCTGATGTTCTTACAGCCGAGCGGCAGTGGGACTAAGTACCACGGTCGCAACGAGACCTTTTGGGAACATCAAGGGGAAGCGTTAATTACCTGGGGTTTCGGTGCGCCGTCGATGCATTGCAAAAAGACATCGTAATGCAAGCCCATACAGCTTAAACACCGACACGGGATATCTCAAACTGCCCACAGCGTTGTTTTTGGTCGGTAAATAGCAGGAGCAGACTGTCTCCGCGCCAGCTACATGGTCAACGGCGGCATCAACACCGACCCCATTTCCTGCTATGACCAACCATTTTTTCTTCTCGTCACTCTCCCTCCCTTAATCGTCGGTTTTTAAAAACGGTTTGACTATGCATTTCGAAAATGTCAGGACATCCTACTTAATTGCCTGTTGTTTGATTTGGTCGATCGAGATTTCTTGCTCTTATAATCCCAAATTACTAAACTCCTACCGTTGATTGAAGAAATATATAAATCAATGTTAGCCCCCACTAAACAGTCATGGGAGAACCGGAAGAAATACTCGATACTACAACGATTGGGCGTAACGATGCGATTCGTTTCGCGTCGCTCACTCTGGCGAACCTAGAATTCCTCGAGCAAGCCTGGCGCGCCGACCATAGTCGCAGCGACGGGTCCGGGATTCATCTTGTTACTCAGACCGTGAATTCTCTTCTCGGGCTCGTGGTGTTCACTTGTGAAAAGAAATACGTCCGGTGCACGTTGAGCGAACGGCTCGTCGATTTGGCCGAAAAGGGTTGGCCGTCATGGACTTTCACATTGGGTGGCGCCCCAAATCACACACTCGGCGAACTTATTTATCACCTCCGGAACGGCGCAGCTCATGCCAGACTAGCCTTCTCATCTGACAGCTCCCTTCCCGCTGACGTTCGGATTACGGTCGAGGATGCCTTGTCCAAGACAAGCCCGGTTTATTGGCGGGCATCGATCACCGCGGCCGATCTCTTGAAGTTCTGTCATCTTTACGGAAAGCATGTTGACGAAGTCATCGGCTAGTAGTGCGCGGGCTAACACGGAAATGGAGTGGACGGGCGGTGGCTCTAGGACGTGCGCGGCTCATTTGGAATGTCCAGCCAGCCGCAGGTGGCAACAGGGACATGAAACATAGCTGGATGGGTAGCTGACAGTCCGCAATCTCACTGCAGCTCAACCCCAACGTTCGGCTGCCATGGTACAGGAGCACTTGGCAGATGCTGAGGGCAGAGGGAGGTTCTCTCTAGTGCTTGATGACCGTTTGGGGAAGATGGGCTGAGTGACGACCAGTGACAGGAGGAGGAGCCATGATCAAACACTTCGACCACGTCACCATTGTGGTCAGAAATGTCGAGAAGGCCAAGCAGTTTTTCGGCCTGTTGGGGTTCAAGGAAGACAAGTCCGTCGTGATCGCAGGCCCGCAGTTCTCGAACTATATGGGAGTGGACGGTATCGAGGCTGAACACATCACGCTCGTGCTCCCCAATGTCTCACCACGAACGGAGGTGCAACTACTCAACTATCGTTCCCCGGATCCTCTCCCGGACCCGGCTATTCGCAATCTCACCAAACTGGGATTCAACCACGTCTGTTTTGCCGTGGACGATCTGGAGGCCGAGGTGGCAAAACTTCAAGCCCACGGCGTTCAACTCCGGAACGAGGTCATGGACTTCCATGACCGCAAGCTGGTCTTTCTTTCCGGACCGGAGGGCATCACTGTGGAACTGGCGGAATGGAATCAAAGCCGAAGGAAACGCTGAACCAGCCGCTGCAGCCGACGGTCGGCCGCCATGAGGGTCGCTGCGGCTGAGCTTGATCCATATGCGGTCTCGACTTTTCGGAAGGAATTGACATGAAGCGTGTATATGACCCAACGATTGAAAAGGTGGCACAGGCGTTCCCCCGCGTCGATGTCACAGACGTCCTGGGCGCGCGAAAGGTCGTAGCCGAATTCTGTGAGGCATTGCAGAAGTCAACGGGACGCCCCAGGCACGACCAAATTGAAGAAGTCGAAAAGACGATTCCAGGTCCCAAGGGTGCACCACCCCTGCCGATCCGCCTCTACGTTCCTAAGGATCGCACCGAGGCGGGACCGGCCTTCGTCAACTTCCATGGAGGGGCGTTCATTATGGGCGATTTGGAGAGTGAACATCCGCGTTGCCTCGCGATGACGGCCGATGGAGGAGCCGTCTCAGTAGGCGTTGATTACCGACTCGCTCCAGAGCATCCCTTCCCTGCAGGGGTGGAAGACTGCTATGCCGCTTTGAGATGGGTCGCCGCCAACGCAGAGGAACTCCAGGTTGATCCCAACCGTATCGCAATCGGAGGCGGTAGTGCAGGAGGTAATCTGTCTGCGGCTGTTGCGCTAATGGCCCGAGATCGCGGCGGGCCGAAAATTGCTTATCAGATGCTATTCTACCCGGTGGTTGACGACCGTTCTGAGACAGACTCCATGAAGGCCGGAACCGACCTGTACATCTGGGATTATTGGAACAATCTCCGCATGTGGGACCACTATATCGGGCGTGACCGCGATGAGGTGTCTCCGTATGCGGCACCGGCGCGGGCGGATAACCTCTCCGGCCTGCCGCCCGCTTACGTAATGACCTGTGAGCATGACCCTCTGCGTGACGAAGGCATCCTCTACGCGATGAGGTTGATGGCAGCCGGCGTCCCGGTGGAACTCCACCACTACCCGGGCACGGTCCACGGCTTTGACTTTCTGGCGCAGTCCGATATTTCCACGCTCGCCATAAGGGAAGGTGTCGAAGCGTTCAAGCGCGCCATGGGTAGGGCCTCATAACGTAGATAACTACAATAGGAACGCCGTGCCCAGGATCGTCGCCACAGTCCAGGTCGAAGATTTGCCGAAATGGGAGGAGAGTTTTAGAACGCATGAAGGGTTGTTCCGCCGACAAACGATCAATGGCCGGCACGATACAATTTTTTGTGCTGGACCAACGGTTCAAGTTCTAAGGTACTTGAACGGCATCGGGGGATCCATTGAAAAACCCCAAAACGGATACTTGATCCCGGTTTATTCGATGTTACTTTGGATTGCGGTTTCAACCGGTCGCTGCAACACATGGGTTAAATCGTTCAGCAGGTGTTTCAAAGTTTAACGTTTTTCTTGGTCGTTCGTTGAGACGCCGTGCAACGGCGTTTAGCTTGGCTTGTGGAACTCTCGACAGATCCATTCCTTTCGGGAAGTATTGCCTTAACAGACCATTGGTATTTTCGTTGGACCCTCGCTGCCAGGGATTGTGTGGATCACAAAAGTATACCTTTATGTCGGTCGCCAGCGTGAAGCGTTTATGGTCGGCCATCTCTTTGCCTCGGTCCCAGGTGAGTGACTTGTAAAGCTCCCGAGGTAACTTATGCGCTTGCTTGATCAAGGCATTGATCACCGTCTCGGTGTCTTTGCTGTCGACTTTGACCAGCATCAGGTAGCGTGTATGACGTTCGACCAGCGTCGCCATCTGGCTGTTATGACTACCGAATAGCAGATCACCCTCCCAGTGTCCCGGTAAGGCTCGGTCTGCCGCAGAGGCAGGCCGCTCACGGATCGATACGGTGTCGGTAATCCGGCCGTGCTCCTCCGTTTTTTGTGTGTGGTGGCGTGAACGACGCATCATTCGTGTGCGCCTCAAATGCTGCATCAACTCTTTCTTCAAGGCACCACGTGCCTGGATGAATAGGCTCCTATAGATCGTCTCGTGGGACACCTGGTAACGTTCATCGTCCGGATAGGTGTGCTTAAGCCAACCGGCAATCTGCTCGGGTGACCACTCCAATTGTAGCTTCCTGGCTACGATTCGAGCCAGTGCACGGTTCTCTACTAGTTTACAGGTTTTGGGGCGATGGGCCCGAGCCCAGGCCGCCTGATCAGCCTGACTTGCCCGGTAACCGCCTTGCCCATGGTTGCGTTTGATTTCCCGACTGATGGTCGAAGGCGCACGATTCAGGGAGGCTGCGATGGAACGAATGGAGCAACCTGTAGCTATGCCGCGTGATATTTCCTCCCGCTCCGCCAGGGTTAGTGCGCATGATGATCGTCGACGCTCTGGCGGGCGTATCCCCCCATGCTCTCGAAGGATACGTTCAATCGACGGATGATGCCGATCAAATAACCGCGCAATCGACTCCAGAGATTCACCTTTCTTCCAGCGATCCCACATTAAGGCCTTTTGTTCTTCTGTGTAATAAATCCTTGGGCGCCGCTTCATTTTCAACATCCTCCTCTCTATTATTAGAGATTAGATGTTGCAGCGACCGGTTGAAACCGCAATCAACAGTAGACATACGAGACCGAATCATATGGATATGCCTCCTAACCACAGGTCGGAGTAGACGCCCTACATCGTGCGTTTTAGGCGTTCCTTGCGTTGGAAAGCTGTGAACTGTTACTCAAACTCGACATTGGAGGGAATCGAAAGGCAAGGAACAGGGTGAAGTTCCTTTATGTCTTAATTCCGTCGATCATAATAGCTGGCGGATACCTGAGGATATCCTCCCAATAGTTTCCCTCTTCACCCGCTTGTGGATCAGGGGCAATGGTCAGGTTATGGAACGTGACGTCGCGAAACCCCGCTTCGTAAAGCGCCGACTCATGAGCCCCCATCGGCATATAATAGTTCTCGATCTCAATCGTTGAGTCGTCTAAGTAAATTGTCCAGACGAGCGGGGCACCTTCATACGCTGATTCAGGCAACCGGGCCTGGAAACCATATTTTCGGTAGTCCGGCGGGTTGGCCTGCATTGAGTACAAATCCGGATTGACGATTAAGGTCACGTATCGTCCGCCGGATTTGATGCACCGCGCCAGCCCGCCACACATCATACTCAGTTCCTCATGATTGTACGCATAGACGAGTAAGCAAGTGGAAGTTGAGATATCAAACTTTTGTGCCGAGGTTGGCGCTCGTGCGTCCTCTACACGATATTCAATGCCGAGCGGTTCATAGGCCTCCTGCCGGCGAGCCAGCTCGATCATTTCTTCAGAAATGTCGACGCCGACCACCTCAGACGCACCGGCCTTGCGGAGCTCTCGTGTCAGCCATCCTTCCCCGCAAGCCACATCGACCACCGATTTATCGGCAAGATCCCCGATCAAGTTCATCATTGAATACAGCACGCTCCTGGTCCACCACGGTTGCTCTTTCGCTTTCTTGTATTGATTGGCAATCTGATTGTAGTCCGTCGTCATATGCGCCTCCGTCGTTGATGTCTGCACGAACCCTCTTCGTCGCGCCAGTGATCCGACTTTCCCCCTTTTACCGCATTGGTTTCCGCCATGCCAATTCTCTCGTCTCTTCTTCGATGTGTCATGGCAACACTCCAAGCTGTTGCGTCTGAAAGGAATAATAATCCGTCACCCATTTCAGGTAAAAAGGTATATCCTTGAGCTGTATGGGTGCACGCTGGATAAGGTGGGGTTCATAAGGAACGTGCATAACCCTTTTTCGGGTACTGGTTGAGCGCGTCCACAATCGATGAGAGCGGGAAGAGGGTCAACCTGCTGGCAGTCATCCGGGTCACACGGGTTTTTCACCGACCGGGTCTGGATTAAGTTCCAAGATTTGTTCCGTCACCTGTGCTTTACCTGTTGTTCAGTTCATAGGCTTTTTTCCCTTATGAAATAGGGTGGTTCATTCCCATCGTTTTGGTTTGCGCAATGAATGTGGTGGAGGAATGTCTGCGCCGTCCTGAAAAAAATTGGTGATATTGTTTTCTTTTTAGACAAAGAGAAATGCCTCTGCCATTCATGAGGACAAAATTTCGATTAATTGCATCATGCCTCGATCCTCATGGACCAGATTGTGGCAATGCAAGACATACTTGCCGGTAAACACCTCGTACCGGGTTCGCATGGTCACCGTCACAGGGGGATTGCTTCTGACAAGGATGGTGTCGCGCCAGACCGGGTCCACTGGTTTCCCGTTGATTTTGATCACTTGGAAAGGATTGACGTGAATGTGAAACGGATGGCTTCCGTTCTTCGAGGATAACGTCCACTCCTGGACCCCATTGAGTGTCATGGTCCGATCCACACGAGTATGGTCGAACTCTTGCCCGTCAATCATGAACTGACCGTTGGCGATGTCAAATACCAATTCCGGCTGCTTAGGCGGGTCAGTGAGTTCTTGGTCTGTAATCGGGCGAAATGGAGCCAAAGGCCGAAGCTCGCGGTTGCTGGGGAGACTCATGTTGATTCGTGGGCCCATTACCTGAATGTTCGCCAAGAGTTGCTCGGATTCTGGATTTCCGTCCAGCCCGACTTCTTCCATCTTTTTTTTCAATCTGTATATGCCTTTGGGCCCCGCTTTGATCAACACGTCGGCGCGATTGCCGGGGGCCAGAAAAACCTCCTTACTCGTATCGATCTTTCCTAGGGTAATCCCATCAATGGCAATGACATGGAGATCCTGAGGAATGCCTTCTTCATTCACAAGTTCGATTGTGAGCAATTCATCGATGCCGGCATGGATCAATCGCCAACGTTGAACCTCGCCCGGCTGAAGGGTTAGCACCGGTTCCAATAATCCATTGATTGTGGTTGGCAACTGGTTTTCGGGCTTGTCGAACGGAATCCTGAGCTGCTGAAAAAGAAACACTTGATCGCGAGCCACCTGGATTTCCGGCACTTGATCAATATCGCCTTCAATAATCAACGCGCCGGCCATGCCTTCTCGCAATTGAGATGCCGTCGATCCATGCCGGTGCGCGTGATACCAGAAGGTTCCGGCATGATGATGGTCAGGAATATCAAACTGGAATTGAAGATCGTTTCCGGGAGGAATTTCAAGCAGGACATTGTCACTATTGCCCGTCGGTGAGATATGAAGCCCATGCGTGTGTAAATTGGTGGTGTTCGGGCAATTCTCGGTGTTGGGTGGGCCGCATTCTCCTTGTTCCTGAGGGAGTTGGTTGAACAAGTAGACTTTCATGCGATCTCCGGCTTTGATTCGAAAAGTCGGACCAGTGAGCCCACCCTCATAGGATCGATTCGGTGGGAGAGGTTCTCCGTTGAGTGTGTTGTTGGCAAAGGCCACACGCAATTGGGTATTAAGGAGCCCGTGCTTCGATCGACGCACTTCCGGCTGTGTAAAGTGTGCAATGCCTGACGAATTTGCGGTGAGCCCTGCTTCATCTATCACAGGGGTTGAAGTGGCTAGCCCCATGCCGTTCGATCCTGCATCGGACAGTCTCTGAGGCCCTTCAGCACATGCAGCAAGACCGGATGCCAGAAGTCCACCACCCACACCGACTGCTGCCCGTAACAACTGACGTCGAGTTAAGGGAGATTCCTCTGAGGAGTTTTTTTCGTGTGATAATGCCCTATGGTCCTCGGTCATTGCGTTCCTCCTTTTCAATAGGTAATCAGGATTTCACATACATGATATCTAGAAAAAAACGGAACAGCGGTACTTCTTCTATGGTCCATTGACGACTTCGAGGCGAGTCTGGTGGATCCGCGGGGCATCGCTTTGTATACTATCGCCTTGTGGATTTTCAATAAAGAGATATTGGCAAATATCTGAGAGTTTGTGGAGAAAAATTATGCCAGCCAAATATGACGCGATTGTGATTGGAAGTGGTCATAACGGACTGACATGCGCCTGCTATCTGGCGAAAGCCGGACTCAAGGTTCTTGTGCTGGAACAGTATCATTCAATCGGTGGCATGACCAACACGGAAGAGCTCATCCTACCCGGTTTTCAGTCAGACACACATGCGTTCTGCGTTCAGGTTGGAAGCTTTTCCCCGGCGCTCCATGAGCTGCAGTTAGCCCGATACGGTTTCGAGCTGATCTATTCCGATCCTTGCTTTTCCCACGTCTTCCCGAACGGTCGCTCGATCTCTGTCCGCCGGAATGTCGATGAGACGTGTCAGAGTATCGCTCAATTTTCAAAAATGGACTCTGCCACGTGGCGTGCGCTATTCGAACGATTTCTCACGGTGAAGGACCAGATTGCCGCCTCATTCAATACTCCACCACCTTCTTTTGCGGATCAAGCATCCACATTGCAGAATTTACCGGGTGGCCTGGACGAATACCGCTTTCAACTGCAAACCTTCCGGTCATGGTGTAACGAGATGTTCGAGGTGGATGAAACAAAGGCTCTATTCGGGTCCTGGGATTTGCATGTGGGGACTTCTCCGGATGATGTGGGCGGCGCGAGTATGGCATGGCTCTTCACGATGGTGATTCAGCACTTTGGAAACAACGTGGTGAAAGGGGGTATGCGTAATTTACCCCTGACACTTGCTGGTTTCCTGGAAGCACACGGGGGAGAAATAAAAACGGAAGCCCGAGTCAATGACATCATCGTGGAGAATGGGAAGGCGATTGCCGTACGGCTTGCTGGAGGGGAAGAGGTGGAGGTTGGCACACTGGTCGCTTCAAATGTTGATCCTCAACAACTCGTTCTCCACCTGCTCGGCGAAGACCGGGTAGGGACGAACCTTGCCAAGAAGATGCGGCAGTATGAGTTGGGGGAATCGGTTATGGTCGTCTACCTTGCGCTTGATAGCCCTGTCGAGTACAAAGCGGGACCGCTGGCCGGGCAATCTGTCTATGTCCATCCCACCCCGGCGTCCCTGGATTACTTTTCTCGTCTTTTCCATGAAGTTCGTGGTGGTCGTTTACCAGCAGAGCCATTTTGTCTTGTGTGTAACGACTCTGCCGGAGACTCCACGCGCGTGCCTTCCGGCAGGGGTTTAATGAAACTCGTCGTGCAACCTGTTCCATATGCCCTGAAGGACGATGCCACCGGCAAGATTAGGGGGAGAACTTGGAACGAAGCTAAAGAACCCTTTGCGGATTATGTCATCGATAGGTTAACGAGGGATTATATCCCCGATCTTCGAAACAAAATTTTGAAAAGAGTTGTCCATAGTCCCAAGGATCTCGAGGAGTTGATGCCGAGTGCCCCTCAAGGGACGATTACGCATGGCGCCTTCGTGCCCTATCAGATGGGCTCCATGCGTCCGATACCTGAGTTGGGACATTATCGGTCTCCGGTTCGCAACGTTTATTTGTGCGGGTCCGGCAGCCATCCGGGGGCGGGCGTGACCATGGCGCCGGGACGAAATGCCGCACAAATTATCTACCAGGATCTCAATCTCGATTTTGCAAAAACCCTCGCCACGCATTAATTCCTAGACTCTCATCCGTTCTCGGGCTTTCTACCGAGCAAGAGGCCATTGGCTCCGGGAGAACGAATTGGAATACGGCGGACGTCTGTGAATCCCACTTCCTTCAACCAGGCCGTGTACTCACTCCAGGTATAGTTCCTGCTTTTCGTATTGATTAACATGCACAGTGACATCATGGCAGCCGCGAGTGGCCCTGTCTTATCGTCGTCCATCATCAGTTCGCTGACAATGATAGAACCACCTGGCTCAAGAGCGTCTAAATATTTCCGCAGAGCAAGTCGAACAGTGATGAGGAATTTTGTGTAGTGGTACAATTTGAAAAGGTGACTGACGTAAGGGTGAAACGAGAGGATAAATGAGAGGTCAGTTTCTCCCCATACCTTTTGTCATGGTTGGTTGGCCATATCCCTGATGACATGTTGCAGTCCCGTGACCACACGTGCGAGGTGGCCGAAGTGAATGTGATCAGGGGTATCGTTCGAGGTGTGGTAATTCGGATCTCGAAATAGAGCGGTATCCGTGACCATAAGGGCAGGGAATCCTTCCTGCCAGAATGCCCAATGATCCGACCAGCCCACTCCGGGCAACAATTCAGGTAACGCGGCCCCTTCTGAGGGAAATTGGGTGTGCTGCCGAAAGAATCCTACCGCCTTCTGCACCCAATCCCTGTTCCCAATGTTACTCACAAAACCGATGAAATTTCCCTTTGATGGGTAAATGAGACTGAGCGGTGGTGGGTATCTTTGGCTGTTCGGTGCCTCAGAATAGTAGCCAATTGTTTCAAGGCTGAGCATGAGGATAATGCGTTCATTCTGCTGGCGACTGCGTTGGGCATATACGCGGCTCCCCATACTTGTGGTTTGAAAGAAGGGGGGTTCCTCGTTGGAGAAGGCTACAAACCTGAGGGTGCGAGAAACAGGGGATTGGGCGAACTGCCGGGCTAGGACCAACATTGCTGCGATTCCGGTCCCGTTATCATTCGCGCCGGGACTCCCCTTGACCGAATCATAATGCGCGCCAATGACCAGGATGTCTTCACGTCGATCCGTGCCGGGTACTTCCGCTTCGATGTTTTCACAGATGTTTCCGGAAACGTCGAATTTTTGGTCGAGGACATCATATCCGGCTGCTTTGAATTCATCGCGAATATATTCGGCTGCAAGCAGGAGTTTGTCGTAGTGAAAGAGATTGCGTTCTCCTATTTGAATGCTCAGCATGTGGACATGGGTGTGGAGTTTTTGCTCCAGGTCACGTGTTTCGTCGGTCGCTAATGGCAAGGCTCCTTGATAACTACTCCCCGGCATCCAAATCATTCCGTACCATCCTCCTGCACACACAACGAACAACGTTCCCGCCATGACGACCCACCGTGAGGTGTTCATCTTTCTTCTCCGACCTCTCAGAATCAGGGTCGATCCATTCCTGCATGTGAATTCGCCCACAGAGGTGCGGTGTTATTTGGCATTCTTCAGTAGGATAGGCTTATGTGATGAAATAGCAATGGGATCGCCATTAGGCACAGATGCTTCGCTTTCGGCTGGGGATGACATATTGGAAATCATCCATCGTTATTTAAGATTCCATTACTTTTCGGGCAACCAACCAGCCATGACACAGCGTTGTGCGAAGAGCGGCACGAAGCTTTGTGTGTCGAGGGAAATCGTATACATGAATTGGTCTGCCAATGTTTGATCGGCGAAGCATTCATAGACATCATCCAAAAATCCCCCACGGAGCAACGGGTGATACAGAAACTCTTGGCCTGGACCGGTCTGCACTTCCAGGGGATATTCGGTCACGTCAATGTTGATCAACCCGCAGGTTTCCAGCCATGTTCTGGCATCCAACGCAGAAGGCCGTTCGGCGAGATAGTCCGCAAATTTCTCTCGCTCTTTTGTGAGCCCTTGTTGGGTCATTTCCCGGTCCACGCGTTTCCATAAAGAATCAAAGGTTCCAAGGGAGGGGAAGGTGAGAACCAATTGCCCTCCAGGCTTGAGAAAACGAGCCAATTGCTGAAGGGCTTCCAGGCGGTGAGGCCGAAAAAACATGAATGAAAGGTTGCCCGTGATGCGATCAAATTGGCCGAGTTCGGGTGGCAACGTTCGGACATCCCCATGCCCAAATTTCAGCCAGGGGAAATACGGTCCCTGAACGGCGCGGGCGCGAATGAGTTGGGCGTGATTGGCATCAATTCCGACGACTCGGCCACCTGGTCCAACATGATGAGCGAGATAAAAAGCAGGAATCCCATCCCCACAGGCCACATCCAGTATTGTGGCGCCTTCAAAGAGGTTCAGATGGGTCAAGAGGCTTTCGGCAAACGGTCTCGACCAGGGGTCTTTTTTCGGCAGTTCACAGAGCCATGCCGGCGGGGTCTTCAGCGAGGACGAATGAGAAGGATTAGGCATCATGAGTTATCGGAGTTAAACACCTCGGAAACCCTAACATGTTGGGGACGGTCTGGACGAGTGTGCCTGCATATCCACAAATCCTTGATGGCCTATTGTGCAGAACAGATTTTTTAAGGGCCGCAATGGAATCTTTCCATTTTCCCATTTGGAAGAGCAGAGATTTAAAGTCAGTCCAACGGCTTTCATGCCTTTCTTTTTATCGGGAGGTCAACGAGTGGTCCCGATCATCCTCAATGATGACTTCGTGAAGCAATGTTCTGTTCGCATCGAACCACTCTATGTGGACCGACGGATTGAATTGATCGGATTGAACCGTAATTTTTCCGAAATTGGGTGAAGTGTTATTCAAGTACTCAAATCTTGGGTCCTCACTAGAAACATCCAGGTGCATCGGGGCAGCCAGTGGGCCGAAAATATATTCCTTGAGATTAATTATCCCAGGCATCGGACTTACCGCAGCATAATGCACATCTCCGGCAAGAAATAGCAGGCCCGTGATGCCATTTTTTCTTAAAAATTCCAGAATCTCATCACGTTCTTCGGGATATTCTCCCCATTTATCGACGCGGGGATCTGAAAACGGTACTGAAGAGATAATAAACTTAAATTTGGCGGAAGAAGCCGCGAGCTGTGCAAACAGCCATTGTTTTTGATCTTCTCCCAACATGGAATTGGTTGCCGGATTTCGATATTGGCGGGTGTCCAAGAGAAAGAGTTCCACGGCCTTTCCCCAGCGAACATTTCGATAGAGGCGCGTTGAGTCTTGCCTCTGTCGACGAATTGGCCAATAATCAAAAAAGGCCTGGCGACCAATAGGTAGGAGGAGATGCGTTGAGGTGAAGTCATTGTCCACCTCGTGATCGTCCCACATCACATAGACACCCGTTTCGGCGAAAAGCCGTTTGGCAAATCCATCCCGGTTTTCTCGATACTTATTCCAATAGGCTGATAATTCCCTCGCGGGCGGATCTTTATCTGCGTAAATGGTGTCGCCCAAAAACACAAAAAAATCGGGATTCACCTGACGCACGCTTTCCAGTATCGAAAACGGCTGAAAACTATGTCGCGTATCGCCGCTAATGACAAAAGTAACCGTTGTGGAATCCTCTGCGAGGGGTGCCGTAAGGAATTGGCATGGCTGACTGGGATTTTTCCCTTGCATCAGGCTCCGATACCAATACCGGGTTTTTGGTTTCAGAGCTCCTAGGGGAATCTGTTCGGTGAAATCGGTTTCCGGAGTCGTTGAGACCATTGCGGTTTCTTGAAAGGAAGACCACTGTGGGTCGGTGGAATATTGAATTGTCAGGGTTTGAGCGTCGGAGGTTTTGATCCAGACGATGGCTTCATCTGGTGTCACATCTCCCACGGCGCAATTGAATTCGATGCTCTCTTGCTCTGCACTATCCGGAAATTCTACGGAGGCACACCCTCCCAGCGCTCCGCAAAGCCCGAAGAGCAATGCCCATTCTTTTCTGTCAGTCGGGGCAAGTCCCCAACGCCTTAGCCAGTGGGATTTCTGCTTCATTGTTATGGTGAATCCTTTTAAATTTTTCCAGCCGGTGGGAATCCCCAGTGAGTCATAGAGATAGGAGTCGGAAGGGGATGAAGCCGATTTCGAATAATTTCCTGAAACCTTTTAGCGCGCGACAAGCACTCCAGATAAAATGAAAGAGTGAAGGTCTCTCGTCAAAATTTGCGCCTTTGCGCTTGCAACGAATACAATTTTGCTAGTCTCCCTGAAAGACGAGGAAAAGAGCAACATCCATGACGCCGTCTCCCTTTCTCTTTATTGCCTTGCTTGGGGCATTCCATCTCACTTTCCAGGAGGAGGCTGTCTTCGCTCATCAAGCTGATCACCAACCTTCTTACCGGGTTCAGCCTGTGGCGATGAATGCCACGCCGTTTTCTTCCATTCAACCACGGACAAAGCTTCCGATTGAGCCGGATGAATTCGACCCTCGGGAAATCAATGCCTACTATGATTGGCGCAACGATATGTTTTTCAGGGAATTCGACCTGACCGGTTCCGGGTCCGTGAATTTCATGACGGCACGTCGGACCTATAAGGTCTGGCTTGACGAGTTTGGCACTCCGGTTGTCCTGACGGTTGGCGACCCGGTATTTTTTTGGATTGATTTAAACGGAAACGGGAAGTTTGAGCAGGAGTTGGGTGAAATGTTCAAAGATTCCTATGAGGATGGGGTTACCGGGAACGAAGAGCCCTATGATAATAGCGATCTTCAAGAGCCTGCCGGTCCTGGCCCCCAATGGAATCCTCCACCACAGGGAGGCTTTAAGCAACCGCCCTGTGACCCCCGGTTCGGGTGTTGAAGGCTATCAGATCCCGTGACCATCCAGGCTTCAGGTCCCTTTCATTTATCCGCGAACTGAAATACCACCTGCAAATTTGCTTGGGCGTCTATGGTGACCACCTGGCGCTGTTCACCCAACACCGGATGCCGGACCAATAAGGTGTACGTTCCCGGAGGAATTTCGTTAATTGTGAACCGACCCTCCTGATCGGAAATGGCGAAATACGGATTGTCCACTACATACAGCCAATTCTGCATGAAGTCATGGCGATTACAAATGATCCGCACCACGACACCGTCTTCCATTTTGTCTGGGGGAAATACCCGTTCGATTGCATCATGGGGCTGAAGGTCCTGATTATGGACCGTACGCAGAATTTTTCCCTTGGTATCCTTGGATACAAAGGAGTGCAGGACATGCTTGACCGAATCCTGGTTTTGAAATCTGACGGCTTCGTTGGCTGTGATCACACCTGTGAAGGGACCAAAATTACATCCTTTGGTTTTGACTTGAAGCCCGAGGGACTCCCCTCCCAGGTATCGAAATGCACCCTCGCCCGGTAAATTCCCCGGGAAGGTTTTTGGGGAGTAAGATTTTCCCATATTGACGCCCTCCAGCACGACCACAGCACCGGTCAAGAATCCATCTTGAGTTTCAACTTTCATGAGGCTTCGTTCCTGGCCACAAATCTCCGGATTTTTTTCTACCTTAAAGTGTGAAGGCTCTGGCGGGGAGCCTAGGAAAGAAACCCTCCCATGGATGGATCCACCAGCCTGGACATTCCCCACTTCATAAGCATGGGACGCACCGAGCCCCATGACCAGGGATAGACTAGCCAGTAATATCCACAACACATTGTTGTTCTTCATGATCCATCTCCTTTTTCCTAGGCTCTCCGGAATCTGAGCCATCCCTATCTAATCTTTTTTCTACATGACCATTTGCCATCCAACCCAAAAAGACCAGGCTTGCCTCAATTGCGGACCGTCGAGATATTGATAAATAGGCGCGCCGGCTTCAACATTCAAATGATTCTCGAGGCCCATAAACTCCGGAAACAGAATATTCACACCTCCCATAAGGTCCAACCGCTGTCCCCCTTGTCGATCAGGATCCGCAGTTGGGACAAGAGGGATTTGTGCCGGTCCGACTGTGGTTTGGAGTTGGCCGTCTTCTCTCTTGATGTTGTACCATTGTTGCCAGTTCAATCGCGCAGACGTGCTGATCCAATCAGCCCAACGGTAGGCCCCCCAGGTGTTCACCTTATATCGATTGCCCTCCTTATAACCCTGATTATTGTGTCCAATACGAACGGTTCCAAGTGCCTGAAATCCCCACGAAACATCGTTCCGGACCCCCGTATAGGTCAGCCCGGGTAACAGATCGACGGTTCCGGAACCCAAGCGCATCGGATAGGGCAGCAATGAGTTATTTCCTAACGGTGTGTTATCCGTAGGAGTGATATCTCCGGTCGGCAGTGATATACCGGTATTCAAATGAAACCGATGGGATCCGATACTGGGCGTTTCAAAGGCATATAATCGCCAAAGGGCCGCCAACTTGGTATCCCCGAATCCACTGGAGTTGGTCGAAAAATTTGCCCCGGCTCTGTTTTGATGCTCCATATCTTTCATGAGATACGGAAGCATGGCCATCAGGGTAACCGTATCATTCAAGCCATACATCGCACTGAACATGTGCATCTGCGTCGTCATGTTTTTGGGAGTCACCGCAAAATCTTTTAACACGTCATTGTTGGACAGGTTGTCGGTACCATTCCGCATCTTGTCCATATACATGTACATATACCGGTAGGTGAACATGAATTCACCCTTGTTATGCGTATGGTCCTGCATCACTCCGACCGGAGCGTGGGAATCGGGTCTTTCGGCCTGATAAAAATTCCCGATGACGAGCCGTTCCCCTTTTTCTTCGGCCTTCTTCCCTAAGGATTCTTCTACGCCCCCCATGAAACCATCCAATAAGGCGGCTTCAGTAGGTGCAAGGGCACAGAGCATTCCAAAAATTCCAACGATGAGTCCATTAAATAGATATCGAATATTCCCAGTCATATTTTTTGCCGATCCTTTTTGGATTAAAATTTTCAATTAATCCAGTCACAATAAATAAATGATGTTGAAATATTTTTAAATTAATCGGTATCGGGTAACGGGTTTTTCCAAAGAGCAAATTTCCGCTCGCAAACAATTCTCGCGAACGCATACAAAAATAAAAAACGCGTAACACCGAATGTGTTTGAAACCCAAGATATGCGTAATGATAAAAACTACAGGCAGGGAGGAGGAGCTCGGGAAGCTGGAATAATAACGAGAATGACTTGAGGGGCGATAGGACGCCAATCTTCGATTCGAAGAAGAGACTTAACCGGCCCATCCACCAGCACCCGGTTGGTCTCTAGTGTTTGCCCTGCAGCACAAAACCAGGTACACAGAAATGTGGAATGAGTCCCTTGATGGTGTTGGGAATGGTGTTGACTGTGTTCAACTGCCTGAGCGGTGAGGACGGCACTCAGGACCATTAAACAAAAAACCAGACAGGCAACAAATAGGGGTAAAATGCGCTTCATTTTGAGAGTGCATAAAGTTTTAAGGCCTTTAATTTCACTAACAGATATGGAGACCTCACTTCAACCCTATGAGGATGGGGCATTTTTCTACAATGGCCGTATTAACAAGGCTTTAGAAGGCCTAAGGGAGGGTTTGAGGCGTTGGAATTGTATCGAACGATCCAGCCATTGCCGATTTGCGAGTCCTGCACCCAAAGGGATACTTTTTCAAGATACGGTTGGGTAACGACTCAAAGAGCATGAAAAGCTCGTGGGCAACCTCACTAAAATAACCTCGATTGCCCGCGAGGCTCTCACTTTATCGGAGTATGAAAAGGAATTTTCTGAAAATTTATCCGCTGAATTAATCCACCCCGATTCTGGGTTCAGAGACACTTCCAAAATAGACCAGAAGATCCCGTGCAGAAATTAATCCAACAATTTCCGGTCCATCACATACAACGAGATGGCGAACGCCTAAGTCACCCATCAAATCCAACGCATCGTGCGAAGTTTGGGCCAACTGAATAATAGGGAGAGGGGAGGTCATGAGACTCTCTACTTTGGTCGCATCCAGGTTTTTCTTGAGGCCAACGGCCTTATGGACAATAGCTGTATCAGTAATGATTCCAACTGGAATTCCTTTCCGTTCAACCAGCAAGCTCCCGATTCCTTCTGTCTGCATTTTTTCCGCCGCGTGAGTGATTGAAGAACCTTCAGGGATTGTTTTCAATTTCTTCTGCATAATTTGGACAATCATGTATTGTTCCCTTCTAAATGAAGTTTGTGATATTTTTGATTATACCAGTTTTCCCCATACCGTCACCGTACTTTATTCTTTCCAATCAAATGCCTATCAAGGAGGCAGGACGGGTCAACCTTGCAACGAAATTCAATTTCCAGACCCCAAAAAGCCTCGGAAGCGCTCAAGGTAAGACAAACCTCTTTCGATGATAATGGGCGAAATTTTTGGAAAAGCGTTTTTTAATTCGAAGCGGCTTCTTTAGCAATGACTCCATGCCCGGTATTTTACTCCACAATAACCCTCTTTTGAATCCCCCAAGACCCATGGTCTTGTAAATGCAGCTTTTGAGAGTCTCCAGATGTTACCCTATTTCTATGCATTCCGAACTCTCACAAAAAGCCCAAAGTGATCCAGAAGGGGAATCCAGGCCTTCACCCAAAAAAAGGATCCAAACCCAAATTCACCGACGTCAGAAAGCGAAGGCAGTTTCTCCATTGGAAGACGAGTGGAATGACCAATCTGATAACCCTCCTAATCTTCGAACTCCTTCGTCCGAGATGAAAAAATAGTAGTTATTCCGGTGTTTGTTGGATGATCGCCAGGGGGGCTGGCTTCCTTGACCATGATGTATGTGCGTAGTTCGAATTCAAGTCAGGCGTGGGATGAAAACCCGCCCCTAAATTTATATCTTTGGGTCTGTACCTCCACCGCTTCAAATTGTCCATTGTCCCCTGATTCTATCCGTGGCTTTTTCCACTAATTGGGCATTGGTCGGTCATAAAAACATTGCTCCTCCCACATTCCAGTTTCTGCGCCCAGCATACTAAACAGGATGAAATTTCTCCTCCTAGATTTCTTGTGATGATTGGAGAAGGAGTTTCGTTGGGAACGGGAATTTATAGCAAAAAAGATGAAATAGGCATATAATAACCAATAGGCATTTTTCTTAAGCAAAGTAACTTATGTTTGTAGCCATGGCTAATATAACCCAAAATTAAACTTAAGAAAGAAGGCCACGATAGTCTTACCTTTTTCTGAATTTAACAGAGGATAAATTGTGAATAAATGTATTGAACCCTGACTGAAGCAATAGAGGCCCAACGCCATTCTCGCTATAGTGGGAAGGAATTTGTCTCTTTTCACTTCGGTTCATCAGCATAGTAATGCTAATAAAACATTTTCAGAGCCATTCCCCGAATTTTTTTATGGCCTAAATTGGGATGAAATCTTATGAAAAGTTTCCATTCAATCTCGATTTTGAGTCCAGTTGGTCTAAATGGTCCATCAGTCCGTGGGTCTTTCGTTCCATTGATTCACAAAAAAATAGGGTGTTACGATGCCGGCCTCGGTAGAAGGCTTTGAATTGTAAACTATTTTTAGGGGAGTCCCCAGATGTCTGGCTCAGACCTTCTCCTTGAGTATCTGACTAAATACCTTCCTATCCTTATCTTCGTCGGCCTTGCTATGGGGTTTGGCCTGGTCACTCTTGTTCTTTCCCATCTGGTTCAACCTAAATATCCCGAACCGGAAAAACTTTCGACTTACGAATGTGGATCTGAACCATTTTCAGATTCACGAATGCCATTTCCGATTCGGTATTATGTTATTGCAATGCTGTTTGTGATTTTTGATATCGAGGTGATCTTCCTTTATCCTTGGGCCATTACGTTCAATCAGTTGGGCGTGATCGGTTTTATCGAAATGATGATATTCATTGGATTATTTGTCGTTGCGTATGTGTACGCTTGGCGCAAAGGGGCCTTGGAATGGGATTAATTCAAATTGGAAAGCCGCCAAAGGACGGGGAATTGGGAGTCATGACCCTTTCCCTGGAAAAAGTGGTGAACTGGGCGCGGAAAGGTTCTCTCTGGCCTATGACGTTCGGCCTCGCCTGCTGCGCCATTGAGATGATCGCGGCGGTGTCATCCCGTTATGATATTGACCGGTATGGTGCAGGAGTGTTCCGCGCCTCTCCCCGTCAATCTGATTTGATGATTGTGGCCGGAACCGTCTGTCGCAGGATGGCGCCGGTTATTCGCAAAATTTACGACCAGATGCCTGAGCCAAAATACGTGATATCTATGGGATCATGTGCCACATCCGGCAATATCTATGATAGTTATAGCGTGGTTCAAGGAGTCGACCGGTTCGTTCCCGTTGATATTTATGTGCCTGGTTGTCCTCCAACCCCGGAAGCATTGTTTGATGGGATTTTGAAATTGCAGGATCGAATCATGCAGAAACGGGTGTTCACCAAACAACCCGAACAGGTCAAAGTCTAAGGAAACCCACGAAACATTCATGCATCCGATCGCAGAAAAAATCCAAAGCCGATTTCCTGAAGGGTTTGTGGGGGCCAATGAATGGCGGGGAGACCTGACGGTTACCGTGAGGCGGGAAGCTTTGCATGAGGTCTGTTCATATATTCGAAAAGATCCTGACCTGGACTACGATTACATGGTACATGTTAGTTCAGTGGATTGGCCTGATGACGAAGAACGATTTGAAGTGGTCTATGAAGTGTACTCAATCCGGAAACGCCACCGTATCCGAATCAAAACCCGGGTTCCCGAACACGACTGTCTGGTTGATTCCATGACGGATCTTTGGATGGGAGCGGATTTCATGGAACGGGAAGTGTTTGACATGATGGGCATCCGGTTTAATCATCATCCTGACCTTCGCCGCATTTTGATGCCTGATGATTACACAGAAGGATATCCGCTTCGAAAAGATTTCCCCGTTCAGGGGAAAGGTTGGCGTGATACCTTTGATTTTTTAAACGACCCGACTTAGTTATCTGGTCCCTTGCCGGGAAAAGGCCAAAAGGTTTAGGTAGATATCATGAAGCTGGAAGATCAACGTACGACCGTCTACAAAGTCGATCCGAATAACCCGGAAACGGAGTCTTTGCCGACGCTTCGGACGGAAGAACTGCTATTAAACATGGGGCCACAACACCCGAGTACACACGGGGTATTAAAGGTCATTTTAGAGCTGGAGGGTGAGCGGATAGTAAAATCCACCCCGGTATTAGGCTTTCTTCATCGAGGAGTCGAAAAACTGGCTGAAGATGGGACATATCACCAGTTTATCCCTCATACGGATCGGCTGGATTATGTCTGCGCGATGTATAACAACTTCGCCTACTGTCGGGCAGTGGAAAAACTCATGGATATTACTGTTCCCGATCGAGCAGAGTATCTCCGGACTCTCGTGGCTGAAGTGCAGCGTATTATCGGCCATCTGTTCTGGTTGGGCACTCAGGCGCTGGATATCGGGGCGATGACCGTGTTCTTTTATACCTTTCGTGACCGGGAGATTCTGTTGGATTGGTTTGACGAATTATGTGGTGCCAGACTGACCACCAGTTGGTATCGCATTGGTGGCGTCGAACGGGACTTCACCCCTTCGTTGATAGACAAAGTCCAAAAGTTCCTGGACTACTTTCCTCCCAAGATTGAAGAATATGTAGTGTTTTTGGAAAAAAACCGCATCTGGTTAGCCCGGACACGCGGTGTGGCGGTAATCTCCGCAGAAGATGCCCTGAGTTTTGGATTGAGCGGTCCGACCTTGCGAGGATCCGGGGTTGATTATGATCTGCGGAAATATGAACCCTATAGTGCCTATCCTAAATGTGAATTTAGCGTGCCTGTGGGAAAAAATGGAGACACCTATGATCGGTACTGGATTCGGATTGAGGAAATGCGTGAAAGCGTCAAAATTGTTCAACAATGTTTGAATCAAATGAAACCGGGCCCGATCATGGCGGATGTGCCGAGTGTGACCTTGCCTCCTAAGGATAGGGTGTTCACAAATCTTGAGTCCATGATCCAGCAATTCAAGCTTTTTTCGCAGGGATTTGATGCGCCGGCCGGGGAAATCTATTGCGGAACGGAAGCCCATAAAGGCGAACTGGGATTTTATATCGTGAGTACGGGTGGAGGTCGGCCTTACCGTCTGAAAATTCGTGCTCCCTCCTTTATTCATATGGGCGCCTTCGATTATATGGCCAAAGGCTATATGATTGCCGATGCGGTCACGATTTTTGGCACGTACGATATTGTTATGGGGGAGTGTGATCGGTAGTGTTGTCTGCTGTACCATGCTTTGAAGCTATGTTGTTGGTTTTTTCTAGAAAAGGACATCAATGGGATTAAAGCCTGTCACCACGCCTGACGTCGAGGCGGCGACGATTGAACTCACCTTGGATGGCGAAGTCGTCCAGGCCAAGGAAGGAGTCTCCCTCTATGACGTCATTTCCAGCACGGGTAAAATTGTGCCCGCGATGTGTTACCACTATACTTTCGACCCCTTCGGATCCTGTGGAATGTGCCTTGTTCTTCAGGAGGGAAAGAAAGCACCTGTCCGGTCATGCACTGCGAAGGCCGCGGCCGGGATGGTCATCCAGACCGAAGGAGAAGATCTGTTTCTCGCCAGGAAAAAAGCGGTGGAGAAACATCTTTCCGTCCATCCGCTGGATTGTCCGGTGTGCGATGCCGATGGTCATTGCGAACTGCAGGACATGGCCTTTCAACATGGCGTAACCAACTTAGCCAACGCGAAGCAAAAAAATATTCCAGAAGATACACGCAGCCTGGTTCTTGATTTTAACATGAACCGCTGCATCGCCTGTGGAGAATGCATCAATATTTGCAAGGACGTACTACGAATTGATGCTTTGCAATTTATGAAAAAGGGCGGTTTTACTCAGGTGGTGGCGAAGGGTGATCAAGCCTTGGACTGTGAATTCTGCGGTGATTGCCTGGCGGTGTGTCCAGTTGGGGCCATCACCAATAAATTCTCAAAATATGCCTATAAACCCTGGCAGCTCAAAAAAACGACCACGACGTGCAATTATTGCGGCGACGGTTGCCAAATTTATGTGGAAACCAAAGATACGGAAGTTGTTCGGGTGACTTCCCCTCTTTCCTGGAAGAACAAATGGGGAGATCGGACAGATACGATAAATGGGCACGACGGAATCTGTGTGCGTGGCCGCTTTGGGTTTCAATTCATCGATAGTGCCACTCGCCTCAAAACCCCGTTGGTTCGTACCGAATCCGGATTGCAGCCATCCCCCTGGCTTGATGCCTTGGATATGGCCTCAGGGCGCTTAGCCCATGTCAAAGCGCAATATGGGGCGCAGGCAATTGCCGGGCTCATTACAGCCCGGTGTACCAACGAAGATCTGTATGTATTTCAAAAATTTATGCGATCGGTTATTGGCACGAATCATTTGGACAGCAGTGCCAGATATGGGCATCTGAATTTTGTCAGGGCCATAAAACATGCTTTGGGCCTTCATCGTATGATGAATACCTCGGAAGAGATTAATAAAGCGAAGGCAGTCCTCATCATTGGAGCCAACATTACAGAGACCAATCCGGTCGCGAGTTTGCGGGTGAAGTCGGCTATGGGGCTGTATAAGGCTCAAACTATTGTTGTGGATTCAATGCAAACCAATATCGCGAAATTGGCCTCTCACCCTATGATGGTGAAGCCAGGGACCGAGGGCCTGTTTATTCAAGGTCTAGTGAAGTCGGTCATGGATCAGGATTTGATCGACGAAGAAGCCACGTCGGCATTTCCAGAAGCCTTGAATTCACTAAGACAGGCTGTTGGTGTGCTCTCCCTTGAGAATGTTGCCAACCAGACCGGTGTGAATCCTGACCAAATCCATGAGGCTGCTCGAATTTTTGCAGAGGCGTCCCGGTCGATCATCATTTGCGGGGAGGGCATTCTCCGACATGCCGGAGGCTATCAACATATGTTGAATCTTATCGATCTGGCCTGGGTAACAGGAAAGCTCGGTCGAAAGGGATGCGGCATAAACACTTATACCGAGGAAGCCAATGAACAAGGAGCGGTTGATATGGGCGTCGCACCGGAGTTTCTTCCCGGTCCGGTTTCCTTCACTGATTCTCAAGCCCGGGAGACATTTGCTCGTATCTGGGGCAACAATCTTCCGGATGTTGACCGTGGAGCCAATCTCACGGAAATCCTTGACCGCTGTCAAATTGGTGAAATTAAGGCGCTCTATCTGGTTGGCGAAAATCCATTGGAGACCCTTCCCGCCTCCTATGATGTTACAAGTGCATTAGCGAAGTTGGAAGTTCTCATTTGCCAGGACCCCTTCATGACGGAAATCGCCAAAATGGCCCATGTCGTTTTTCCTGCTTCAACATTTGCGGAAAAAGACGGCACAGTGACCAATCAGGAGGGAAAGGTCCAATTTCTCCGTCCGGCTCTAGATTCTCTTGGCGAAAGTACTTTGGATTGGCACATTATGGTCGGAATGGCCAACGGGTTGGGCTCGCCCATGGAATACGAAACGACCCAGGATATTCAAAATGAAATCCGAAAAGTCCTACCGGGTTATTACAATCTGGGGAAGGTTGCCCACGAAGCTCCAGACCTTTCGGGATATTTCTCGAAGGCTTTTCCAGAGGAGGTTGCCTCGCGGTATTCCGTAGTGAGGAAGAGTCCCACTCAACGGACTTTTGCCTTACGCATGATTCAATTAATTTATCATTCGGGAAAACTTTCCACCCGGGCATCCGGCCTCATGGAAATTTCACCAAATTCGTCACGTCTTCGAATGAGCGCCCAGGACTTCAATGATCTTGGTCTGAGTGCTCATGATCGGGTGCGGATCACTTCAGAGCAGGGCGAAGTGGAGATGGGAGTGGAAGTGGATATGTCTATGATGTCAGGGACTTGTGCGGTTCCCGAACATTTCAATGATCCACCGGTGAAAGACCTGATGTCGCATCAGGTCGATCCTGTCACAGGGGTTCCCTATTTCAAGTTGACCTATGTTTCTATTGAAAAGGCCTGATCAGAAAGACCAGTCACCAGACAATGAGTAGGTCTAGCGAGACAAAAAAGTTTTTCGACGCCGTGCTGTTCAAAGAAATCTGGACTGCCATGAAGGTGACGTTTAAGCATATGCTGCATCGCCCTATCACCTTTCAATATCCACGGGAGAAACGAACGATTCCTGACGCCCATCGTGGCGCACTTTGCCTGCTACGCTATGAAGATGCGACAGAACGCTGTGTGGGTTGCGATTTGTGTGAAGCGGCTTGTCCTTCACGCTGTATTAAGGTTATCAGCGAAGAAGACAAAACTCTCCCCCTCCAACGGTATGCCTCCGAATTTTACATCGACATTACGAAGTGCGTGTTTTGTGGATACTGTGTCGAAGCCTGTCCGGTAAATGCCCTGGCGATGACGAAGGTCTATGAATTTTCGACTCATGATAAGAGGACCCTCCTCTTTGACAAGGCGCGGCTCTACCAAATTGGAGAGCGTCATATAGATGATGCCAAAAAGTACCTCTATGCTCATAACCAAGAGAAGGAAGGGGAGGAAGGCCGCGCCTACCGCTACCATTTCCCTGTTTCAATAAAAAGCACCCAGGAACCGTAGTTTCATCATGATATGGCTTCTTTTTGGATATTTTGCCACGGTAAGTGTCGTGGCAGGGGTTTTGACTGTGGCATTGCGAAATGCCGTGCATTGCGCTATGGCCTTGCTGACGCTCCTGCTCCATGTGGCGGGTCTGTTTGTCCTGTTGAATGCGGAATTCCTTTTTGCGGTGCAAATCATCGTGTATGCCGGAGCGATTCTTATTTTGTATCTTTTCGTGTTGATGTTGATGAATTTAAAAACGGAGGACCAGCATCTTCATAAAAAATATGCCCTCCTGTTGTTTGCCGGAATGGCAATTTTTGGAGAACTTCTGATTCTTTTGGTGCAATCTCCCTATGGAGGTGTGATTGGAACGGCGACGCCTGACCTCATCCTGCAAACGGGGCCCAGCCACGCCATTGGAATCACGATGTTTAGTGATTATTTGTTGCTTTTTGAAGTGATTGGGATTTTCCTGTTAGGGGCCGTGATTGGCGCAATCGTCCTTGCTAAAACACCGGCGAAGACTGACCCCCAAGAAGAACCCGTCGTTTCTTCCATGCCCTAAAGCCCGGTAACGATGATTCCCCTTTCTGCCTATGTGGCACTCAGCGCAATTTTGTTTATGACCGGACTCGTCGGCGTCCTGATCCGGAGGAATTTCATTGTCGTCCTGATGTCCGTGGAGATTATGTTGAACGCTGCCAATATCAATTTGGTGGCTTTTTCTCATTACCTTCATTCCATGTCAGGGCAAATGGCCGCACTCTTTATCATTGCCGTGGCCGCAGCGGAAGCCGCGGTAGGATTAGCGATTATCATTGTGGTGTTTCGTGGAAAAATGGCCACGAACGTCGATCAAATTAATATTTTGAAGTGGTAACGTGTTCGATCTGCTCGTTCTCCTGATTCCTCTTTTTCCTTTGCTGGCCGTATTGGCCAATGGGCTTTTGGGCTCTCGCTATTCTTCCGATCTGGCGGGGCGGCTGGCTTTTGGGTCTGTAGGCCTGTCGTTTCTGTGTGTACTCGGCGTCTTTGTTTCGTTTCTCGGAGATTCAACACCGCGCGAAGTCATTGCCTACTCCTGGATTTTCGGGGGAGATCTCTCCGTAAATCTTGCCTTTCTCATCGACCCGCTGACCGTCATTATGCTGTTAGTGGTGACCGGAGTCGGATTCCTCATCCATGTCTATTCTGTGGGCTATATGCATGGGGAAGAAGGCTTTACCCGCTTTTTCACCTATATGAACCTCTTCATGGTTTCCATGCTCTTGCTCGTCATGGGAAATAATTATGTGGTGTTGTTCATCGGGTGGGAGGGCGTGGGCCTCTGCTCCTACCTGTTGATCGGGTATTACTATGAAAAAGTCTCAGCGGGGAAGGCAGCGACCAAAGCCTTTGTCGTGAACCGGATTGGGGACGCCGGGTTTTTACTGGCAATATTTTTGATCTTTTCCCATTTCGGCACACTCGATTACACGGCGGTTATGGCCCAGGCAGCGACTCTTTCAACTGAAATGGCCACCGCAATCTCATTCTGTTTGTTGGTCGGCGCGATTGGCAAATCGGCGCAATTACCGTTGTACACATGGTTGCCGGATGCGATGGAAGGCCCAACTCCGGTGAGTGCGCTTATCCATGCAGCCACCATGGTCACAGCGGGCGTCTATATGGTGGTGAGAAACCATGCGATATTTGACATGGCGCCGATGGCTTTGGCCGCCGTGGGCATTGTTGGAGGCGTCACGGCATTGTTTGCGGCCACTATTGGATTGGTTCAAAACGATATTAAACGGGTGTTGGCCTATTCAACCGTCAGCCAGTTGGGCTATATGTTCCTGGCCTGTGGGGTGGGTGCCTATACTGCCGCGATTTTTCACCTGATGACCCATGCGTTTTTTAAGGCACTTTTATTCTTGTCGGCCGGTTCGGTGATTCATGCGTTGGGTGGGGAGCAAGACATCCGGAAAATGGGTGGACTGCATGACAAGATCCCGACGACCTATCGGGTGTTTCTGATCGGAACTCTCGCCATTGCGGGAATCCCTCCTCTTGCGGGGTTTTGGAGTAAAGATGAAATTATGGCCCATGCCTTTGTCCATGGCTATTATCACTTGTATCTTCTGGCGGCCGTTGGAGCGTTCTTGACCAGTTTTTATATGTTTAGGCTCACCTACCTCACATTCTATGGGTCCTCTCGGGTGGACCCACATGTGGCCCATCATATTCATGAATCCCCATCCATTATGACCGTTCCGCTCATGGTTTTGGCTGGCTTGGCTCTTTTGGGAGGCTTTCTTGGGGTACCGCCCGAACATGGCTGGTTCCATGGTTTTTTGCATGATGTGGCGACTCCGCTTGGTGCTGAGGCTCATGAGGTGGGATGGGGTATGCTGTTGGGCTTGATGAGTGTCGCCATTGCTATCGCATTGGGCGGTTGGGGTTTAGCTCATTACATGTATAGCATTCGTCCGCAGATGGCCAACGAATGGGCCGGAAAATTTCCGCGAGCCTACACCACTATTTTGAATAAATATTACGTCGATGAGATCTATGACTTCTTGATTGTGGAACCCTGTAAAAAGTTGGGGTTGCTATGGGACTGGCTTGATCGCCAGGTTCTCGACCGGTTTGTTGTCGGTATTGGCAAAGGAACCGACCTTAGCGCAGCAGCCATTACCTGGACTGAAAAGCACGTGATCTACGCCGGTTTGAATGTGGTGGGATATTCCAATCACCTTCTCTCGTGGTCGTGGCGAAAAATGCAAAGCGGTATGGTCCATCATTATGCGGCCATTATAGTCATTGGGCTGGCGCTGCTGATTCATCTTGTCCTGGTATGGTTTGTGGGATCTTCTGCCGCCGACATGTCCATACGGTAACTGAACATCATGCAAGAAGAATTACAATTTGGTTTCCCCATTCTGACCTTTCTAACCTTTTTCCCACTCGTGGGAGCATTGGTGATCTGGGCGCTGAAAGACCAGGATTTGATCCGCAAAGCTACGCTCGGTATTGCCAGCCTGGAAATGGTTGTTGCGTCGTTGATGTTATGGCGATTCATTCCTGAGACGGCAGCCATGCAGTTTGCCGAACGACATGAATGGATTCCCTTCTTAGGTATTAGCTACCACATGGCTGTCGACGGGATCAGCGTCCTCTTCGTAGGCCTGACCGCTTTCCTTATCCTGCTACTGGTCCTTTACGCCTGGGATACGGTTAAGACGCGTCCAAAAGCGTTTTACATGTGCCTGCTGGGAATGGAAGCCACGGTGATGGGGATTTTCGTCTCCATTGATTTGATCCTCTTTTTTGTGTTTTGGGAACTCATGCTTATTCCCAGTTATTTCTTGATTAAACTCTGGGGCCCTGGAGAACAGCGCCACTATGCGGCGCTGAAGTACGTGCTCTATACCCTTTTAGGGAGCGTGTTCATGCTCGTCGGGTTTTGTCTGATGAGTTTGAACTATTTCGAAGCAAAACAGTTGTATAGTTTTGATTTACTTGACTTGCTGGCGGTTCAGATTCCTCTTAGTCAGCAACTGCTGATTTTTTGGTTGGTATTTATGGGGCTGGCCTTTAAGGCTCCGATCTTTCCTTTTCATTCCTGGTTACCCGATGCCCTGGTGCAAGGGCCGATCCCCATGTCGGTCATGCTGGCCGGGATCAAACTTGGCACATACGGCTTTCTCCGTTTTTCCTTCCCTCTACTCCCCGATGCCTCTCAGCACAGCACAGTGGTGGCTATCCTCATGACTATGGGGTTGGCGGCCATTGTCTACGGAGCCATTGTCGCCATCATCCAGCCTGACTTCCGACGCCTGCTGGTGTTTAGCAGCATCAGCCATTTGGGCTTTGTGGTCGTTGGCATGTTTGCCCTGAATTTCCAAGGAATACAAGGCAGCCTGATAACCATGATTAATTTGGGATTTAGTACGGCGGGATTATTCTTCCTGGCCGGCTTTATCTATGAACGTCTGGGTCATAATGACGTACGACGATACAGTGGGTTGGCGAAAAAGATGCCGCTTCTCGCCACCTTTATGCTCATCATTGGGATGGCCTCAATTGGGTTGCCGGGAACCAACGGGTTTATAGGGGAATTCTTGATTTTATTGGGAGTCTTTCAAGCCTGGTGGCTCTATGGAGCCATTGCGGTCACCGGGATCATTTTTGCTGCAGCATACTTTTTGTGGTTTTATGAGCGGTCTATCTTTGGACCACTGAAAGACAGCGTGCCGGCAGCCATTAAAGATTTAAATAGCCGTGAATGGGCGATTGGGGTGGCATTGTCGGTTATGATTTTTTGGATCGGAATTTATCCTTCCCCGTTCCTGCGGATGGTCAATGGATCGGTGCAGGAAGTGGTTGATCGGTTGCATCCTGGAATGGCGACGGCTCATCATCGTGATGCTCTTTTATCCGCTGAGTTTACCGGGAACTAAATATTATGGGTGAATATTCCTTACTCATCATACTCTTTGCGCCTTTTTTCGGCGCCATTGCATTGATGTTCGTTCCTCGGCAGGAAGCCATCCTGGTGCGAATGACGGCGGCGATTTCTGCGGGTATTTCCCTTCTGGCCTCATTCTATATCTTTTTAGCCTACGACACGACGAAGGGTGGATTTCAATTTGTTCAACGGTATGTCTGGTCTGAAGAATTAGGAATTGCCTTTTACCTCGGGGTGGATGGAATCGGCGGCCCACTGGTCTTTGCCTCCGCAATCTTGTTGTTTGCGGGCATCTTTGTTTCGTGGCACATCAAGGACCGGACCAAAGAGTTCTACATGTTCCTCCTGATCCTTGCGGCCGCGACCATTGGGGTTTTCATGTCGTTGGACCTCTTTTTCCTCTATTTCTTCTATGAAATGTCGGTGTTGCCCATGTATTTATTACTGGGCCTGTGGGGAAGTCATACCAAGGGGTATCTCGCCATGACCAATCCCGAAGAGCGAAAGCTTCGGGATTCCATAGGATTTATTTTCAACTTTGGATCCAACAGCAAAGAATACGCAGCCATGAAACTGGTCCTGTTCCTGTCTGCGGGGGCGGTGATGGCCTTGATGGGGATCCTGCTCATTTACCATCTTTCCGGTCTCCACACCTTTGACATTGTGGTGTTGCGTGAACAGGCTCATTTTTCTGACAACGTCGCCACGCTAATTTGGTTTCTGATCTTTTTTGGATTTGCCTCTATCGCCCCGATATGGCCCTTGCATTCCTGGTCCCCCGTCGGGCATGCCGCTGCACCGGCAGCAACCAGCATGCTGCATGCTGGTGTGTTAATGAAACTCGGGCATTTTTCGATTATTCGTGTGGCCTTTGAAATCTTGCCCGATGCGACGCGCGAGTGGATGTGGGTGGCGGCTGTCCTTTGTGTTTTTTCCATCGTCTATGGGGGACTGGTGTCTTATTTCGCCAAAGACACCAAATACGTCATTGGTTATTCCAGCTCCAGCCATATGGGTTATATATTTCTGGGCATGGCCGCATTGAGTTACATCAGTCTATCCGGAGCCGTTATTTATATGTTTGCCCATGCCCTGGCCACCAGCATGTTGTTTGCCATGGCTGGCTGGGTGTACGACCAAACCCATTCACGAGACATTCCCTCTTTGGGCGGTCTCGTTGAGAAGATGCCGTTTATTGCCGGAGCCTTTATTGTCGGCTGTATGGCCTCCATCGGCATGCCGGGCACGATAAATTTCATTGCTGAAATTATGATTATTGTGGGGAGTTGGGATAAATATCCTTTCCAGGTTCTCGTGGCTGTGCTCGGCATCGTTCTGACCCTTGCGTATATGTTCAAAATGATGCGAGGGCTGTTTTACGGAAAATTAGATCCTGAATATGCCCATGCCAGTGATGCCAGACATTGGGTGGATCGCATGCCCTTGCTTCTTTTAATAGTCTGTAGCATTACCCTTGGGATTTTCCCCGGGCATTTTTATGAAGTGGTACGGTCAACGGTTGAACCCATGGTAGACCGCATTAATCATGTGGCCCCACTCATAACCCAAAGCACCAAAGGCTTTTTGCCCTAAGCACTATACCATTGAACCTTCTGATGACTTTCTAAATACTTGCAATGACCTTTCAACTTGACCTTTCCGTCGCTGATCTGCTCCTGCTTCTGCCTGAGATCTTTCTCACGTTGTGGTTGAGCCTCCTTCTTGCCATGGATTTTTCGCTGAAACGCTTGACCCACCAACAATTGGCCTATCTGAGTATTGCGGGGATGGCGGTCACCGGTTTGATCCTTTTGGGATTTGATCAAGCCGGAACCACAGGCGCCTTGTTTAAAAACATGTTCGTGCTGGATCAGATGGCCATTGTCTTTAAGCTCATTATTGTGGGCGCCACGGTCCTTGTTCTATTTATGTCGATGGATTCTGTGCAGGACTTCAAGTTTTTCCGAGGCGAGTATTATGTCATGGTCGTCATGTCGGCCCTGGGCATGATGTTCATGGTTTCGTCCAATGATCTTCTCTCCGTCTTTGTCACCCTGGAATTTTCAACTTTTGGATTTTATGTGCTGGTCGCCTATCTCAGAGATGACCAACGCTCATCGGAAGCCGGACTCAAGTTTTTCATTTTAGGGATATTTGCGGCGGGATTATTGGCCTATGGCATCAGTTTGGTCTATGGCGAAACCGGGACCTTGATTTTCTCTGAAATGACCAGCACTCCTGGAAGTTATGGGTTAGCGATTGGCTACATTTTGATTTTTGCCGCTCTGGGATTCAAAATCGGCGCAGTCCCTTTTCATGCCTGGATTCCTGACACCTATCAAGGTGCGCCGACTCCTGTCACGGCCTTTCTCTCCATTGCGCCGAAGGCTGCAGCATTGGCTATCCTTATCCGGATGTTTTATGTGTCTTTGGCTTCATTCAAGCCGATGTGGGCGTTGTTATTTGTTGTCGCATCCATTTTCTCGATGACCTACGGCAATATCGTGGCCATTGCCCAAAAGAATATTAAGCGACTGTTGGCCTATTCCGGCATTGCCCAAATCGGAAATATCATGATCGGATTAGCCGCAGGGACGAAACAAGGCAGCGATGCGATCATGTTTTTTCTCCTGACATATCTTTTTGCGAATTTGGGAGCATTTGCGGTCATCATTGCCGTCAGTCAGGTCATGAAAAGCGACGAAATAGAAGATTACAATGGTCTGAATCGACGCTCCCCATTCTTGGCTGCGGCCATGTTGCTCTTCCTGTTATCGCTGGCTGGAGTTCCTCCGCTTGCCGGGTTTATCGGTAAAATCTATTTATTTATTGCGGCAATGAAGGAAGAGCTGTATACGCTCCTGGTTGTGGGACTGATCAATATCGTCATCTCCATGTACTACTATCTGATTGTCGTTAAAAAAATGTACATCAACGAACCCACTGATCCTTCGCCAATTCATGCGTCCATGCCGATCAAAGTTGCGGTGTACGTCGGTATTGCCGGAACTGTGCTGTTGGGTGTGTACCCCGGCCCGTTTATTGACTGGGTCGTCGGTGCCTCCCTCATGTTCTCCAATATTGCAGGCCCCACCGCGGCCGCCTCTCTTCTTCCCGGCGGATAATCGCTAGCGTGTTGTTTTCGCCTTCCTCCTCCTTCCCTGATTGACGAGCGCAATCACTTTTCCAATATTTCCCCATGACCTCCTTGAGAGGAAATAATGTGAGTCGGGGGTGAGGATATTGATGAAGTATTGCGAAAATGGAAATCCGGTGGAGTTACATTCGCCAGGAAAGGATGGTTTCCAGGGGATTGAGTCCATTGAGTTGCCAAATGGCCCCGAACACAACGGATAAGGTCACAATCACCAGGAGGATTAGACCTATGAGGATCGAATTTCTTTTGCTACGCGGAAAACGGGGGGGAGCGACTTTCTGTGAACCCGATGGGTCTTGCCACAATGCAGAGGGTCTTCGGGGTCCTAGAAGTGCTGTGGTTTTTCGGAGAGGTTCCACTTGACGTTCTCGTGGGTCTTTTGGGGCTACCGGTTTCCTTGGTGTGAATGAGGGTGTCTTAGCTTGTGACTTGTCATCTGTCTTTACCGATGTGGGAACTTTTCTGGTATGGATATAGGATGCTCGGCAGTGCGGACAGACCAGTGTTTCCTGGATTGATTCCCCATTGTCCTCCTGGTGCACCTGTCCTCCCGTTAGTGCCACCCGGCAATATGGGCAAGCGGGGGCGTCCGGCGAGACCAAACCGTGACATTGTGGACAGGTATGTAGGCCGGCTGCACGCTCCTCCTCCAATGCGTGTTTCCCAGGAGAAGGGAAAGCGCATTGAGGACATGCCCGAGCTTCGGTCGAGACCTCTTTGTGACATTCAGGGCAGGGAACAAGGGCCATGGAGTGAATTTCCGTTCTCGCTATATCACACGTTTTTCGAACATACTTCGTAAAGACACAGTCAATCCCTAGAAACTTTGCCTAATTTTATGAGTAAATGCAGGGGAGTCCTTCTCCTCCTTGAACCAATTCAGAGATAAAGTGGTGGGTCCAACTTTCAGCTATTCTCTCTTATCTGATTTGGTCTTCTCAAGGGAGGGGGATTTTTTTTAAATCCGGTCTCCTCATCTCATTCTGTGTTCTCTTTCCTGGCTAAAATGTGTAACATTTATCGGCATGTCAGGACAGGATAATCAGAGTGTGAGCTCTTGTCCCAGGATGAGAGGATGCAAGGAACGAACAGGATTACTCAAATTTTCATGAGGGTACTATGGCCAATGAAACAGAAGAGCAAAATCATTCTATCACGCAGACTGTCAGTCAACGCTATGCCAAAGCGGTGACCAACGGTGAGCAGCTGTGTTGCCCGACCGGGTATAATCATGAGGATTTGGGCCAATTTATTCCGGAACCGGTCTTGAAGGTGTCCTATGGCTGCGGAACGCCGGTTGGCCTTTCCACTGTTCAACAGGGAGAAGTTGTTTTGGACATTGGTTCGGGGGGGGGGATCGACTGCTTTGAAGCGTCCAGGAAAGTCGGGGCCCAAGGCCGTGTCATTGGAATTGATATGACCGATGAAATGTTGGCGTTGGCCCGTACGCATGCCCCAATGGTTGCCAAAAATCTGGGTTATCCGGAGCCGAATGTGGATTTTCGAAAGGGCTTTGCCGACGCCATGCCGGTGGATGACGATCAGGTGGATCTCATTGTCTCGAATTGTGTCATTAATCTCGCTCCGGATAAGGGGAAGGTCTTTCAGGAAATGTATCGCGTGCTTCGACCTGGTGGGCGGTTCACCATTTCCGATATTGTTGCCGACCAACCCATTCCGAATTACTTAATCTATGACAAGGCCAAATGGGGCGATTGTTTGTCCGGCGCCCTCACCATCAAAGACTATTGGGGCGGGCTTTGGGACGCCGGCTTCAAAGGAGTTCATCTGGTTAATCACATTCCATGGAGAGTGATTGACGGGATCCAGTTCCTCTCTGTGACGCTTACCGGATATAAACTGGCTTCGGCATCGACAACGCCCTTTTCAACCTTTGCGACCCTCACCGGACCGTTCTCTCAAGTGGTCGATGACCTGGGTTCAACATTTACCCGAGGCCATCCTCAGCAAATCAACGAACGGACGGCTGCATTATTGGCGTTAGCTCCCTATCAAGACCTGTTCATTATTGACGAGAAACCGGTGGCTCTGGCGGTTCAAGATCCCCGCATGCGGGCCGTCTATCCCGACGAAGCGCCTTGTGTCTGGGAGGGACAGTTTGCCGTATTGACCGGACCGTTCCTAGCGGTCTGTGACGACGACCACCATACGTATCAATGTGGTGAGCCGATAGAAATTTGTTCGAAAACATACAAGGTCCTCCAGACCGATTCTTATCAACCCTATTTTGCAACTATCAATCGATCCAGGGATGGGGTGCATTCCGAACCTGTCATTTGCGGAACTTCGGAGGGGTGTTGTTAAGAACGGTGTGAAGTCGCCATTTGTGTGTAAGGAATTAAGACCATCATGACGATGAAAACTTCAGCTCTCCCCATGGTCGCCCCGGTTCAACCTTCATGGATAGCTCCGTCGTTCGAGCAAGCGTTGGCCCTCCATCATTCGCTTCCCCTCAAGGCCCAAGTAATTTCCACGCTTCAGGTCAATGTCGGGAAGGTCTGTAACCAAACCTGCCACCACTGCCATGTTGATGCCGGCCCTCAACGGACGGAAAGCATGAGCCGAACCACCATAGATCAAATCTTGGACGTGCTCGATCGAACTCCTCAGATCAGGACGGTCGATATCACCGGTGGGGCGCCTGAGATGAATCCACACTTTGAGTATCTGGTTGAGCAATGCCGAGCTCGAGACCGCAGGGTGATCGACCGCTGTAATTTGACCGTGTTTTATGTCAAGGGGAAAACACATCTTCCCCGATTTCTTGCAGACCATCGTGTTGACATCGTCGCCTCCCTCCCTTGTTATGAAGCAGACAATGTTGATCAGCAACGTGGAAAAGGCGTGTTTGATCGGAGTATAACCGCACTGCAAACTCTCAATGGCTTAGGGTATGGAGCAGACGGTTCGGGTCTCATGCTTGATTTGGTTTATAATCCCTTGGGACCTGTCCTTCCCCCGCCTCAAGTCGAACTTGAGCAAGATTTCAAAGATGAATTGGGGCAGCAATTTGGGATTCAGTTTAACCGGCTCTATACCATTACCAATATGCCGATCAGTCGTTTCTGGGATGAATTACACGATGCCGGACAACTGGAACATTACTACACGCTCTTGTTGAATAATTTTAATCCATTGGCGGTCGAGGGGCTGATGTGTCGGTCTCTGCTGAGTGTCGGGTGGGACGGGCGCCTCTATGACTGTGATTTCAATCAAATGTTGGATTTGCCGATCCAGCCGGATTCCCAGGCCTGGATAGGCCGGTTTAATCTGTCGGAATGGGAACATCGTTCAATTGTGGTCGGGCCCCATTGTCTTGGGTGCACCGCCGGATCCGGATCATCCTGTGGGGGAGCCTTGACCTAGATTCCGGCCTGGCACCCCCACATGGATTTTTCGAATACCTTTTTTACGTGACATCTTCCGGCTTGAAATGCCTGGCGCAATCCTGGCTACAGAAATAATAATTTTTCCCTTTTCGCTCCTGCACAATGGCCGTACCGGTAGCCACGTACACTTTACAGACGGGATCTTGAATCATCACGTCTTTGCCTGGGGTGGCGGGGTCTAGTTTGGGCTGGCTCCATTCACGTGCCGCCCGGCGAATCATAAAGAAGAGAACAGCTAATAAAATCAGAATGATTATAATTTTATACATAGTGTGATCAGCCTTTTGAGATGGATAGCATTTTGTACCATGTTTCCAGGTTTGATTCCACATAGTCCGTTAGCGGATTTTTGGACTAAGTGTGTTGATTCGCATGGCATTCTTCCATTGCTGTGCCCTTTCTCAACTTGTTAGGATTTTCTTGGTGTTGCTGTCCACTTTATTTGGGGCCAATAGGTTTCGCAGTCCATGCTGATTCGAGCCATACTCATAATTCTCGCAACGGGTGGTTGCACCATGAACCCTCCCTTTACGGGCACAATCCTTGATCTGACCTATCCCTTTAATGAGCAGACCGTGTACTGGCCTACGAATGAGCCATTTCATTGGAAGAAAACAAGTTGGGGGCCTACCCAACAAGGCTATTGGTATGCATCTGCGGTGTACTCAGCCTCTGAACATGGAGGGACGCATATGGATGCGCCGATCCATTTTTCGGAATCAGGCTGGAGCCTGGATGAAATTCCCGTCGGCCAGTTAACAGGTGAAGCTGTGCTGCTGGATATTCGAGCGCAAGTGGATTCAAACCCGGATTATACTCTACAGGTTGACGATATCGCCCAATGGGAAATTTCCTACGGACCAATCCCTCCAAAAGCCATTGTGTTACTCTTTACGGGATTTGGACAATATTGGCCGGACAAAGTCCGATATCTTGGCAGCTCCACCCCGGAAGATCCCACCACACTCCATTTCCCAGGGTTCTCTGCAGGCGCGGTAACCTTTCTGCTGACGAAACGGGAAATATTAGGAATTGGCATAGATACAGCCAGCATAGATGCCGGGCAGTCACGAGACTTTCCGGTTCATCAAATTCTTGGTCGAGCGAATCTTTATGCGTTGGAGAATGTGGCGCAACTCGGACGGTTACCACCTCGAGGCGCTCGCGTGACGGCCCTCCCGATGAAGATTCAAGGCGGTTCAGGAGGACCGGTTCGAATTATCGCAACCGTGCCGTAGGGGCTGTGTATTTCAGGTCCTGAACGAAAGATGTTCTCGATCTCTCAAATACACAGGCATTATTGATGATGAACAAAAGGAAACTATGGTTACAATTACATTAATGGGTGATTTGCAAACCGTTGATGGAGAGCGAGCCCTTGGATGCGAGATTGCTGACTCCATCTCCGTAAAGCAACTGATTAGGAAACAAGGGAAACCCCTTCGGGAAATCTTTCAGTTGTTAAAAGAAAAAAAAGTCATGGTGACCGTGAATAAACGAATTGCCAGTGAAGAAACTAAAGTCTACGATGGAGATGCCGTCTATATTGTCGCTCACGATGGAATGGGACAAAGCGGACTCACGCTCTCGCATTACTAATTCTAGATGACCATGTTGATGGGCTTGGGCAAACCGAAGTCTCCAGTGGTTCCCCCATGGGCTTCAGTCTTCTGGCAGGGACTTCTGACCTTAGGCGGACCTCCTGTCAGCGTGTCAAAGGGCTCAAAATCGTCCATCCCCGGTGAGCGATCACGTACGCAAAAAAAGGGAGCCGCCTTATTCGAACGGCTCCCCTCAAATGTTGGAATCTGATTACTCTTCAGTGATTTGAATCTTGCGAGGTTTGGCAGGCCCCACTTTTGGCAGAGTTACTCGCAATACTCCATTATTCAGTTTGGCTTCAATATGTTCCTGATCAATCACTTCAGAAAGAGTAAATTGGCGGAAATATTTCCCGGTCTCGTACTCGCGTAAAACATGTTCCTCTTTCTCAGGAACAGAAACTGACGGCACCCCGCTTAATGAAAGCACATCGTTACGCAGATCAATTGAGACATTTTCGGATGGTACTCCGGGCATATCCGCCACAATTGTCAGGGCCTGATCGTCTTCAAATATGTCAACATTGGGTGAAAATACCCGACCAGGGATTGTTTGTTCCGCATCCGATTTGACTTCCCGTTTATCCCGCACTTGTATATCTTGCGTCTGTGTTGTCATGTGTTCATCCTCCTTTGAATTGGATGGGGTCTTCCCCATCCCTCACTTCCATTTCAATCTTTATCCAGTAATGGCGATTTTTTTCGGTTTAGCCTTTTCAGATTTAGGCAAGACCACCATTAAAATACCGTGTTGATATTTTGCTTGCACTCGCTCACTGTCCACATCTGTGGGTAAAGTTAACTGTCGTCGGATTTTCCCGGCTTCCCGTTCTCGACGATGATATCGCACATTAGATTGCTCATCCGGAATTGCCCGCTCACCTGTGACGGTAAGATTTCGACCTGTCACCGACACCTCCAGTTGATCCAGCGTCATGCCTGGAACTTCCGAGCGAACATAAACATTTTCGCTATCCTGTGACACATTCATAAGCGGATAGACACCTGCTGGAGAATCCCAACCATTCACCCTGGATAGTCCATTGAACAAGTGCCCGAGATCTCTCCGTAGCCGGTCCAGCTCTGAGACTCCGCCCGAAAATCCATTGATCGGCCAATTTTCCAATCTTCGAATGACCATAGCTTACCCCTCCTCTTTGAACTTCTCGTACTCCATTCTTCCAAATGTTGTTAATTCGTCGGGATACCTTCGAAGGTCAAACATGCATCGATGTTACTTATAAAATAATTTCAAAATTCCGGGAGTCAAGTAGGACGATAATTTTCTGGGGAAATGCGTAAAAGGAGTGGGAGATTGTTCGGTACACAAGATTGAGCTAGGAACAAGAATGAAAGCGGAAAAAATGAGAAACACACAGGGCGCCCAATCGGCGTAATTGACCTGAAGAAAGCCATGACCGCAACCCTCTCGCTTCAACCGTCCTGCCTTTTAGTGAATCCGAAGAGAAATAACAAAACTATGTAATGGCGTGACTGTTTGTCTGAAAAAGAAAAGACTTGTCCTGATCGTAGGGGGAATTATTCGCCGACATAGGGAGAATGTTTTTGGAAAACGTCTTTGCGTAAACCGAATTTGTGTTGGTGCATGGGCGTTCGGGCCATGACGACCATGCGGGTGAACAATATGGCCACTATTGACATTGTTCAATCCAAATCGTGAATGTATTCCTTTCTCAGGAGTGTTTCGCGGTCTGCGGGAGGGCCGCTCACCGTTTCATAAGGAGGATACTATGAATCAGCGATCTTTCGGTCTCGGATTACTGTTCCTCATGATGTTGGTTTGGAGTGGATGCGATTCCGGCGAATACGGAAAAGAAACGAAACCGGAACCCAAAGCGGAAAGTACAACCATGTCGCCGGCCGAAGCTCCGAGCATGGCGGAAACTCCACAGGTTGAAGGCGCTCTGATGGCAATGGCCGGTGTCGCCGGTGCAGCAGAAAATGAGGAAGGGGTCAACCATTTTCAGCAGGGACATTGGGACGTGGCCCAAGAACATTTTTCGAAGGCCATAGCCGCGAATGCTGACCTTCCGGAAGCTCATTACAATCTTGCGCTCGCATTGGATAAGTTGGGGAACCACGGTGATGCCACGAACCATTTTAAAAAGGCATTGAAACTGGCTCCGGCTGATCCGTTGATTGCCGGATCTCAAATTCTTCAGGCTCATGTGGGCGGGTGAAATCCTCACGGCTAGAGAGGTCCAGCAAGACATGGGAGTTGTCATAGTTTACGGACATCCCTGTTGCTCCCGTATTGAAGCCAGACGTTGTGCTGAGGCCCGGTAGAATGTTTTCCACCGGTGGGAAGAATACCATGTCTTAACTGTTCCTAGCTTTTCTTAAAACCGGAATTGCGCCGTGAATGGTTGTCCTACTTCCACGTCACCTCCTGGGACAGGTTTCAAGTCACCTCAAAATCCCTGAGGGAAATTTGCGAGGCTCTCTTCCCATGGATGCGCTGTATTATCCCTTTCACCTTTGTCATGAAAAGACTCTCCATCAGCTTTTGGAGAACTATTCCCATGTCCATTTTCTGGATTTTATGGCCTTGCAATTAACCCCGTTCATGGGAGCAACAGGGTTTCCGGACCTGATGGGGGATTATTATCCGGATCTTTTAGAGAGCGGTAGAATCATCCAAGGGCATAATGTCAGTGGGCCGCTGAGTGGGGCGATGGTTGCGGCGGTCAATCAGGATCTCGCCGATCCTCTTTGGCGATCGATTTTTCATGAGGCTTTGAAGGATGATCGACGGTTTCAGCGAGGGTTGGTGGCATTTTCCCAGGATAGCCAAGGTCGAAGTTCCGTCCCGACTGACTCTGCACTCTTGGTCGCATTTCAACAGCCAGAAAGGGAGTTCGTGCCTTACACAGTTGAAACCCTTCAAGCCATGAGCCGAAGACGGTTGCCTGAACAGGAGAGCCTGGCGTTTGAGTATGGGTTTGGGTTGATTAAAACGGCTGCCGCAGTGATCTACAGTATTCGGCGATGCCAACAATTGGGCTCGGTCGCCGTCACCGATTCACCTGGGCATCATCAGCTCCTGACAAGAGCATGTCAGCGGGATAGCGTGGAGTTAAGCAAATTCTGTGTAAAGCGGGAAGGGTACTGAGGGGGACTGTTGAAAAAGTCCACCAGCGGCGTTCTCATTGCTCGAAGGGCTCAACGTACTTCCCGGTACGCCTCCCTCTCCTCCCTGCTTGCGGCCTTGCTGGACGGCCATTTTGAACAGCCCATGAATCTATGAAGAGCCAAGCCATGGATATCGAAAACCCTTGTATGAAGAACACTTTGGCTACCGGGGTTCCTCATCGCGGATCCGTAGGAAAACCGGAAAGCGAGGGATGCCGTTTTCGGTCAATCCCTGGTGACGAAAGGTGACCCGGCTCTGTAACGGTGGCGGGCGACGCCGCTGCTCATGACTGAGCCCGCTTCCGACAAAGAAGATGACCCCATCATCGGTGCGTACCTTGAGTGAACCAATCTGACCGGCAAACTGACCCTTGCCTGGCCGATATCCAATGACTGTCGCTTCCGCATCAGTGAATAATTTCAACTTCAGCAAATCCTGACTACGGCCACTGGCGTACAACGCAGTTTCCCGGTGAAGCATCAACCCCTCACCACCTTCATCGGTTACCGTGTGCAACCATTTCAACAAGTCTTCTTCGCTCCCGATCCGCTGTTGTTCAATGATTCCCAAATAGGGAGCGCTGCCTTCGATCTTGAGGCGATTCATCTCGAGCACACGTTGGGCAAATGTTCCGCCATGTGCCGGAAGATCAAAGACCATCAAGCGCACATTTCGCCATCCATCATGGGGTTGTTGTGTCCGGACAATGGACGATACTTCTTCATATCGGCTTCGCCCTATCCATAACTCTCCATCCAAGGGTACGGCTGGAAACCCTTTGGTAAACCATGCCGGTGCCGCAAACACATTGCCGCCTCGCGAAATCAAATGTGTTCCATCCCAACGAGCGCGGACGCCGTCGAGTTTTTCGCTGACCCGGTATTGGCTGAGAGTAAGACCCTGCCGATAGATGTCAGCCAACATCAGTTCGGGTATCGTGCCGGCTTGTGTGACAGAGAGGGGAAGGAAAATGATCAGGAGGATGGCCGGCAACAGGCAGTTCTGTAGCTTGCGGACTGCCTCCGATATGCCCAAGCGATCATGCGCATGTTCGGTGGGGATGATCCAGAAACAGGGTTGCCTCATTCCTCCTCTCGGGGAAGGGTGATTTGTTTATTCGCCGATCGTGTCAATCAGTTCGATCTCTTCAGGCAATAATGAGAACGATTCGGCCTGAAGATCCTCTTCCATATGTTGTTGGCTGGTCGTTCCCGTCAATGGGAGCATCCCGATTTGCAGGGCAAAGCAAAAAATCACTTGCGCGGGATTCGTCCCCAATCGTTTAGCGATGGTCCGAATATCGGGGTCGGCCATCACCCCTCTGTTGGCCGTCAGGAGCGAAAAGCCCTGGTAAATGATGCCATGGGTTTGGCAAATCCCCCTCACTTCTCTATCCCAACCATGGGAGGCATAACACCGGTTCTGCACGACCATGGGTTTGATCCTTGCCTCTTCACACAGTTGGGTGAGTTGCCCGGCCGTGACATTGCTGATACCAATCATTTTGGTCTTCCCTGTTTGATAGAGGTCCTCCATGGCCGCCCATACCTCACGGTCAGAATCTCCCAACCCAAATCGTGAGTACGGACCATGCAAGACATATGAGTTCACATAGTCGGTATGGAGGTGGGTGAGCGAACTGGCAAATGATTGCTGCACCTGAGTGGTGAGATCGGCCGAGGCATCATAGGGAGTGCGATGGTCCTGTCCGTTCACCGGGGTAAATTTCGTTTGCAAAAACAGGGTTTCCCGCTTAACTCCCAGCTTATCGAGTGCCAGCAGAGCTTCACCCACCAGGTCTTCCCGGTAATGAATGAGCTGGTTGGCCGTGTCGATGGCTGTAAACCCCGACCCCACCGCCAATTGCACCAGATGGGTTGTGGCGCCTTCTTTCCACGCCGTGCCATACATCAATGAGGGAAGTGGGACATTATTATAGGCTGTTAAAGTCATAAAGATTCCTCCAGATTGAATTCAGAATTTATGGTTCTTGCCTTACAGCTTGACGACCTGTATCGGAAATCCATCTTGGGGTTTCCTCATAAACAATCGCTGGTGGGGAAAACCTCGCACATGTGTCCCCAACTCTCGTGTCAATCTGCTTTTCAGTGTTGCCGGGTTTCGCCCCGGCAGGCGAGGCCCTTTTGTTTCGGCAAAAGGCCCCAAAACCAGTGACGCCCCGTCTGCCCTCATGGGAAGGCCCGGACGCCAACCTGAGGAGGGCGGACCAACTCGCTCCGCTCATACAAGGCCCGCCAGCGGATGAGAGCGTCCCGCCCTTGAGCCAGACGGCAGGCGTCGGATCGTGGGAAACGAACCTTTCAGAGATACGCTTGAACGAGCGAGCCACCATATATTTTTTATGATCCGATTTAATCACGTATTCGCTTTGGATTCACCTTGTTCAGTGGCCATAAGTGCCACTTAAAATTTTGGGCACTATTCTAGCTACTTCGCTTGTTTTTTTCAGGTTTTCAGGCAGCATTTGGGGAGAAATGAAAGGGGCCGTGGAATTTGCCTCCGTTGGTATGGGGGTATTGGCCTGCCTGGGCACCACATATTCCGGGAGACGCACAATCACTTACCACGGTTGCCGGCCGGCATTCTACAGATGTTCCCGGCCATGGGGGGAGCGAAGATCCTGGTCGGGGCCGAGGGGAACAATACCCGTGGGATTAATGTCATCGTGGGTGACGTAGTAATGGCGTTTGATGTGATCCATATTGACGGTCTCCGCCACGTCGTCGTATTGATAGAGATCTTTGAGGTAGCCAAATAAATTCGGGTAATCAATGATGCGACGGATATTACATTTGAAATGTCCGTGGTACACCGCGTCGAACCGGATGAGTGTCACGAATAACCGCCAGTCTGTTTCCACCGGGACCTTCCCAAAAAGATATCGTTGCATGGCTAAACGCAATTCCAATGCATCCAGCATCTCAAATAGACGCCGGACTGCATGTTCGTAGGCCGGTTGAGACGTCGCAAATCCAGCGCGATAGACCCCGTCATTGACCTGTTCATAAATATCGCCATTCAGTTGGTCGATCTCTTGCCGGAGATCAACCGGATACAGGTCTAATTTGCTGGCGGTAAACTGATTGAACGCCGTATTCAACATCCGCATGATGTCGTCATCGGAATTACTCACGAGACGTTTGGTTTCACGATCCCACAATGCGGGCACCGTCACGCGTCCCCGATAGTCCGGATCATTCGCACGATAAGCCTCACTCAGAAACTGAAACCCGTTGACGGGGTCAGTCGAATGTCCCGGCCCGTCACGGAATGCCCAGCCCCGGTCATCCCGAATCGGATCGACAACCGTCATGCCAATCGCGTCTTCCAACCGTTTCAGCTTTCGCACAATAATCGTGCGATGCGCCCACGGACATGCCCAAGAGACATACAGATGATACCGCCCACGCGCCGCAGGAAATTCTGAACTACCATCATCAGTCACCCATTCCCGGAATGCATCACCTTGTCGTGTAAAAGCTCCTTCACTTGATTGTTCGTCAGGAAATTGCGGTTGTCTGCGCATTGCATCCTCACTGGTTTAAACCTGATTATTGAAAGATTTAATCGACCGTGGTGTTCTTTTCTTGAAAGCTCCATCCGAAGCAATAACATTTGGGTGTCTAAAAATATTTGCCCACTCTATCATGGGTGGGAATGTCATTCACCTCCTGGTGGTTTCACCTTGGGATGACTCTTGATTTGGTGTCCTAATTTTCCATACTGGGCTGAAATTTGGGGGTGCTGGACATCCCGGTGGATCTGCCGGTTTCCCAGATCCATGTGAATTCTCCTCCCCATCCCTCCACAAGGCTCATGCAGGCCAATCGGGAATGTATGACTTCGTGTGTGTCGTAGATCCTCATCGTGTTTGTTCCAAAGAAATCCCATGCTTTGGTCTTCGGATCAATTTTCCTCGACACCTGGCAACAGATCTGTGCCTGATTGAAGAGCCCTTGCGATGTTCGCAAAGGAGCCCGCTCTTCAAGAATGTCGTTTACCTCTTCATGGAAAAATTTCCGGTAGTTTTCCATTCCAAACATGTTGCCTTTGCCGGACCAGTCAGCAATCACATCCCTTTCGACAATCGTCGCGCTTCAACTTGATTCAGCGAATCCGGGGAACAAGAGCAGACTGACGCCACCAAATTTTAAGAATAGCACGCTAAATTCCAATCCTATTCAGTCTAGTCTAAACTCGGCAGACAGTTTTTGTAGTCCAGAGATCCTTCATTTGGAGCTGAAACAGACTATGATGAGAGTGCACGGTTAAGAGACACTAAAATGTAAGACATATATTTTTCTTAGGCACACCAGGATATTTTGGCCCCTCAAATTGACTAGATCTACAAGGCTGCCCTTGAGGTCTTTTAGAAGAAAGAGATGGCATTGAACATGATTTTGAAAAACCCAGGGTTTTATAGAGTACCACTTTCTGAAATTTACCCTTATCAGTACGTTAACAAGTGCCGGGTTTAATTTCGAAACTCTTTGGAAAGCGAGGCTACTCATGGAGCAATTTTCCTTTTGTCCCACACTGGCAGCCCCTCGGATTAAATCGGAAATCGCATCTTCGAGGAAGTCTAAATCTCAATGGAATACAAAAGAAAATTGTCAATGTTTAATGATTGTGGGGAATGATTCTGCGGCAACGGAAATGTTGAAAGAGGCGCTGGGTGAATGGGGATACGATATCGTTACGGCAAGGAATGGATGGGAAGCTTTGGTTCTGGCGGGTCGGCGTCCGGTGGATGGAATGCTTGTAGATATGAACATGCCCATTATGGATGGGAGGACCATGCTTAGTGAATTACGCTGGTTGGGGTATCGGATGCCAGTGCTAATGATGTTAGGTGAGTCGGACGAACGAATCCAATCTCAATTGTTGATGGAAGGCGCCCAGGGCTTCATTTTAAAGCCACCTCATCTCCCATCTCTCCAGCAAACGTGTAGACAGGTATTTTCAAAGTATGCAGTTGAGGAATATGCCGCTTCTTATTTCCCCGCTGGTTCTAACAAGAAATGACATAGGTTGGTTGGGAGGCTTTTTCTTTTAAATCTTCCTTGCCCGGTGCCCACCATATTTGAGTTTATCCTTCCCCGTTCGTACCTTGCCAAGTAGATCCGGTTTATTCCTTTAATTCGATTTTCGCATCGCAGGCAGCCTATCTGCAGTCACCAATTGGCCTTCGTCTTGCTCTATTTCAGAATTGTCTGTTAGGTTCAGAACTGGTGTTTTGCCATCAGGCTTAAACCCTTGCAGGAAGGAATACGACTATGGGAGAGGTTGATACGTCGCCAGCGGTTGCCGCAAAGGTCATGGAGGATCTCACGGCGTTAGATGTGGATCCGGACAAATGTCAGCGTCTCTATAAGGCCGCGCTTATTCAGTCGAGTACGGGCGTGACCTATCGGATGTTGTCCAGGATCCTTGAGACCGGAAAGGTGGATATCGTCCACTATGCCTGTGACTTGGATGCAGAAGGTAAGCCGACCACGAAGTGGAAAATCAGGCGTATTCTTGAGCAAGCCCCCGAACGGTTCGACAAGGAGGTTGAGGCCATCAAGAAGTCCATGGCCGACGAGAGTGAGACCGTGAAGGGCGCATGGGTGCACGATATGACCGGGCTCCCTGACGTGCCGGCACAAGGGAAGAGCCTGGATGAATGGTCGCGGAGCATGATCGCAGAGGTGAAGAAAAAGCCAACCTAGAGAGCGCCAGGTAGTCGAACCCTGGTTAATGTATTCAAAATCTCATGGCTTTTGAGTGAGGTGATGATGGTGATCTGTCGGTTGTCGGTGGTGAGGCGCCTATGACGACTGTCAACCGTTGGTGGGCCTCACGAAGCGAACGCTCCACATCCTCCGGTGTCTTGCCACGTGCTAAAAGGAAGCCCAAGTAGCGTGTGCCTTCCGGAAGGGGAATGAGTAATTCTCCTGGCTCTGCCGTTATCGTCAGTTCGATAATTCCTGGTACCGCCCTGGCTTCAGCCTGCCCTCTCACTTCATGCAGCATCCCGCTATACGGAATTGGAAGCATCATCACGCCTGCCGCCTGCTGTTGCCGGAGAAGAGGTGGAATCGGCATCCGGAGTGCATGACGAAGGATCAGACCTTCGAGCGATATCCCTGCCGAAAAGTCCAGCGTTCTGGAACATCGCCCGCCAATGGCTCGTGCCGCCATCTCAATGACCCATAACCCGTTTTCATTCAAGCGGAACTCCCCATGCACCGGCCCTTCCCATAGTCCGAGTGCCTTTGCCGTTCGATCTGCGCAGTCCACAACTTGTTGTTGTCGATCGGAGGAGAGACGGGAAGGTGTGATATAGAGTGTCTCTTCAAAATAGGGTCCATCGAGCGGATCAGGCTTATCGAACATCGCCAGGGGCTGGAAGACTCCCTTTGTGAGCAAACCTTCCAACGCCACTTCGATTCCCGGCACAAAATCTTCCACGAGGATCCAACGGGCCTGCTCGTCCACTGCTGCCAGATTCAAATTGGTCAGGAGGGTGCCCACCCGACGGAATGCATTCTCAAACTCCTGTTCGTCATTGGCACGAATTACCCCACAACTGGCCGAAAGAATGAGAGGTTTTACGACGCAGGGATAGACCACTTCCTTTGCGAAAGCTCCTGAATCACCGTCGAGGGGGAATACCTTATGGGAAGGAACAGGAATGCCCTGTCGGGACAATAATTCCCGCATCTGCCGTTTGTTTCTGGCGGCGGTGACGGACGCGACAGAGTTATGGGGTAATCCGACTGCTTCCGCGATGGCAGCAGCGGTGACAGCGGTGACGTCGTCGACTCCAATCACTGCATCGATCGGGTGATGTTGGACGAATTCAATCACGGTCCTGGCGGCTGCCTGTGGATGGCGAACATCGAGTAGCAACACGTTCTCCGACGCGACCAGAAGGCTTTCCGGAGCCTGCTCTGTCCCAATGGTTACAGATACCTGCACCCGCCGGGCTGCTTCGAGAAACGCCTCTGCCCGATAGGTGGTGGTCGGCAAGAGCAGGAGGAGTCTTGGCATCGTGTTTCCTTCACAGGACGCTGAAAAGTTCCAGGAGCTTCCTGCTTGTATCGTTCAGATCCTCAACATACCAGGAGAGACGTTACGATTAGGCGGTTCTAAGGTTTTGCCACTTCCTGTTGGTAGGTGGTTGGAGGAACTCTTTACAAGCGTGATCGATGAAATGCTTCCAACTGACGATTGGCCTCGGTGATGACTGCCAACTTACTCACGACGTCGGGCACCCTGGCACCGGGAATGGCGTAATAGCCCTCGTCATCCCCGAGTCCGGTATAGACGCGGTTTCCAATACAGCCAAAACTGGTTGCCGCATGTCCCGATTGCAGTGATTCCGGCAGCACGGCGCAGGTCGGCCTTCCCATGGTCGCACTTCCGCCGGGTACACCCGCTGCCTGTGTCGCTTCTGCCAGAAGCATCAGCTGCTTGACGGTCCCTCGAACCAGCACCACGTCCGGAGTGAACGTGGCCTGGGTGAGTGGCGCATAAACGGCCACGTGAAAGGTCTCCTCTCGATGCGGGATCATCGGAATTTCTTTCATCGTCAGGTACTGCATGTCTACCATCGTCTGGATCAGACCGTTCAGCTCCGTCGCGACCTGGGGTGGAAGCTCCACACCGTGGGTATGGGCTCCGACCGGACAACCAAAGTGATCGGATCCTTCCGTATAGAAGGTCCGGCCCTCAGTCGCGAGCTTCCAATAGCCGCATCCTGCGGGTGCAGGAGTGGTGACCCGTGGAATGCCCGCAGGTGCCGTGTCCCGAAATGCGATGGCCACTGCCGGGACCTTCAATCCTAAAAGTTCCTGAATCTTCGTGCCTTGTGTTTTGAGTTCAGCTTCCACGTCTCATCCCCTTCTCAACTCTATATGTGACTCTACCCAGCCATTGTTGCAGGATGCTGAAAAATCCGCCAGCGTCGATCCCTGCCTCCGCTGGAACAGCTTCGCGCAGGCAGGTCGCTTCGTTCAGACCCTCAACGTAGAGGGTCTGCCTCGGGCCTTCATTTGCTGCGGCTTTCCTTTCGAGGGCCTCAGGACAGGACTTGACGGCAATTTTGAGTATCCTGCGGGAGCATTTTTCTATTGTGCCACATTCGCGGACTACCGAGGTTTCAGGGAGCCCACATCGTTTTCTCACAGGCTGCTAGATTTCCTCATGCCCCTTTGTCAGTAACGGTCTGAATTGCTGGGTCGTCGGCTCAGCGCAGCAGAACCATGATTCCGTTAACCGGGGCGGCTTCGGACGATCAGGCCTGCTCACCCGTGTCCGAGTTGAGGTCTCAACGGGCCACCCGGCTATCTTATCAGCATTCGCTCGAATACGATCAAAGGTGACCATCGCATCTTCCTCTTCCTTGGCACTCGCTTCCACGATTGCACTTACCGCCTGATGTAGTTGATCCATCCGGTCATCCGAATGCGTCCATGGATACTGAAAGCTGGCCTGATCCAGTGGACCGAGAAACCTCTGAATGTCAGACTTGGCGAGAAGAGCCGAGCCGGGAGGCACCAAGAGACGAATGCTCAACTGCACCGGGTCGGTCGCGTCGATAAGATCGTGGTCTTCCACCATGTCCAACATATGGAGGTAATCGTCCAGGCTGGTCCAGGGCGTGAAAGCCACGAGCGACGGGCGAAGCGTGATGCCGGCTTCGCGCAGAATGGCGAGCGCTGTGATGATATCAGCTCCTGTATGCCCCTTATGCAATTGTTCCAAAACATGGTCACTGAACGACTCCACAGCGGAGATGATGAACAGGCACCCCTGTGCTTCAAAATCCGGCATCAGAGCACGGTGCTTCAAGAGGTGTTCGATCTTCGCGGTGAAATCAAAGGTCAGTTGCGGAAACTCCTCATGCATCCTACGAACAATGCTGAGGGAATGCCCCGGTCCGTTTAAAAAATCAGGATCGCCGAAAGTGATATGCGTGGCGCCTGCATGTACTTGATGCCGAATGTCCTCGAGGACGACGGCCTCCGGGACAAGGAAGAATCGCCCTTCATAGACCGGCACGATGGGGCAATGAAGACAGAGGTGGAGGCAACCACGACTGGTCTCGACGTATCCGACTAATCGTTCTGTCCCGTTCTCTTCGAGCTGGGCATATTGGTCCAACATCGGGAGTCCTGTCCGACTTGGGATTGGTTGGGACGTCGTTGAAGTGGTTGAGTAGGGTCGCTTCAAATAGGGAGCAACGACCCGATTCGGAGAGCTCACTCCCTCGAGATGGTTGATCGTCTGACCTCGATCGAGTGCCTCAATGAGTGATCGTAACGGGATCTCATACTCTCCGCCCACCACAGTATCGGCCAATTCCTGGAGTAAATATTCCGCATTAATCGAGGCGTACAGGCCATAGAAACAGATGTGGCAGTCTGGATTTTTTTCGCGAATCAGCTCGGCTACGCGCACCCCAAGCCTGAGGGCGGTGTGCATGGGTACGGAAATACCGACAAATTTGGCGAGCCTGAGAGCCGGTTCATCAATGGTTTCAACGGCGATGTCCAGGCCAACCGGCGAATATCCGACTTGCTCCAGAAATCCCATCGGCTGGGCGATGCCAAGAGGTTGGTGACCCAATTCATAACATGAGACAAACATGATCGCGCCCGGGGGCCTGAGCAACAATCGTTCTTTTGTAGGTTCGGTAACGGGTTCCATGTTCCATTGCTGCCTTCCGTGGTGAGATGTCACTCGTAGCACACGCCTGAGAGTTGGCGCAAATGAGGTCTCTGTGGGCACTGGGGATAAAATCTAATGGCCAAAACCGTGCCTTGGCTCGGTCATGTCCTGAGGCCAAACTTGTTGAGTGTTGTGATCGAACAAAAAGGTGTGGAGACTTTCTCTGCCAGTCCAGAGCAACAAAGGGGCTCCGTCCTTTATTGGGAGCCGCGGTTTTCGTTTTTGGAATGGAGGTGGACTCAGCATAAAGGATTCTCTAACTGCCAACCTGAAGGGTTTGGTGGCGTTCCCTCAGATACCAACAACGCAAGTAGTGGGTGATCGTTTGTTCTGGAGATTCTCACTATCGGAGTTGCTAGCTATAAACAGGATGGAGTTATGAATTGGTTTTATAACTTTCTACTTGGTTCCCACCGGCTATAAATCAATTATTCAGCAAATTCTTGTTCTGGGTTGATGTTTGCAGGAGTTTTTTTAGTCCATCGGATAGTTCCAATCTTCAGATTGTATGATTTTCCCTAACGTTCGTGAGTATTTCATAGTTCCAACCTTCATGGAGGACAGTGGGTAGGGATAACGTCTCTCATTTATCTTATGAAATCTAAGGGGTTTTTCCGCTAAGTCTCATCCCAGTTAATTGGTCTGCATTTTGCTTTTAATTAAATTAGGTTTGTCGTTTTTTCATATAGTTCTTTTTAGTTAGTCCGATCATTTGTATCGGTTCTTCCCACCCCCTTCACCCATGGTTTCCTGGTTGAAACCGGTTTGAAAGAGAGGCCATCTTATGAACCACCAGCCTTCGTCCCCCCTATTGGCAAAAGACTTAATGGATTCCGAAGCCTTACCACTATGCCGTGGGAAATTCGAAAACGATTTGGCGCTGCAATTCCTCTCCGGTCAATATTGCGGATGGCCGGTCGTTGATTCCGAACAAAAAATTCTTGGGATCGTGTCAGATGCCCGTCTGTTCGAGGCGGTTTCACGGTTGTATTCACTTGATGATCTTAAAGTCGAAGACACGATGACCCCACCTATATATGTGCATGAGGATGAATCTCTTGATAAGGTCCTGGATGTGATGACGCACCAACACGTTCAGAGAATGCCTGTCGTGCGCAACCATAATCTTGTCGGAGTCATCTCCCGGGCAAGGGTGTTGCAGCATTGTCTTTCGTCACCCTCGGCTTCTTCCCGATCAGTTCCTAGGTGTGCGTGGTGTGAACGGGAGCAGGATTCCTCTGCCGCGATGGTTAGCACCAAAGAGGGACGGAATTTGGCTTGGTTTTTATCTATAGACCAACTCAAATTTTCTGAGATCGATCTCGCGCATACCTATTGCCCTACTTGTGTCAAAACTCTTCGGGCAGTCAACACCACATCCGGGAATCTGTCCTCCGATAAGAGGGAGATTCGGGAAATCCGGCCATGCTTGTTGGTGGTTGATGATGATCCAACAGTGACCGGACTATTAACCCATGCGCTTCAGGAATGGGGATATGAGGTGCTTGTTGCGAGAAATGGATGGGAGGGGCTGGCCGTTGTGAGCCGCCAAACGGTGGATGGAATTTTATTAGATATGGATATGCCCATTATGGATGGGAGAACCATGCTGGATGAATTACGATGGTTGGGCCATCAGGTGCCAGTGTTAATGATGTCTGGGGCAACGGACGAACGAGCTCTCCGGCAATTGTTACATGAAGGCGCTCAAGGGTTTTTTGTGAAACCGTTTCATCTGAAATCTCTCAAGGAAGCCTGTCGGAAGATCCTTCAAAAGAATGAGTCCCAGGCATCCTCTCCTTCCCATGTGGCCTGATCCAGGTCTGGATACCTAAGGCACCAATTAAAGATGCAATCCGGCTGCCGTGGTAGAAACCATTTTCAGCAGGAATGAGAGAGCTCCTCATAAGGCAATGCCTTCGCGACCCAACAAGCTTCTTAAGCTCTGAATCACAGGGAAAACCTCCTGGTTCCAGTCAGCGCCCTGGCGATCAAAGGCTTTCTGTTCTTCCTCAACAATCCAACGATCTTGTGCAAAAATTCCATCGGTAAACCACACAATAAACGGCCACAAGAGGTGGATGAGGCCTGGAATTGAAGGTTTCCTGATCATCATCAACCCATAGGTGTGATTGATTCGTTGCGCAGGATCAATGGGAACATACACATTCCAGAGATTTAATGCCGGGTAAGTACTCCCGGCTGTCCAAAACTTGAGCGTTTGGTAGGGGTAGTTTGTACAGATGGTCATCAGATCATGTTTTGGGCCATCTGCTGATGGCTTGGTACTCCCCAGAATGAGTTTTTCTCCAAGTGGTTGTTTGCCTTTTATTCGAGAGAAGGTGTAGTCGACTTCCACCGCATGCGGCCCCTCTCGTAGTTCCAGGAAGACCGTTCGAATCCCGCCCATCAGTCGACGGTGCAAAAACTGATGGTTCATATCCATAAGGTTCTCATGCATGAATGAGTAATGGCAGCCCACCTGACGGTCAAGGTATCGCGTTTTATATTGCGGATCGGCTGCTAAAGACACCTTTGGGAATTCAACTTCCTCCACTCTGCCCACCGAGCCCGGAAATACAAACACCAGGCCATAGGCTTCCCGACAGGGATAACTTCTGACTCCTGACGGTCGTGCTTGGTTTTTTTCTAAATATGGTACACCCACGCATCGCCCCGTCTGATCAAAAGTCCAGGAATGATATCCACACTGGACATGTTCTCCATGCACCACTCCGCAATGGAGCGGTACTTGTCGATGGGCGCATCGGTCTTCGAGTGCATAGACCATTCCGGTTACGGTTCTCACCAGCACAATCGGATAACCGGCAAAGGACACTCCAAGCATTTTTCCCTTTTTCAGGTCTCTGGAGCGGGCGAGGGGATACCAATTGTCCGGGTGAAGACCGGTTTTCCTTAAATCGGATGTGAGAGGCGATTGCCCAGACCGGGACGCAGAACATTCCAGGATAATGGGAGCGCCGTTTTCCTTCTGTCTGTCTATGGGTGTTTGCGATTGTTCAATCATGAAATTCTCCAAAAATGAAGACAACCGTGATAGGAAACGCCTGGGGGTCTTTAGCGATATAGAGAAATAACTGGAAGTGTATGAGGTTTGGGTCAGGCATTAAGCGAGCTGAGGAAAAAGGGGATAGGGACTCGAATAATTCCTTACTGGGGCAGAGTATAAATCGTGTGATCAAAAATATCGAGTCGGAGCGAATCTTTTTCGAAAGCCTCCCGGGTCACCGGCAATTGCCATTCCCACCCGCCATGTGTTTGGGGAAAGATTGAATCGTTTAAGATATGATGAGAAAATCAGGAAATTCAGTTGAAATTCATTTATGGTATGGATTGAACTGCCGGAGTCGCCATCAAAGGATGAAGTGTCGTGAAACCACAAGAACGTTCATGGTTAGGAACAGGATCAATCGGACGAGCATTAATGGTTCTCACCACGGTCTTTATTTTAGCCTTGTTCGGCATCCTGCTCTATACGATCACCACAATTCAGAATCAAAGACTCGACAGTGTGACGGTGGATCTGGCTGGACGACAGCGGATGTTGTCTCAACGACTCATGAATGAAATTTTATTGACGTCCCAAGGAATTCCTGCTGATTACCGGTTCACCCAACAGATGTTGACCCAAACGCTGGATGCGTTACTTGTCGGTGGACAAGCCGTAATAAACCCGAAAAATGGCGAAAAGGTGGCCCTCACTTCCCCCCCATCCCAGGAAATATTACAGGCATTAGGGGAGCAACAAACACTCTTGGCGGAATTCATGCATCGGGCCGATACCTTTTTGAAAACGCAATCCGATCATCCCCGATATTCTTTTGAATTAGACGGGCTTCTGGCTGTCAATGTCCGGTTGATTGAGGCAGCCAACAAGGCCGTAAAGTTATACAGCAGAAATTCCCAAGAAAAGATCTCAACCATGATCGTTTGGGAATCTCTTATCGGTATCTTGGTGATCCCATTTGGAATTCTCATGACGAGACAGGTCAAACTGGCTAATCAGGAGCTTGAACATGAAATTCAGGAACGCTCCAGGATAGAAACGGCTCTGCGTTATCGAATCGAAATTGAAAACCTCGTGACGAATCTTTCAACTCAATTTATCAGTCTTGAAACACAAGATTTGGATGCGGGGATTAATCGAGCCCTGGAAGCCATTGGCACTTTCGGAGGTGTGGATCGAAGTTATGTGTTTGTCATTGTGGACGACGGAAAGACGATGAACAATACCCATGAATGGTGCCAGACGGGTATCGAGCCTCAAATCACAAGACTTCAGGGGCTTCAAATGCATGATTTACCCTGGTTTGCTGACCGTCTGACCTCCGGCCCGTTTTTTCAAATATCAAGTGTGGCAAATCTTCCGCTTGAGGCGAGTGCCGAAAAAGAGGTGTTTGAAAGGCAGCAAATTCAATCCCTGGTGATTGTGCCCATGGTTTTACGGGGGAAATTGTTCGGGTTTCTTGGGCTTGATTCAGTGAGGCATGAAAAAACCTGGTCGGAAGAGGACATCAGGCTCCTCCAAATGGCAGGAGAAATATTTGTGAATGGGTTTGAACGACAAGAGGTAGAAGAAAATTTAAGGAAAAGTGAAGCCGCCAAAGTTGAAGCCTTTCGTCAAAGCGATGCCCTGAAAACAGCTCTGCTGTCCTTGGTTTCGCACGAGCTACGAACTCCCCTTACTGCCATCAAGGCTTCCATTGCTGGATTGATTGAGCTTTCCAGGCAGGACGCGTCCAAGATGCAGCAGGAATTTCTCCAGGGCATCAATCAGGAAATCGATTTTTTAAATGGATTGGTTGAAAATCTTCTGGACATGTCAAAGGTTGAAGCGGGAACGCTGGTTCCCCATCGTGAATGGCATTTATTGGAAGATTTGGTCGAAGGTGCAATCAGGCGAGTGGAAATGTCATTGGAAAGCCGATCTCTTGAAGTGAACCTTGGGGAAAAAATCTCTCCTATTTTTGTGGATGGGATAGAAATTCAGCAAGTCCTGATCAACCTGTTAGATAATGCCACTAAATATTCTCCTGCAGGATCCTTGGTCAGCATTGTTGGGCGAATGATGCCGAACCAGGTGGAGGTACGGGTCTCCAGCGAAGGAGAAGGAATCCCTCAGGAAGAATTAGTCAGTATTTTCGATCGATTTTACCGACTAAAGGGTCCGCGGACACGACTCATTCGTGGTACAGGTTTGGGATTGGCGATCTGTAAAGGTATGATCGAAGCACATGGTGGTCGCATTTGGGCCGAATCTCAGAATCGAGTCGTGACGATTTGCTTTACGGTGCCGACTCCTGAGGCACCCACGATGACCATTTTTGACCGAGAAGAGGAGTAAGCGCCCTACCTATGGCTCCTGGATCCCGAATTTTGGCTGTTGACGATGAGCGGCAAATACGTCGTTCCTTGCAGATCAATCTTGAGGCAAAGGGATATGAGGTCTTGACGGCTGAAACCGGAGAAGAGGCCCTCCAAATTATGAGCCACCGCCTTCCGGACCTGGCTCTGGTTGATTTGCTGCTTCCCGGAATGGATGGAATCGAATTAACCCGGCATTTGTGTGAAACCTATCAAATCCCGATCATTATTCTTTCCGCGATTGGGGAAGAAGCGAAAAAAATTGAAGCTCTTGAAGTAGGTGCCGATGACTATGTGACCAAACCGTTTAGTATGGAAGAGCTGACGGCGAGAATCCGGTCAGTCCTGCGACGTTCTTCCTCAATTTCTGGTAACGATCCTGTGTTCACATTTGGGAATTTACAGATCAACTTTGAAAGTCGTAATGTCTGCATTCGAAACGCGCCCGTCAAGTTAACCCCGACGGAATATGATCTGTTGAAGTTCCTCATTCAGAATTCCGGAAAAGTTTTGACGCATGGAACCATTCTCCGGGCGATTTGGGGGGCTGGATATAGTGAACAGGCTCAATATTTACGTGTCTTCATTGGAAACTTAAGAAAAAAATTGGAAAAAAACACGGCCCGTCCTCAGTATATTCTCACGGATCCCGGAGTCGGCTATCGATTTGCCACCGAATTTGTGGAAGATCAGAAACCCGTCTGACTTTCCGTTTTCATGTGCGGTGTTCCTTATCCGACATGGTCCCTTGCTATTCCATCTCCTTTAACAGCCATCCCTTCTTTTCGTTCCTCTTGTAATTCTCCACCTTTTTCCACGTCGTCTTTTTTGACTTTCCTTTGTACCAGTTCCCTTCAAGGGAGCGGGTTTGCAGACCTTGAATTGCTCGTGCTGATGGGGATCATGGCAGTTTGACTCTCTCCGGTCATGGTTTTTGCAATTTTCGTCAAGCGTCATTAGAAGGAATCCTAATCCTCCCAACGACCGGATGGTCTCTCCAGGTGTCAGAAAGAGAGGCCATGAAATCTTTATGAAATCTTTATTGGAACGGAATGCAAATCAAATAGATTCTTTATGGTTTTGGAAATTACCATTTAAATGAAGGCTTTCGAGGAGCTTGAGAAATCGCGAGGTGAACAGATGAAAATTTTGAACGGAACCACCTTCGCTACGACACTAATTATGGTTGGATGCCCTCTTCTATTGTTTTCGACCTTGAATCCCGTTTGGGCTTCCACGCAGCCTCCAGAGGTGAAGGTCTCAATGGATTATTGGGCGCCGTATTATAGCCCAGCTTTGGCCATTGTCCCTGATGGAGCTTCGATTCACGTCGTGAATCCTACTTCCTCTCCTCACAGTTTGACGCACGATGGGTGTCGAAGAACTGGGTCCTGCGCATTCGATACAGGTGCCATTCAACCCGGGCAGGAATTCACCATTCATTCACTCCCGCCCGGTCGGTATTCCTATTATTGCGTACTCCATCCCATTATGAAGGGGGAAATTATCGTCATTCCTGATCACACGGTTATTAATCAAGGTGCGACTGACGATTATCGGACGGCCACTCACGCCAAGAAAACTCAGTAAGGGATTGGTGGTGGTCAATCATTCCATACTCACCCGTTTATTCGGGCCGCGGGACGCCAATGAATGATTTCTCAAGCTGCTCATTACCGATGAAAAGCCAAAAATGCGTTCTTATTGTCGACGATGATGCGGACGTCCGTTTATTTCTTAGGGATCGCTTGAATGCCATGGGTTTTGAGGTTCTCACTGCGGCTAATGGGAAGGAAGGGGTTGAGACTCTTCGCCATCACTCCGTAGATGGCGTCTTGCTCGATTTATATATGCCCGTCATGGGAGGTATTCTTATGCTGGAACAGTTAGCACAGTTTTCAGTTTTTCCGCCGGTGATCGTGATGTCGAGCACCACACACCGATCGGAACTGCAGTTCGCTATTATTAAGGGAGCGATGGACTTTCTCATCAAACCGATAGCTCCTGAGGAATTAACGGATAAATGCATGCGACTCTTTTACTAGTCCTGTAAAGCCAAGAAGGAATCTTATCCTCGGAAAGGAAACGATGAAGAAAGGTAAGTTAAACATTGCTCCGGGACTTCCCACTGCTGATATATCACGGATCCAAGAAAGTTTTGGGATGTTAGCCGCGCATGCCGAGCAGATGGTTTCTCGATTTTATAACGTGTTGTTTGATAAATTTCCCGAATTTCAGACCTTTTTCCCTCAGAGTCAGTTATCGCAACAACATGCGGCATTTCTAAGGGGATTGCACACTCTCGTTTTGGGCATAGAAAACCCTCAGGAATTACGTTCTACGCTCGTTCAGTTAGGGGAACGCCATCAAAGGTATGGAATTAAAAACAAACATTACCCTCCTGTTGTTTATGCCCTGATGCATGTGCTGACGGAATTCGGGGGGGATGGCATAGATGGAAGAACATATGACGCTTGGGAAAATTTCCTTCACCTGATGAGAGCTATTATGCTTGAAAGCTACTCTCGGGAGAGGGTGACTCCGGAAGATCAGAAAGAGAAGTCCCTCACCACTGTAGCTGGAGGTCACACAAAGCGAATCTTGCTTATTGATGATGACCACCAACTTTTGGAACTTTATCAATCATATTTGGAGCTTGAAGGGTATTTATGCAGTCGGGTTTCGGAAGTGGCTTGGGCATTTACCCATATTCAAATGAGTCACTATGACCTCGTCCTGACGGATTTCCAAATGCCGGTGATGAACGGGATCCAGTTACGGAGAAATCTTGAATATGTGGGGAATGGGTGCTGTCCGCCATTTGTCTTGGTAACAGGGAGTCTCAATCAGGAGATTCGAAGACAAGCGTTGGACTCCGGATTCGAGGCGGTGCTTAAAAAACCACATGACCTTAGTGAATTGGGTTCTCTCATAGGAAAAGTCTTAAAGAAATCTAACGGGTATCAAGGAAATGGACAGAATCTGTGAAGCGGGATGTAGGAAAATGCGGAAGTGGTGTTTGCTGAAATTAACCAGCTAAATAAGCTGTCTGGACGGAAATTTTTTTAGAGGGATTTGTTCTCCATGTTCCCCTGTCATATCGGATTTCGTGGTGCCGTGATTACTCGTTTTTCTATGTGCAGTCCATTACACTCATCCGTCCATAGTGGTATCGTCTTTGCCGAATAGAAATGCAGATACAAAAACAGTTCTGGCAGGTATCCTGACAATGCCCTTTCATGACCCCTACCCGGTGCATATTGTCCTAATATTCTTAACGCAGATTCCTTTATCCTGGAAGAAAGCTGCATCTCTCTAATGGTTCAGCCTATGAGTTAAGGGACAGGTCAAGGGGTGTGGAACCTGAGAAAGTTTTTGACAATTCAGTGCGAGTGGAATGGGCGTTTAATATTTTTTTCATATCAAGTTATTGTATTAGGGATCCTGGGATGAGATTCCTGTGCCTGCTTCTTTTATTCTGGTCTTTTTGAAAGCAGGTGTTGATGTGCATCGAATGTGGTCCCGAGTCTGGTTGATACCTAAAGGGGGATGGTAAGATTCTCGGCTTAATCAAAATTTTGTGGAGGGTGTCAACGCATGGACATTGATACATTTCGGCAGATGGTGGCCAAAAAACCAGATGGTTTTCTAGGACGATATGGACTTGGAGACAAGCTCCTCAAGGAAGGCGAGCATCTTGCAGAGGCTGTGGAGCACCTGAGTGTTGCTGTCAAATTGGATCCTATCCACGTCGCCTCCCATTTGGCCTTAGGTCGTGCATTAGCTGGCCTGAAGCGGAATGACGAAGCCAAGACTGTGCTGACGGCGGGTATCGATGCGGCTTTGTCAGGCCGTTCAAGCGGGGGAGGGGATCTCGTCCCAGAGATGCGTGCCCTGATTCAGACATTGGGATAAGTGTCGTCCCTTATCAGTACTCTCGGGATTGGCTGTCATCATTTTTCGCATAATGTGTTGTGCAATGGGTTGGGTTAATTTCTTCGCCGAGGGTGAAATCGGATGCTGATGTTCATGGCCATGTTTTTCCCTGACATAGATCTAAGTCTACTCAATGGTCTTGTCCCGGTGATGGAGGGTCTCTCGGCCACCCCGGAGAGACTCCGAGCGCCCGGGTGTAGCTGAGTCATCAGATTCCAGGGGTCTCCCGAAAAGACACGGATTTTCATGTGATTGACGATGGGTTCGCCCCAGGAATCTAATAAGAGAAATAAGACCCATCAATCGATCCATGTTGCCTTGACTGAAGAGTATAGAAAAACGATCTTCCTAACAATTTAACTTGGGAGGTTGCTCATGTTGGTTAGGATTTCCTGCATATTTGGACCACTTTTTATTTTTGCCATTGGCCTGATCGGGTCGGTGAGTTTCTGGGGGCAGGGAGCATCGGCTCAAGCAGTGGAAGCGCCAGTTGATTTTGTGATTCCGGAATCGATTAAGGGGTTTGATGAGGAAAAGGTCAAAAAAGATCCCATCTGTGATTCCAGCGTCCGTCCTCAAATGGATCATGTGAAACCGGACGAAATGAAACCCGGTGATACCGTTGTGGTGGAAGGCAAGAGTTTCGGGAAGAAAAAAGAATGCCTTTTCGGTGTGACTTTCGGGGCAGAACCGGCGAAGGCATTTACGTTAGTGGATGATGAACACATACAAGTGGTCGTGCCGGAAGGGTTACGATCGGGAGTTACATTTCTAAATATCGAGACGGGTGGTGGAACGGCACGAAAGGGGGTTCTGGTTCGCTCCAAAGATTAACTGTATTCCGTAATCGATGGAAATAACTCTTTTACATTTCAACCCATTCCGGGTTTTTTCAGTCTTGAGGTATTTAAGGACTGTTCTCATTTCTCGCTTCCAATAAAAAGTTTGTGTCTATCCGCATCTTCGCTCATCTGCAATAGGGTTGACTGGATCCAATCGGTTTCGACTGGCCTGTGAGCCTATTTAACCGCTAACCTATACCGGTTCAGCACGTGCTTGTTCCTCCCACTTGAGCGAATCCGTAATGGATCTTGCAGGGGAGACCGAAGGGTTTTCCCCGGAACGCCGCGCGGGAAGTTCCTTTTGTCCCGTCCCCATATTCTATTCTTAAAAAGATAAGAATATTTATTGCACAAATTGCTCGCGTTTAAAATTCGCCAAGGCTTGGCTCTCACATTCCGGGCATATGCCATGTGTAAAGGTCAAATTGGAGTGAGCGGTAAGGTACGTTTCCAGTTGATGCCAGGTGTACCTCTGATCACGAATTTTTTTGCATTCCGCGCACATCGGTAAAAGGTTTTCCAGCAATTGAATTCGCGCGAGAGCTTCCTCTTTTCGGGCGATGAGCGCATTGCGATGATACAACAGTATTGCAATGATCCATATCGCAAAAAGAGCTAATCCCCGATTCGTTAAAACCTTCCAAAATGGGACAACCAGAGGTTCGGGTGAGTAGAAAATCCCGACAATGGTTAGGATAGAACTGACAAGGGCTATCATGGGCATGGGCCATGCAGGATGCAGGAACGACGCGATCAAAACGGCTAAGATATAGGGGATGGCACAAGCAACTCCTAATGGTGTGTGAAGGTCTACATAGAATGTCCCGACAATTAAGAGAGGGGAAATACCCCAAGCTAACGGTTGTTGATTGCGGAGGCTGCGGTTTCCTTCCTTCCCGTTCTGCAAGGATTTTCTCCAAGTGGGGAACGTGAGAATCGAAATGCCTTTCTGAGATCCGGCATTGGGCAGCCAGCAAATTTCGCGGCATTATAAATGAGTGAAGGACGTTTTGATAGTTTCCATCAGGGGGGGAGTCTTAGCAGAGACTTTGGAGATTTTGTCTCGTAAGGGCAACAAGAGATTGAGAATCGTGAGATCGAGTCCCAAGGGAGTTCCCTGTGTCAAGCAATTACTAGCCAGCTAATTCCAATTACCCATGATGCCAGATGGTTAGCACCGGGTCTGCTATGCGCGGGCGAAGATGAGCTTTGTGAAGGTAGTGGCCGTCACAAACGAGACCGACGTCTTCCGCAATGCCTCGCGCGACCTCTGCTTCGGCGGCACTGTGATTGACCATAATGAAGGTACCGCCAATCACGAGATTATTGGCCACTTGGGCGAATACAGCGGCTGGATGGAATAGGCTGAGCGGTAATCGCCAGGCCAGTAAGGGCTTCGGAGTGACGAACGGATACCAGGCTGTAATGATTTCGGCTTGGCTGGTGAACCGGCGATAGTCGGCGATCACATACTCGGTCTGCGGCAAATCTTGAATATGCCCGCGGGCGTAATCGATGCGGCTTCGCCCGTTACAATACAGACGATGGCCATCTACCTCCACGCCTGCGAGGCGGTTCGGGTGAAAGAAGGTGTGTAGAGCCGCAGCATATGCGAAATTGGCACTTCCGAGATCACAGACCCGTTGGTTGGTGGGAACCCGCCACCCAAGAGCATGTTTGGCACGATCCAATATGTCCAGATATGAATAATTCAGAAGAGCAGTTTCAGGAGGAAAGGAATTCTCGAAGCGCGAACGATATGACCTCGCCAGTTCATCAGTTCTTTGTTGTTGGGTCTGGGTAAGATTGGTCAGTGGCCCCTTGGAGCTTTCGCGGAATGGTCCCCATGACCATCGCATGGCTTGTGAGGCTTCATACCAGAATCGGTGATAGCCCGATCGTAGGCGGTCGGCCAGGGATATGCCGTTCGAGCGTTGGCTATTAATCCAACCGTTGGCTTGTGCAGTAGTTTTCACTTCTGAGGTACCTGTTGAAGATGAACTGATGTCTTGATCGCTCTTTTATGTTTTTCGGTAGGGGGGAGAGTGGTCTTAAATGGTCATGCGAGAATTGTCAGCATGGATCGTTTGGCGTCTCGCACAATGGTAATTTTTCTTTTGTAGGACGAAGGGACCATGGGACCTGACTTATGGAAGCAAGACCATTGAATCTGAGAAGTTCAGCAGTGTGGTTTAGCCAAAACTTATGACAGGAGTGCGGGATTGTATTGAAAGGATGTCAAGTTGTTTATTGAAAAGCAACCGGGATTTCTCGATTTCGTGTATGTCTATTCCACCTACCATCCAGGAGTCGAAACCAAAGAACTCTTAGTCCGATGGCAGCATATCTTGTTATCGAATGACGAGAACGGATCGCGTGGCCTGGTGGAGTACGGTATGTGACACGGTGCCCAACACAAACCGTGTAATGGTCGAAGGATGGTGCATTCCCATCGCCAGGAGATCCGGTTCCGTGATTGATGCCTGTTCCAATATCGTATTCGCCGGGGCTCCTAACCCTACATATCCCTTAACTGAATCGTAAGAGTTCTTGAGTTGACTGACAGCTTGGTCGAGGAAATCTTCCGTGCTCTTCAGGGCCTGTTCAATTTTCTCCTCCGGTGCAGAGACGCCGCCTCGAAAGAGGGAACGAGGAATAGGTACTACCGACAAGAGGGTAATCTCTGTCTGTGGTTGAAAGGGGTGTTTCGTTAAAAACTGTCCAACCTTCTGAACATCATCGGGGCTTTGGATGGCAATCAGAATTTTCTTGATTTCCGTTAATGGCCCGTTGATGATCAGGACTGGACATGCTGCATGGGTCAGAACCCGTTGCGAGACACTTCCCAGAAAAAGTTCCTCGACCTGTCCTCTTCCCCGGGCGCCCATGAGAATAAGATCAGGATGTTCCTCTTGGGACACCGACAAAATATGCTCGGCCGGCGAACCTTCTTCCAATCGGATTTCCACATGTTTCACCTTGTCTGAGAGGAGAGCGTTGGTATGTGTTAAAGCCTGTTCGCCGTCTTTGCGGAGTGCCTCTTCTGCGACTTTTGAGAGGTCATAGGCAATTTCAGGCCCGAGCATTGAAAAGGTTAATCGGGGGAGATCAATGACGTGCAAAATAGTCAGTGTGCTAACTGAGGCCAAACTCATGACTGCCTTTGCGGCGTGAAAGGATTGTTCCGATCCATCAGTGGCTAGGAGTACTCGCATGTGTTAATTCTCCTCTTGTAATTTTTATGCTGATCTTGCATGGTCCTGTCTTCTCACACAGTCTGTGTATGGGGCGTGTGTGTTCTTGGGGATGAGCCTTTTTCTCTGGGTGACTCCAGGCGCATCTGTGAACGGTACCATGTCGAGAAGACCCCATGCTTTTATTTACCAAATTTCGTGGCACTCTCGATTCCAACAATGAGATCTGTGGAAGGCGTGGTAATGACCATGGAACCTTTATGTTTTCCCCTGGACCTTACTCGTATAGTATATTGAAAGAGCAAGGATCTATTGAGGTATCAGATCTAAGTCAAATGAATGGGCTTTTAACATGAAGGCAAAAGGAAAAGGGCGATGGGGGGGGGTATGGTATACAGTGATCTGCTTAGCGATTGCCATCTGTGTGGCGGGTGGGGGGAACGCGGTTTCCCAGGAGCCTGCTTCCTCCACACCCCGCCAGGTGGTGGAGCAGTGGGTTGAAGTATTCCCGGGGAACATTGAACTGGCTGCGGAGCTGACTACAACCGCATTCCGGGAAGGTGCGTCAAAAGAAGAATGGATTGCCACCCGAGGCCCCTACCTTCGGAACTTACAGTTAAAATATGTGCGCACCAACATAGCCCACGAAAAGATGGTCGGAGATGAAGCCCATGTAATCGTTCATGCTCACATTGTCACGGTGATGGGGGATCAGCCGCAGGATGAGTTGTACGTCCTGCTGAAGAATCCTGAGGGCAGGTGGGTGATCGATCAAGTGGAGGTGTATACGGAAACGTTTAATTCGAGTCCGTGAAACGGAAGGAGTTAGAACCAAATCAAATGATGCAGGTATGTCCCGCCTTGTTTTCTACCCTGCGATTTCTTTTATGAGATCCCAGGCAGAAATAATTCCTACCAGTTGACGATCTCCTTCCACCACGGGCAGTAAATAGACCGTTTTCGGAGTTTTCATGATCAAAGCCGCGCAGGCCAGTACGGAATCATCCGGCCGGGCACATGGAGGATGGGGGTTCATCACCTGAGTGACGGGGTTTGGTTTAAGTTCTCCGAGGCGTTCATGGAATCGTACAAGGTTCGGAGCAAAACGAACATCGGGAAGATCCCCTTGGGAAATGTAGGGAGGCATGGCCAATTCAAGAATCTGCCAGAAATTCAATGTTCCCAGTAACATCTTTTTCTCATCCACGACCGGAAAGTCCTGGAGGCGCAGATCCGCCATTTGGCGAAGGGCTTCCCCGATCGTCAATTGTGGAGGGATGGTATGTGGCTGGCGGATCATGATGTCCCTGGCGTTCATAAATACCTCATCCAAATGTAGAGGGTACTGATCAGCACTTGTAGGATCATGAGTGGAAAAGCGATTTTCAAGAAGGGTAAAAATCGAAATGGTACGCCATTTCGTTCCGCAATCCCCGCTACAATCAAATTCGCCGAGGCCCCTATCAGCGTCCCATTGCCTCCTAAACAAGCGCCCAACGCTAATGCCCACCAGAGGGTCTCGGCCTGTTCAAGCGGAATCCCAGCTTGCTGAAAGACCGGGAGCATGCTTTTGACCATGGGGATCATCGTGGCGACAAAGGGAATATTATCCACAATAGCGGAAAGTATTGCCGAAACCCAAAGAATGGCCAATGCCGTCACGGTGAAATTTCCAGCGGTCATACTCAACGTCCAATCTGCCACGGATTGTAATAGGCCGGTATGTTCCACGCCGGTGACGATAATGAATAGGCCACAGAAAAAGAAAATGGTAATCCATTCCACTTGCCCGAATAATGCATGGACTTTATGCCCTGCCTGTTCGTTGTCTAAGGAAAATGTGACGAGTAACAGGAGCAGGGCGGCGCCACCCAGTGCAATGGTGGCGGGTTCCATGCCTATCGAATGGGCTGAGGTAAATCCGAGAATGACCAGGCTAAAGACCAGGAGACATCGTTTCATGAGGCTAACATCACGAATGGCTTCATATTCGTTAAAGGCCATAATGCGGGCCCGGGCTTCTGGTGATGCGAACATGGTTTTTCCAAACATAAACCAAAGAGGGATGAGTGTGGCACTAAAGGCCACAATGGCGACGGGAGCCAGGTGAATCACAAAATCATTAAATGTCAAATTGGTAGCGGAGCCGATCATAATATTGGGGGGATCACCAATCAGCGTAGCGGTGCCACCTGTATTTGAGGCATTAATTTCTGCGAAGAGCAGAGGATACGGATTGATTTTCAGCTCGTCAGCAATGAGCAAAGTCACTGGAGCGACCAACAGCACCGTCGTGACATTATCTAAAAATGCTGAGAGCACTGCGGTGACCATTGAGAGCATAACCAGGATGCCCCACGGACTACCTTTGGCGGCCTTCGCGGCTTTGATCGCAAGAAATTGAAAGATGCCGCATTCTTTGGTAATTCCAACCAGGATCATCATGCCGGTTAAGAGGCCGATGGTATTGAAATCGATGCCTTGAATCGCTTGATCCTGCGTAAGGACTCCTGTCCCAATGACGACAGCGGCTCCAAGAAGCGCCACGATGGCCCGGTTAAACCGCTCAGAGATTATGACGGCATAGGTCAGGATTAGTATGGCTGTAGCCAGCCAAAGTGGGGATAATCCAAAGATTGTATGATTGGAGATTTCGTCCACGCTCCTGATGTCTCACCTTTTTGTTATCAGAAAATCAGGCCTGTTCAGGGAGTCGCAGGAAGATGCTGGTTTGGTGTCGAGGGTCCTGATGTGTCCTTTGAGAGGGTTCCTTCCGCCAAGGACGCTTTTTGCAAGGCCTCCAACCGGCTGGCAAAGCGGTGGCCAGGCCGTATTTGCACCAAGACCCCCAAGCCATCCAACGCCTTGGTCACGTGAGGCTGCATGCCCACGAAAAAGAGATGTTGGTGGTGCGCTTTGACGATATTCAACATATCTTCCACGGCCAAGGCTGCTGTGCCGTCAATGGCAGGGACCTTGGACAAATCCAACACCACACTGGTGAAGGTATTAAACCCCTTGAAGGTTTCCAAGCGGCGGACCATGGTTTTGGCCGATCCAAAGCTCATGGGGCCATCGACATGAATCAAGAGAATTTTCCCATTGGCTTGTTCCAGGATCCTGGCTTCTTCCGGTAAAAGAGGGGTGCTGGGAGTGGGATTGGTCACGATGTGGAGATTCGCCAGTTCCAAATCCGCCATGCGTTTGACAAAGAACAGGCTGGCAAAGACCATTCCCACAGCCACGGCCGTGATGAGATCCACGAGCACGGTGGTCAGCAACACCACGGTCATGATGACCACATCGATGCGGGGGGCTTTCAGGATATGTCGCAGGAAGCGCCAGTCAATAATATCGATGCCAACTTTGAAAAGGATGCCGCCGAGAACCGCTAAGGGAATTTTCTCTGCCAACGGGCCAAGTCCCAATAGAATCGCCAACAAAATAACCGCGTGAAGCGCGCCGGAAATCGGTGTCCGGCCTCCGGATCGGATATTGGCCACCGACCGCATGGTGGCGCCTGCTCCTGGGATTCCTCCAAATACCCCTGCGACCATATTTCCAATGCCCTGGCCAATAAGCTCGCGATCCGGGTCATGTTGAGTCCGGGTCATGTTATCGCAAACCAGGCTGGTTAGCAGACTGTCGATCGCTCCCAATAATGCCAGGGTGATGGCTGATTCCAATATGATTTGCAAGGTGTCCCATGTGAGTGTTGGCAGGAGGGGAGTGGGAAATCCCTGGGGGACTTCTCCGATGATAGGGGCATCAGGAAGGAAAACATAAGCGAGCGGGGAAACCACGAGGAGGGCCAATAACGAAGGAGGCACTAGTTTTGCCATCCGAGTGGGAGTGAAATATACAATGGCCAAGACGAGGGCGCTTGTCATGGCAGCATCCCACACCGGGTTTCCAAAAAATCCCGGGATAGCCTTGAGCGTCGCGACGACACCATCAGGGTTTGCCGCATGGCCTACCATGGGCCCCAATTGCAAAATGAGAATAATGCAGCCGATGCCGCTCATGAACCCGGAAACGACCGGATACGGGACCAGCGCGATATACTGCCCCACCTTGGAAAGTCCCAACAGGATTTGAAAGCCTCCGCCAAGAATCACCGCCATCAAGGCCAAACCAGGATTGCCCATGAAGAGTGTGACAATTCCTGCCATCACCACGGTCATAGGGCCCGTGGGACCGGAAACTTGAGCGGGGGTGCCTCCGAAGATCGCAGCAAAAAATCCGACGAATATGGCCCCGTATATACCGGCAATGGCTCCTAATCCCGAGGCGACGCCAAAAGCGAGTGCCAACGGTAGAGCTACGACAGCGGCTACCATTCCTCCGTAAATATCACCACGGAGGTTATTGAAATGTAACCCGTGAACAAGCCCCATAGGGCATATCCTTGAGGAGTAATAAATGATGAAGGCTGGCTGGGAGGAGATTTCACTCTATCTCAAGGTTCTTCGTCAAGGGGCGTAAGCAAGGGGTTTTCCTAGAAAAGACAAGGGGGAAATAAGGAGGATTGGGGGAAAGGCTGATGCCGGAATGGGCTCTAAACTTTGGTACAGGAAAGGTTAGTCAAGGGAAATTAGAATTTCCAATCCCCCCATGACATCATTTAATTTAAAATCCCGTTTGGGACTTTCCTGGTGGGCATTATGGCAGTTGACGCAGGCTCGGCTTACGGCTCGATCAGGAAAAATAACTTGATAATAAGACTGGTTGTCCACCTGGATTTCTTGCTCGGTCACTTCTCCATATTTAACAACTTGTTCCAGGGCTTTACGCTCCCGGTCATTGTGAGGTGAATTCTCCGGATTCAAAGGCCAAAGACCCATCAACCGGTAACGAAACGGTTTCCCGGGGGCCTGTAATCCACGAGAGGCCTCCTTGAAAAATTGTGCGGGCAACGGCAATGTCCGTTCCTCCCGCCAATTTTCTGTTGCTGTGACAATCAGCATGTCTTCCATCCGTTCCACGATATGTTGGGTATAAAAGGTCCGGTCTGCTTGAAGGACGGCATGTAAATAGTCTGCGACCACACGAATAGGAATGCCATCCCGTGGTGTAATTTTTCCCCCGATGCCCACACCAATTCCCAAGGAAATGAGAATGGAGAAAAGGAGTATGAAAAAGAACTGACGAGTCATAAGTCTATCATTACCTTGTTGGTCTACATCCTCTCTGTCCTGCACATTCTTCGCTTGAGGGGGAATTATGCAAAACTATAACAGGAGATCTATAAGACCTCATACTTTTACATACATGAAATTGTAGCTATGGCAATCGGATGAGGGACAACGGCGTAGGAAGGCAATCAACCGTGGAGAATTAAAAAAATCGGAAGGGGTTCGGACTTAATCCAAACCCAGCCGATTTATTAATTGGATAACAATGATGGTGAAAATTACTATGAGAGGGACATGTTCCATGTTAGAACCTCGAGAGTACCGCCCAAGTGATGAGTAAAATTAGAGTAAAGCCTTCCATTCTGTTCATTCTCCTGATATTTCTGGATATTGTTTGAATAAATCTGCAAGGTAAATGCCAATAGATGTTATCTTGATTGTTATTGAAAAATTCAAAAATATCATTGACTTATATGTTTTAAGACGTAGTTCGTCTATTATTATCATTGGAAGTGTGCGAATTTATTAAGTAAACACTGTGCGTTATCGCTCGATTTTTGAAGTTAGTAGAGTCAAATGAGTGAGAGGTACTAAACACACGTTGGTTATCTCATGGGAGTTGGTCGAGCAGGGTTTGGCGGATTAGAGGAAACGCATCATTCGTGAATGAAAGAGCACAAAAGTGGGAGGGTTAAGTAGCGATTCAGAAAGTTACTAAAAGAATTTGTTACACAATCGGTGGAGGCAGGGTCATGCTTGTCAAAGGCTTGAGCCCTGAGTTTAAGCCTAGGGAGTTAATGGAGGAATTTTTTCCCCGTATCTAGAGAAGAAGGTGTCGAAAGGGAAAGGCGAATGAATGAGGAGATCCCCGGCTCATGCCTTAGGACCTTTTTGGCGTATGAGAAAAATTTTTTCGTAATTGGATGTAATCGTCCAGTGTCTGTTTAGAAATCTGAAGATAGCGAGCCGCCCGTTCTCTGTCCTGCTTGGTGAATCGCAGGACTTCATCAATCACCATGACTTGTATGTCTTGTAGGTCGTGTTGGCCAATCTCAAAAAGCACCCGACCAATATTTGGGGAGAGTCCGTCTCCCCCGCCAGGATGTTGAGAGTAAAAGTCCAGAGAAGTAAGAACTGGTCCTTGGGAGCACAATACCGCCCTGCGAATCATGGCCTCCAATTCTCGGATGTTCCCAGGGAATGGGTAAGTATCCAATAGCGGGGGGATGGAAGAATCAATGTCGAGTTTGGGACGGCCGATTTCTTCACCATAGACCTGAATGGTTTTGATCACCAAGGGGACGATGTCTTCTTTGCGTTCACGAAGGGGAGGAATAAAGAGTTGCCGTTTTTGGAGAAGAGACAGTAATTCTGGATGAAATATGTCCTTGTAGCCTGTCTGATCCTGTGGGGTTGCACTGGTCACCACAAGTCGATTGTTGATGGGGAGACGGTCAAACCCTCCCATTCGACAAAATGAACGGGTACGAATGGCCTCGGCCAATGATCCTTGAACTGGAATGGATAAATGTTCTATCTCATCAACAAATAGTGTTCCTCCATCGGAATGTTCAAGTGCTCCGGGCATGCTTTGGCTTGCACCACTGAATGCTCCCCGTTCATATCCAAATATTTGTGGCTCAAGGAGGGATCCACTCCGTTCATTGCAACTGACCGTGACAAACGGGCCGAGGTGTTTGCGGCTATTATAATGAAGAATGCGTGCCAAGAATTCCTTTCCCGTCCCTACCTCCCCTTGAAGGAACACTAAGGGGGCGTCCTGAGCGTCGAGAATTTTGAGTTGTTCAATGACCTTGGTCATGGCTGGACTCCTGGCGATTACATGTTCCCAGGAATATTGCCGTTGTTTCTCGGAAGCAGAGAACTCAATTCGACGCCTTAACTCCAGGAAGGTAATGGCTCGATGTAAGGCTGGCTCAACCGTTGAGAAATCAATCGATTTAATTAAGAAATCATACGCTCCGAGCCGCATTGCCTCTACCGCATCCTCGACGCTCCCATAAGCTGTCAACATGAAAATCAGGGTTTTAGGAATTGTTTGTCGAATCTGTCGTAAGGTTTCGAGTCCATCCATTTCTGGCATTTTAAGATCCAGGAACAGCAAATCAGGAATTTCATGTTCCAATGCCTCAATGAGCGAGGCTCCTGAATGGAAGCTTCTCACGAGGTGCCCTTTTTTCACTAACCGACGACTTAATGCAGAACATACATTTTGATCATCGTCGGTCACAAAAATTGTTGCACGCATAGCAGTCCTTGTTTAGGAGATCAATTTAGAAGTTGTACCGCCATTTTATTGTACTTTCCCATCTTTGGTCATTGATATCAACCGCAGAGGAGTTCTGGAAGAAGTGATTTTTTTAGGTATGGGGTCTTTTGTAATAATTGGAAAGAGAGCCACAGCCATCGTCCTGAATTCAAGGGGCATTGGATAACTATCAGGACTGACTTTCAGAAGATCTCGACCTCAATGAACCATGAATGGGGTTGAGGCAATGTGTTTGGATGTCGTATATCCTCTTTCGTAGCCGCACTCACCACGGCTCCCAGCCATAGCGCAGAGGTTCAACCATTTCAATGTAGTTGTACGTTTCCGCCAGGTAGATGCCGATCGCCAACCCGAGAATAGCAACAAACAGCCATGCTTTCGTTAAGGCGTTCATTGGCGTGTCCTCCGAAAGGCTATTTACGCAAAGTCTATACCCATAGGGTACCTCTGGAATTTTGGTGTTCAACAGTTGAGTCCCACTAATGGTATTCGTTGGTTCCACACAATTATCAGTCATGTCGGTATCAATAATGTTTGCGCCTTATTGCTGAACACAATCAGCCAGCGTGCGATGATGCACAGGGGATTATGTGTGAAATGGCACCAGTTTTCAAATTTTGGTCACTATGCATGAAGGCAGAAGCCAGGGGAAATTTGATAGGAACGTAAGGCAAATTGTGAAAATGAAAATTATTATGACCGGCTTCTGTCTTGTATGGATATTCGATGAAAAATAGTAGAGTGGTATGTTTAGGCCTCCATTTCTTGCTTGGAGGCCTGTTAGAGGAAAATCTTGCACATGGGACTGAAAATGGATCGCTTGAAAACTGTTTTGCAACAGCTCAATAGGCTTTCTGCTTTGAGGTCGGAATGGCTGGATTTGAGTGTTGAACGTCGAACGCGTTATGAAACGTTTAATCAAAGTTTTACGAAAGGCACAGCAGAAAGTGATCAGATGGTTGCGCAGCGGACGAGAATTTTGTTGGGAATTGAGAATATTTGGAACCCTATCCGATTCACACTGAACTCGCAGCTTTTCGGGCTCCTGTGGCTGATCGTGGGCAGGATCACAAACCCAATTTTGTCGATCATCTGGATATTTTTCAACTCCATCTTGATCTGGTGTACCAGGATTTTTTGTGAACAGGAAGCTCAAGCAGCCTTGAAGTCGGCCGTTTAGTCATGGATTCTGGAGAAGGGCGTCTCGTGGCTGGGCACCGTTTTGGGAGCTTCACTCCATCATTTGATGGTGTGCAATTGACCCTTGGTGGGGATGAAAGCTCTGGTTGGGGACTTCGGGCCTTTGTCACGCAACCGGTTCAACGTCATACGGTTAGACCGGATTGGACTAGCCCCATTAGCTACTTTTCCGGTGCGGCGATCTCAAGCCGCCATGTCCCGTGGGCTAATGGTGAGTTATATTTGAATGAGTTCCATTATCCTTCCAAAGGGAAAGAGGCCTCTTTCTCCTGGTCCTGCCGGAACAAGATTGAATTTCGCACAGGGCACACCGTACGAAATCGCACAGAGGAGCTTGCCGGGAAAAGGGAAGCTACGTCGGCCAGGAAAAACCTTGGCAGAATAATTTGAAATGTAAAGGAAAGTCAGAAAGTTTTCTTTGGGACGGACCTTTTTATTTAATGGCATGTAAGTTGCCGATGATGCTTGTGGGGTAATGGAAAAGCATGTCATTGGGATTTTGGATAGTCAATGAGGGACTAGGCGGAGGCAAGAGGAATGGACCACGTGACTGCGGGTATTCGTGAATATTTCAAAGATTTTAATTTCAAAGAAAACTTCAAAGGGATTACCAGCAATGTGAGAGGGGATGTGTTGGCGGGGATCACGGTGGCGATGGTGGTGTTGCCCATGGCCCTGGCCTTTGGTGTAGCTTCCGGGCTCGGGGCGATTGCTGGCATGTGGTCGGCAGTGGCGGCTGGTCTTATTGCGGGTCCATTAAGTGGGTCAGCATGGTCGGTGGGTGGGCCGACCGGGCCGCTGACGATCCAAATCCTTTCCATGACTCAAACCAATAAGTTGGCTGATGGGAGTCCAGATTTGGTTTTCGTGTTCACGACCGTTGCCTTAGCGGGCTTTCTTTTAATTGTGATGGGCTTGTTGAAGCTCGGGCAGTTTATCAAGTTTACCCCCTATTCAGTCATTTCGGGATTTATGACGGGTTTGGGTGTGTTGTACATGCTGCTTCAACTCAACCCATTTTTGGGACTTCCCGGCGTCAAAAGTATCACGTCCGCCATTACGGAATTACCATCTAGTTTGGCCCATGCATCGCCTGTGGCGATGGGAGTCGGGGTGTTGACCTTACTCATCGTGGTGTATTGGCCAAAAATTTCTCCCGTGACCTGGTTGCCTGGTCCATTGATTGGATTATTGGCAGGTACGGTCACAACCGTCGTGTTCGGGTTGGACATCCCGAAAATAGGAGATATCCCCACCGGCTTACCTGAACTGTATATTCCTGATCTCACGCTATTGGAAAAAGCTTTTGTCCCGGCTGCGGCTTTGGCTGGATTATGTGTATTCGATAGTCTCCTGACCTGTCTCATCGTAGATAATATGACTGGCACTCATCACAACAGTGACCGGGAATTGGTTGCTCAGGGATCAGCCAATCTCTTCTCAGGTTTGGTTGGAGGATTAGGTGGAGCCACGAATACCATGCCTTGTGTCGTGAATATCCAGAGCGGGGCACGAACCAGGTTGTCCTCTGTCACAATGGGACTTGTCCTGCTTTCCTTTATTCTCGGTCTGGGTTCTCTGGCTGCCTCCATCCCTCTTTCCGCTTTGGCGGGGATCCTCCTCAAAGCCGGCTATGACATTCTGGATATGCGAGTGCTCCCTGTCGTCAGAAGATTGCCCACGTCTGATTTGATGGTGTTTGGACTCGTGGTCTTAATGACCGTATTTTGGAATCTGCTGTCCGCCATGGCAATGGGACTCGCAGTGGCCTTTTTCCGTTTCGTGAAGGATCAGTCCGATCGCTATAAGGCGGATCTCAGCCAACGCGATGAGGATGTAAAACAGGAAGAAGAAGACCTCATTTTTTCCTTCGCCAGGGACTATGCCAGGAAGATCAGTCAGAATGGGGTCAATATAGGCGAGCTTAGCGGTCGTTTTGAACATATCGTTCGTGATCGGCTTATCATCGTACGTCCCCACGGTCCCTTATTTTTCGGTGCGATTGATTGGCTGAATGAGACAGTGGAACATCTTGACGGCAAAGATGTGCTCATTATTCGTTGCAAATGGTTGGATGAATTGGATTTATCCGGTGCCTATGCATTAGGAGATTTAATTGAAGCGGCCAACTGTCGCGGGGTGGCGGTATTGACCGCTGGCATGTCCCCTCGAACCCGACAGGTTCTTGCCGATTTAAATGAGCTTTCCAGGTTGAAAGAAGATTATATTTGCACACATTTCAATGAGGCCCTGGATATCGCAATGCAGATCGTGGAAAAGAAGGCAGGTGACGCTGGGCCACAGGCCCACAAAGAACCAGTACTGGCATTCAGTTAGAAAACGGTTATGTTCTCTCCCCAACAAACCGGGCGAGATTTGTAAATATGACATTCCGCTTCCTTCGTGTATTTGAACAAAGTTTTCTCGACCATGCTGCGAATTGGTATAAGGGGATTTTTTTGAAAGTGTCTTATCGGGTTCATTGTACGGCTTTTCCCGCCATTTATTTTCGTTTGTGATCACAGACTGTTCCAATCCGACCATGCCATTTTTATTCGTTAGTTGGAGTCCGCCGATCTGTCAACTTGTTCAGAAACTAGACTCTGCATACGGGAATTATCCTGAGCTGGACAGATCTCATAATGAGATTAGACAGGCTATTGGGGTATAGTGGATTGGGCTCGATGAGGTAGGACAGGTCTGTTAGGGGAGAAGGCTTGAAGGGACCGCAAGACGGGTTTTGAGGATTACCAATGTCTCTCAATAAATTATTTTTAAATCTTCCGATTGCCAAGAAACTCCTTTTAGTCTCGGGTGTCCCGGTTTTGGCCGTCTTAATTTTGAGCCTGGTGACCTATAGGAGTGTGCAGACTTTTTCGCTGGATGAAGACCGCCTCAATGATGTGTATCATGTGCAAAGCGCGTCATCTGAATATATGCGATTGGTTGTGGATCTCGAAACCGGATTTCGCGGTTTTATTCTGACCCAACAAACTCCGTTTTTACAGCCCTATCTGGCAGCCAGACAACGGGTGATGTTACTGGGGAATTCCTTGAGACAAATGGTGGAGCCGATTGAGGACCAACGACAGTTAATAGAATCTGTTCAAAAAATGATCGGCCAATTAATGAACGACAAAGATCGGATTATTGAACGGGTCAAAGCGGGGCACCCGGAGGAGGCCATGAACTATGTGGAGAGCGAGAAAGGTCGCACGCTCATGCTCGCGATTCGTGAAGAGATGGCTCGCTTTGATCGGCGGGAGGTCATGCAACTGCAAAAGGCACTTGGGAGTAGCGCCGCAGACCGGGCCGCCCTGATGGGAGTGGTTGTGTGGGGAGGGTCGTTGGCGTTGATTTTATTGTTGGTCCCTCTTCATCTCATTGCGCGTTCTATTACCGGTCCTTTAACCACTTTGGTCAAGGCCGTGGAAAATGTTTCAGGTGGGACCATCCCGAGTATTCCAGTTTTCCAAAGAGACGATGAAATTGGCGAATTGACGAAAGTCATGCAGACAATGGGCACTCAAATCCGAAATCATATCCGCCGTATCGAACAGTCGGAACAGGAACTCCGAACGCTGAACCATGATTTAACCTCTTCGGAGGCCAAATATCGAGGAATAGTGGATTATGCGCCTATCGGGATATTCACGGCAAAAGAAGTCCACCTGATTTTTAGCAACCGGCAGAATTGGATTCTAGCCGGCAGGAGTTCCGATGAGGTGTTGGATCCCGAACACATGTGGGAGGCCATTCATCCGGATGATCGGGAGGGTGTGCGCGAGACGTTTCAAGATGCCTGTCATCAGGGGGAGCCTTTTGAACGGGTCTTTCGCTTTCTGCATCCGGATGGAACTGTTCGAAAGGTCTTATGTCGGGCGGTACCGATTCAGGACGAAGGTGGTCAGACGATGGTATACCAAGGGTTTAACGTGGATATCACGGCTTTAGAGCATATGCGTGCAAAGCTGAACCGATCTGAACGATTGGCGACGTTGGGCCAAATGGCTGCAGGTATTGCCCATGAGATTCGGAATCCGCTTGTGGGTATTGGGTCAACCACGACGTTGCTGATGGATGATTTTCCTGAGGGTGATTCACGGCATGATGATCTTGTGACGATTCTCAAGGAAACCCGTCGATTGGACCGCATTGTAAATCAAATCGTTGACTTTGCGCGGCCAAGAGATTTGCTTCCCGTGACCTTTCAACTGAAAGATCTGGTTCTGGAATCTTTGCAGGTGCTCAATGAACCAATAAAACAAAAGAACATTCAGGTCGAATTTCATCCGTCAGCCAATTTGGACACCATCCAGGCTGATCGAGATCAACTCAAGCAAGTGTTGCTCAATGTGATTCAAAATGCCGTTGAGGCAATGTCGGATGGGGGAAGTCTTTGTCTTTCCATTGAAGAGGAAAGCATCGAACGGAAACCTGGGCTTCGTCTTAAAGTTAAAGATAATGGAACGGGAATCAGTCCAGGCGCCCTTCCTCGAATTTTCGAGCCATTTTTCACAATTGGCAAAAATCGCGGTACCGGACTGGGATTGCCTATTTGTCGGAATATCATCGAAGCCCATGGAGGCGAAATTCATGCAGAAAGTCAGTCAGGACTGGGGACCACTATGACATGGTGGCTTCCTTGCGTTTGCCAACCCCAACTCCCAACGGTGTAACCAATGCGCGCCAATATTTTTGTCACGGATGATGATGATGTAGTTCGCCAAGCCATCAGCCGACGGCTCGCGAAGCGACACCATCAAGTTCGGAGTTTTGCGTCGGGAGAAGCCTTATTGGAAGCTCTTGACCATGATATCCCTGATCTGATTTTGTTGGACTTGAAAATGGCCGGATTAAGCGGGCTGGAGACTCTCAAGAATATTCGTGCCAAATCTCAGCAAGCCTTGGTCATTCTCCTTACGGCCTATGGCACGGTTGAAGAGGCAGTGGAAGCCATTAAACTCGGGGCCTATGATTTTCTGATTAAAAGCGTCGATTTCTCCAGCGTGGAGCCCGTGATCGATCGAGCATTGGACTATCTGAGTCTCCGTCGCCGTATCGACTTTGAAACGCAGGATAGGCCAGGCCGATATGCCTTAAACGGTTTGATTTCCAATAGCCCTAGTATGAAAGAATTGGTTGGACAAATTCAGGAAATGGCCAAAAATCTGAAAACGACCGTGCTCCTCTTTGGAGAAACCGGAACAGGTAAAGAATTTGTCGCACGAGTGCTCCACCATAATGGTCCTCGGGACAAAGGTCCGTTTGTGGGAGTGAACTGTACAGCCATTCCTCAGGAATTATTTGAAAGTGAGTTGTTTGGCTATGAACGCGGGGCTTTCACGGGGGCAAACCAGCGCAAACTCGGCCTCTGTGAGCAGGCCGAAGGCGGGACTCTCTTTTTAGATGAGATTGGAGACCTCAATCCCTCAATGCAAGCCAAATTGCTTCGAGTTTTACAGGAACGTTCGTTTAAGCGGTTGGGGGGGCAAGAAGATATTGATGTGGATTTTCGTCTGATTGCGGCCACCAATCGGGATTTGCGCAAAGATGTGACGCAAGGCAGATTTCGGGAGGACTTGTTTTTTCGGCTGAATGTGGTGTCAATGACTCTCCCACCATTACGGAACCGAACAGAGGATATTATCCCGCTGGCTCTAGCGACGTTAATTCGACAAAGCAGCGAACTTGGTAAAGAGGTCACGGCGATTGAGCCAGAGGCCCAACGGCTGTTGGAACGCTATCCGTATCCGGGAAATATTCGTGAACTCGAAAATATTATGGAGCGTGCGACTATTTTTTGTCGTGGGAAAAGCTTGACGGAAGGGGATCTGCCTCGTGAAGTTCATGAAGAGGCACGTTCCTCAGTCAATGCGGTCGCTCGAGGGGATCAGCAGGTTGTTCGCATGGAAATGATTCTTGGGGAACAAACCCTTGCGGCCATTGAAAGTGATTTAATTGAGGAAGTCATGCGATTGTCTGATTATAATAAAAGTCTCGCTGCCAAATATCTTGGCATTACCCGCTTTGCTTTGGACCGTCGCCTCAAAAAAATTCCCGAGTCTTGATCTCCCCTGTTGTTACCTGAGGTAGCCCTTCCATGATGATGGTCGAGTGTTTGTCTTCCAAGAACGTGTAGCTGTCCTGAAGTGTTTCTTCAGGACAAATTGGATACCATCTTTGTTCACAGAGAGAAGGGGCCATCCCTAAGATGATTTTTTCGATTTTTTAGAAGAACAACGATGCCAATGATTCCAATCAACAGAGCCAATCCTCCCATCTTGCTATTCTCCTTTTCTGATTCCGTTGCTTCTCTGTATTTTTGCTCGCTATCTGTGTCTTGTCGGGCAAAGAACTGTGTCCCGACCAATTCTTAACTAACTTGTTCCTATCCTTCCTGTTTTTTGGGGAATCGTTAAGGTGTCTGTTTAAGCAAGTATGCTGGATGCCATGAGTGATGGAATCTGGCAGCCAGATTTATTGCTAAGGAACATGCGTCACAGTATTCAGATGATGAGCGCGCAAGGCGGTTGAAAAAACTTTGGAGACCAAGTGTATCCTTGCTCGTGGTCCATATGTTGTTTATTAGTCTGAAGGCTTGAGGTTGAAAAGCGTTGTGGCTAAAGCAAACCGCTGGTAGAATTGGGTGCTCATGAAAATCGCCATCACTCATGCTTGCTGACGTGGTCCTGCCGGGCAGGCGTTTCCAGGTCTTCACTTATCAAGTCCCCCCCCATCTGCTTTCCCTGCTTCATGTGGGAAGCTCCGTGGTCGTGCCTTTAGGCTCTGCTGTCGTTTCTGGAGTGGTGGTCACCATCTTTGAGGCCAAAAGCTCTTCTTCCCTCCAATCTCAATTCCGTCATAAACCCCTTCGCGACATTCTTTCGTTGGAGGGCGATGTCGGGAGCAGTCCTTTGGAACACAACCTTATTCGGTTGGTTGAAAAAATTTCAGATTATTATCTGGCTCCTTTTTCCGCATGTTTGCGGCTGATTGTTCCCCCACATTCGATACAAGTGATGAGGCGTTTAATCCTAACCGACGATGGTCGTCAGGCTTTGTTGGACAGGTCGTTGCCATCTGATGTCCAGTTGGTCCTTCGAAAGTTAGAGCGGGCTCCCAGGGGATTACTCCGATCCTCTCTTATACGAACAATGAACAATGTTCCAGCTTTTCTGACTCGTGCGAAAAAGAATGGATGGATTACTGAACAGACGATCATGTCCTCGGGGTCCAAGGGGCCAAGTCCGGTCCGGGGAATCAGTGCCGGAAGAAAGCCGGTGCCTTCTATTATCCGAGGGTTATTTGATTCTCCTGAAGAAGAAGCTAGGGAACTGCCGGAATCTGCCCGACGAATGGAGTCCAGTTCCTTTCACGACATCCGGATATGGAAGGATCTGGTGTCTGCCGTGCAGTCCGGTAGTTTTCAGGAGGTGCCTGTTGTGGGATCGGAATCCGTCCGACAGGATCTGTTATTGAAATTGATTCAGACCATTATAGATCAGGGCCGTCGTGTGCTCATTCTTGCTCCCGAAGTGCAGGAAGTCGAAATCCTTGGGGAACAGGTTCGATTCCGGGGGAGGATTCAGGTTGAGATCTATCATGGCCATCTTTCGACAATGGTTCGTGCTGCTCGATGGGAACGGATTCGACAGGGTGATGTACAGGTCGTGGTGGGGACTCGATCTGCGCTATTCCTGCCTATTCCAAATTTGGGGCTCATTTGGGTCAATCAAGAGGAGAGTTCGTCCTTTAAGGATGAGCATCTTCCGTATTTTCATGCTCGGGACGTTGCGCGAATGCGAGGCGATTGTGAGCAGGCGCTCGTGGTCTATGGTTCGACGCGGCCTTCTTTGGAACTATATGGACGTTTCCCCGAGCAGGTCGGTGAGGCACTGGAAGGCCCATCACAGCAGATTCCTCAGGTGGAAATGGTCGATTTACGCACTTTACCTTATGAGACCATTCTATCTCCGGTTTTACTTTCCAGGATGACTCAGACCTTGAAGGAGGGCGAGCAACTTATTTTACTTCTCAATCGCAAGGGGTTTTCCGGTGCCCTGGTGTGCCGAGATTGTGGGAAGACTCCGATCTGTCCCACTTGCGGAGTTCCAATGAAACTCTATCAGCGTCCTTCACGTTTGGTGTGTACCTACTGTGATGGAATCGGACCAACTCCTGAAATCTGTCCCACTTGCCATGGCAGGGTGTTTCGATTTTCTGGTACGGGAACCCAGCGATTGGAGGATGAGGTGACTCGTCTTTTTCCGGATGTTTCTGTCGCCCGGTTCGATCGGGAGAATGTGAAAACTCCCGAAGTGGCCGATGCGATCTTGCGCCAATTCCGGCAACGAAAGATTGGAGTATTGATTGGGACGGAATTTTTGGTTCATCAGTCAAATCCACCCATGGCTCCGGTGATTGGGTTCCCTCAAGCCGATCTTGGGCTCCATATTCCTGACTTTCGATCAGCCGAACGAACGTTTCAGATGCTGTCGAGGGCTTTCACCTTGGCCCGGAATGGGCAGGAGCCAGGGGAAGTGATTCTACAAACCAGAATCCCGGATCATCATGTACATACTGCTATTGGGCACCATCGTCCCAGAATGTTTTATGACCACGAACTGCAGTTGCGTAACCTACTAGGATATCCCCCGGCTACCCATGTGATCTTGGTGGTTGTAACTGGGGAACAGAAGCCACGCGTTCAAAGGGTTGTGGATTTTCTGCAGCAACGATTGAAAGCTTTTGAAGCGAGAAGAGTTCCTTGTGCAGAGGGGAAGGGGATCATCGGAGCATCAATGATCTTGGGGCCGATGGTATCTAAGAAACCCGGGCGGATTAAAAAAAATCGCGTACTTTTTTTGATCAAAACGGATGATTTATCGGAAGCACAGCGAGGCCTTCGAGCCATACAGCTGGAGTATGAAGCGGAATTTCACAAAGATCCTGTGATCGTTGAATTCAATGTTGACCCCATGGACATCCAGTAGCAACGGGTTGGTCTCATACGCGTGATGATTGCCTCCTTGACTGTTTCTTCTGGTTTTTTGTTTTGGGAACGGTGTTTGAAGGGGCGGGCGGGGAGTTTTTATCTCGAGTGCGTTTGAAAATACCATAGGCGAAGGTCATCCAGAACACGCCGGAAAACAGGCCAAACAACACGGCGGTAAAAATTCGTTCCAATTCTTCTAATGGAGGTTCCGGTCCCAGCTTTTGAAGGTCGGCCATTTGCATGATGGGCCATGCCAGACTTTCTACTCCTAAGAGGAGCGTGGAGGTCGCCCAGATTAATCCAATAGACGGACATTTCCAGACCAACAGGATAGCCAGCCCGATGGCCAGAGCAATTCCGATGGGTATCGGTAAAGCCCCCACTAATAACCAGAGTCCCACCGTAACCGTGAGGCTACCCAAAACAGCGTTCAGTTGATGCCACAAATGATCATTCATCTCGAATCGTCCTAGAAATTCCTGTCAACGTTGCCCACCTTACCATAGACTTTCGTTGCCCAGCATCTTGTATTGTCCTGGTGGATGATCATGCATGCGGCGATTGGATCTAGCGACCAATATCATTCAACGGTTCAGTGGTGAGGGAATAGGCCCCGCGAGGGTTATTTTCCAGGTGGTTGGATTGGTGGAGCTCTCCAGGTGTTGGCGTGGTTTCACAGTCCGGAGTAAGCACGATTCCCCAATGCGCATTGTCTGCACAGGTATTGTCGAGGATAAGCGCTTTGGCGAGGTGAAAGAGGAGAATGCCACTGAGCATATTTCCGCGACAGATGTTTTTAATTATATCGGGTCGAGTGCCCTCGTCCCGTGCGGCTATTCCAAAATGATGATTTCCAAAACACGCATTTTCGCGCAAATAAGGCTGAGCTCCGGCAAAAGAAAAAATACCGGACTCCCGATTATGAGAAACCTCGTTGGCGAGCAAGGTCGGGCGGCAATCCGGTCCATAAATCACGACTCCGGATAACAGTCCTTCCGTGGCCCTGCAGTGAGATATCGTGCATACCGAAGCAGTGGACCCCATGTCTTGGACAGAACATCTCGGATGCTAAGTGAAATCTTC
>JAQJDB010000002.1 GCA_032139905.1 Nitrospira sp. MA-1
ACGCATGGCAGCCTTCCTCCCAAGTAGCGCTCCGTGCCTACCTGGGATTCAGGCTTTATATCCTGGCCTTTGGCGTCTGGTAGGTGCGGAGAACCCAGACAAAAATTTCAATGAATGGCTTGAATTCTTTCGGCACAACATCATTGGTGCAGAGGTTGAACGATGACGGCATACATACTCCCGCCCCCCCCGCTGGCATTGCCTCCAAGGGTAATCGTCCCGGCCGGGAAGCTCCGCGCAAAGAGCCGCAGGGTCGTATCCGAGGTCACCAGATTCTTGCCCGTATCGGTAAAGGGGTTCAACCACGATGGTTTCGGCGTGAGCCGGACATCATAGGCCACTGACACGGACACCGGTTGATTCACCGTAAAGCGCAGGAAGGCCGCCGTCGTCGCCGCTTTATCATTATTGGCAGTTTGGATATACGCCGCGCCCTGCACGCTCGCGGGCACCGTCGTAAATCGATAGGCGCGGTCCCGATACACCGTGCCCCCGGCTTGGAGACCGATGGCCGACATCTCATACACTGACCCACTGGCCACGGTCAGGTCCGAAACGCTTAATGGAGGCGTGGGTGGATAAGGGACCGTGCTGGTACCGGCCGCTGAGGGCTGGACGATGACGGCATACATACTCCCGCCCCCCCCGCTGGCATTACCCCCAAGGGTAATCGTCCCGGCCGGGAAGCTCCGCGCAAAGAGCCGCAGGGTCGTATCCGAGGTCACCAGATTCTTGCCCGTATCGGTAAAGGGGTTCAACCACGATGGTTTCGGCGTGAGCCGGACATCATAGGCCACTGACACGGACACCGGTTGATTCACCGTAAAGCGCAGGAAGGCCGCCGTCGTCGCCGCTTTATCATTATTGGCAGTTTGGATATACGCCGCGCCCTGCACGCTCGCGGGCACCGTCGTAAATCGATAGGCGCGGTCCCGATACACCGCGCCCCCGGTTCGGAGGCCAGAGACAGGCACCACATACCCTTGCCCACTAGCAACCACCATGTTCGAAATTGTTAATGGGGACACGGTTGGATTCGGGACACTCCCGGTCACTGGGGCTGAACTTGTCGTATTGCCCGCTGCATCGCGTGCAACTGCCGTAAAGGTATATTTCCCGGGAGCCGCTCCATTAGTGTTCCAGGTTAATGAGAAGGGGGCGGTGGTATCTTCCGCCCCCAGATTATTCCCATTGAGTCGGAATTGGACGCCCACCACCCCAACATTATCCGTGGCGGTAGCGGATAGCGCAATTGTACCGTTTAGAGACGTCCCATTTTGCGGAGATATCAGAGTGACCGTGGGGGGCGTGAGGTCGGGAGGTGGTAGAACCGTCCCGGTCACTGGGGCTGAACTTGTCGTATTGCCCGCTGCATCGCGTGCAACTGCCGTAAAGGTATATTTCCCGGGAGCCGCTCCATTAGTGTTCCAGGTTAATGAGAAGGGGGCGGTGGTATCTTCCGCCCCCAGATTATTCCCATTGAGTCGGAATTGGACGCCCACCACCCCAACATTATCCGTGGCGGTAGCGGATAGCGCAATTGTACCGTTTAGAGACGTCCCATTTTGCGGAGATATCAGAGTGACCGTGGGGGGCGTAATATCGGGAGAAGGGCCGGTTGGCTGGACGATGACGGCATACATACTCCCGCCCCCCCCGCTGGCATTGCCCCCAAGGGTAATCGTGCCGGCCGGGAAGCTCCGCGCAAAGAGCCGCAGGGTCGTATCCGAGGTCACCAGATTCTTGCCCGTATCGGTAAAGGGGTTCAACCACGATGGTTTCGGCGTGAGCCGGACATCATAGGCCACTGACACGGACACCGGTTGATTCACCGTAAAGCGCAGGAAGGCCGCCGTCGTGGCCGCTTTATCATTATTGGCGGTTTGGATATACGCCGCGCCCTGCACGCTCGCGGGCACCGTCGTAAACCGATAGGTGCGATCGCGATACACCATCCCCCCCGCTTGGAGACCGATGGCCGACACCCCATACGCTGACCCACTGGCCACGGTCAGATTCGAAATGAGTAGTGAGGAGGGGGGCGGCGGATTAGAAGCCCCGGAAGAGGTGGAAGCATTGGCGATATATTTCTTCACCTCCGGGGAGGGAAGACTTTCATTGCCCGAGGCATCAAACGCCGTAATCGTAAAATAGTGCGTTTTGTCCGTAAGTAAGTTGGCATATTGGTAGGTCGTGATCTTCCCGACCGTCGTAGGAACCCCATAGACCCCCGGGTTGGTTCCTCGATAGATCCGATACCCCGCTAAGTTGGTCTCTTGATTGGGGGACCATTGGAGGGTGGCCGAATCACTGGTCGCAGATTGCGCCCCAGTCGGAAGAACAAGGAGGCAACTGCCGAACACACACCACGCAATACACCTTCTCAGACGACTCACTGTACAAACGTCGGACATGGGATCCCTCCTTCGAACACATACAGAGGCCCCATTCCCGCACGTCTCCCTTTCTTCGGTAACCCGGCTATCAGAAATTCTGACCCGTGGCTTTGCGTCCCCACTTCACAATGGGTTTGCCTTTATCGGAAAGAGGCCACCGCTTTACAAACTGTTATGCCATCTTCTTTTGAATAATGAAAACTCTCTCTTGAATGTGAGCGGACACAGGCTCTCTTGACTTCACGGGCTTTTATCGGTGGATACCCAAAAGCCTTTAGGCAGGAAGCAGGCAGGGGAGGTTGGAGCAGGCTCATGGCAGTTGACGCCCCTTCATGATCGTTCTTGAAGGGCCAATTGCCAGTTTTTTTTGCAGGAGCCCGGTGCCGTGACCGGTAAGTAAATTCACGCTCCTTTCTTGACGCAGCCCTCTTGATTGGGAACCGAAAGGCCCCCGTCACAAGCCATTCTTTCAGACGCATGGCAGCCTTCCTCCCAAGTAGCGCTCCGTGCCTACCTGGGATTCAGGCTATTTCCAGCATGCAGCGCTCATGACAGGCAACCCTGATTTCAAGAAAATAGGACATTCAGACAAGCCACGTTCTATACCTGAAGAAAAAAACGATAGGTATTGAGTGTACTTATTTATTGAGAAATACAAATAACGGATTACCGGTCGTCAAAATTCTCCTGGACGAGATTACACCTCTCACATTTTAGCATCCACAAGGAGGGCAATGGCCTTGCGGATTTGCTCACGCGCACCAAGAAGGACGAGGACATCACCTGGCTCCAGAATCGTTTCGCGAGAAGGATTTGATTGTGTTACGCCATTCCGGGTAATCGCAATCACAGAAGCGCCCGTCCGTCCATGGATATGCAACTGTCTCAATGGTTTCCCCAACACGTGAGAATCGTTTTCCACCCGACAGGTATCGACTTGCACATCAGCCAATGTTCCAGCACGTAGATGGTGAGCTAACTCAGGTAGCTCCCCTCGCCGAAGCAGGAGATAACCCTCCCTACGAATTTGTTCAACTTTGTCTTGGATCATGGCCTTCGGCGTCTGGTAGGTACGAAGAACCAAGGCAAAAATCTCAATGGATGTTTCGAATTCCTCCGGCACGACATCATTGGCTCCTAACTCTTGGAGATCCTGCAATTCCTTTAAATATCGTGTTCGTACGACAATATGAAGAGTGGGATTCAGCTGTCGTGCTTGCTGGACAATCCGGCGCGCTCCAAATGGGTCAGAGGTCGCGACCACGAGCACTCTTGCCAATATGATCCCGGCCTGAGTCAGCACCCTGGGATTCGTCCCATCCCCGTAGAAAATGGTGCCTCGGCCTTTTTGATCAGCCTGCACGACATCAGGATTAACGTCCAGCACAACAAATGGAATTTCCATATCACCTAAGACCCGTGCAAGATTCCGCCCATTTAAACCATAGCCCACGATGATGACATGATCTTTGACTTTGATTTTGGTGCTTTGTGACGCATGGGACTGACGTCGAGGAAACCAATGCTTCAGGCGGTCAAGCGCCTCGGTCCGTCTAGCCAGACGGGGAGCCCATTGAATCAAAAAGGGCGTAATCGTCATAGACAACACCGATACTGCAAGAAAAATATTATAGGCTTGCGTGTCCAATAACCCTTCCCCCTGACCCACTCGTGCAAGAATAAAGGCAAACTCTCCCACCTGCGCTAAGGCCACCCCTGTTAATAATGCAGAAGACACGGGAGCCCCAGCTAGGAACACTGCTCCGGTTCCCGTAAGGAATTTTCCCAAAACTACAAGCACCAACATCCCCATCACCAGGAGGGGAAATTCAAAGATGACCGAGGGATTCATTAGCATCCCCACTGAGACAAAAAATAAACTATTAAAACTATCCCGAAAGGGAATGACTTCGGCGAGCGCCTGATGACTATATTCAGATTCAGAAATCACGAGGCCCGCGATAAAGGCACCAAGAGCCAATGACAGCCCCGCGAGAGAGGTCAACCAAGCCGTTCCCAGCCCCAACACGATAATCGACAAGAGAAATAGTTCTCGGCTTCGAGTCCCCACAATAAGATGAAGAACATGAGGGACCAAAACCCGTGCAGCCAGCACAATTAACCCCACAACCATGACGGATTTCACAAGCGTTTCGACAATGACCCCTGTCTCCCCTTGGGAACCTGTCCCCAGTACCGGAGTCAGTAAAATCATAGCCACCACGGCTAGATCCTGGAAAATAAGAATCGCCATAGTTGCTTGCCCATGTAGCGCATCCATTTCCCCTCGATCTCCCAGAATCTTGAGGACAATGGCGGTGCTGCTCAACGACAACAACAGACCCCAGAAGACCGATTCCTCCCAGGATCGACCCAATAACCATCCCCCAAGCACTACGCCACTGAGCATGCTCAAAATCTGCAGGGGACCACCAACCCATAACAGCCTTCTGGAAGCCCGTATGCGAGAAAGAGAGGTTTCCAAGCCAATGGTAAACAACAACAACACCACACCGATTTCGGCAAGAGTTTCGACTTGGTGCAGATCAGAAATGAGGTTCAACCCATGGGGACCCACTAAGGTGCCAGAAACTAAAAATCCCGCAACTGCCGGTAGCCGGATTTTTTGAAAAACAAATACAACCAGAACGGAAATAGAAAAAATAATGAGGACATCTCGTAGGATGTGGACTTCACTCATAAGTCGAGTGGGTGGCGATGGCAGGGATTCAGCGTATTCCCCATACCTGACATAGACACGATAAAGAAGTTTGGGTGGATTTCAAACACCCATCATCCCTCGGATCGAGGGAAATGTCTACTATTCGCTTTGACCCACTCATCTGAGATAGAACCATGCTATTACGGATAGGGGAGGAAGAAGGATCAAGGGGAGAATCGAGATGGGGCATTCCAGACCCATCCCGATCAATTGAGAAAATTAATAGCCTTTTACGAGTGGACTGAAGAGGAAAAATCCTGAAAGAGCCAGGGAGCCTCCTGAGCCCGGCGCTTTTCATAGGCAGTAATCGCGGATTCATGTTGAAGCGTGAGTCCAATTCCGTCCAATCCCTTCAACAAACAATCCTTGCGAAAAGGATCCAGGGTAAAGGAATACTTCTCCCCTTCGGGAAGAATGACAATCTGCTGAGCTAAGTCGACTGTGATCTGATATTGGTCAGTATGAGCTACTCGGTCAAACAATGTTTGGATGACTTCTCCTGGAAGCTCGACGGGGAGAATCCCATTCTGAAAACAATTGTTGTAGAAAATATCGGCAAAACTCGGAGCCACAATACAACGAATGCCATAATCCAACAAAGCCCATGGAGCGTGCTCCCTTGAGGATCCACATCCGAAATTTTCACGGGTCAATAGAATCGTGGCCTGTTGATAGCACGATTGGTTGACAAAAAACTCAGGATCCTGAGACCCATCCGCACGCCGCCGCCAATCGGCAAATAACCCCTCTTTGAGGCCGGTGCGATGGATCGTTTTCAAATATTGTTTCGGAATGATTTGATCCGTATCAACATTGCCACGATTTAACGGAGCAACCGTTCCGGTCAATATGGTAAACGCTTGCATATCTATCTCCCGTTTAAATGTAGTGGAAGCAGATGATCTCTTGAAGGCAAAAAAATTCCCTTATTGATCTCACATCTTCCAATCACGAATATCAACAAAATGTCCCTCAACAGCAGCAGCAGCAGCCATAGCAGGGGATACTAAGTGGGTCCGTCCACCCTTTCCCTGACGCCCCTCGAAGTTTCGATTACTGGTTGAGGCACATCGTTCTCCCGGTGTGAGCACGTCCGCATTCATGGCGAGGCACATACTGCATCCTGGTTCACGCCATTCAAAACCCGCGTCGCGAAAAATCCGATCCAAACCTTCCTCCTCCGCTTGATGTTTGACTAACCCTGATCCAGGCACCACCATGGCTTTGACGCTTTGGGCAACGTGCTTTCCTTTGGCATACCGTGCCGCCACCCGTAAATCCTCAATTCGTGAGTTGGTGCAGGACCCGATGAAAACTCGATCGACCCGGATGTCACATATAGGGATACCACCTGGCAACCCCATATACGCTAAGGCACGTTCTGTTGCCATCCGCAGTTTTTCATCCGGAATGGATGCAGGATCAGGCACATGGCCATTCACATCGGTCACCATTCCGGGATTGGTCCCCCAAGTCACTTGAGGTGAAATATCCTCCCCTCGCAGCTCAACAACCTTATCAAACCGGGCTCCAGGGTCTGTTTTCAATTTCAACCAATCCGACTTCGCCTGCTGAAATACCTCCTCCTTCGGACTAAGCGGCCGATTCTTCACATATGCGACCGTCAATTCGTCCGGACTGACCAGACCAGCACGCGCTCCCGCCTCAATAGACATATTACAAAGGGTCATCCGGCCTTCCATTGAAAACGATCGGATCACCGAACCCGTATATTCCACGACATATCCGGTTCCACCACCAATACCAATTTGCCCGATAATCGCCAGTATGACATCTTTGGAAGAACAATAATCAGGAAGCGTGCCCTCCACCCGAATTTCCATAGTCTTGGGTCGTTTCTGGACCAAACATTGCGTCGCCAACACATGCTCGACTTCTGAGGTGCCAATGCCAAACGCCAAGGCTCCAAACGCCCCATGAGTCGATGTATGGGAATCTCCACACACAATCGTCATCCCCGGTAGCGTCAACCCTTGTTCAGGTCCGATGACATGGACAATACCTTGACGGATATCCTCCATCCCATAATAGGTAATTCCAAACTCTGCACAGTTGCTTTCCAAGGTTGAAATTTGCAAGGCACTCATAGGATCGGCAATGCCCTGCGACCGATCGGTGGTTGGAACATTGTGATCGGGAACAGCGAGCGCCGCAGTTGGACGCCTTGGCCTCCTGCCAGCCAACCGGAGTCCCTCAAAGGCTTGCGGGGAAGTCACTTCATGCACGAGGTGTCGGTCAATATACAATAAGGTTGTCCCATCTGGCTCTTCACGAACCACATGCTGATCCCAAATCTTTTCAAACAATGTTTTGCTTGCCATGGAATGCATCCTTCTTTCTTTTTGAAAATTTCGGACTCTAATTATCTACATTTGCTCCCTTCTGGCAAGTGCCAGGAGGAGCTTTTTCCAGATTTGGTTTCAGATCCGCCTTTTCTTTGTGGTCTTTTAAGACTTCTGATATACTTTTCCCTACGACAGTGAACAATCCAATCTGAAACTTTCACCTTCTCGATACTTAGGTGGAAATAAGTGGATACCGGCTATCATTCATCCAGCCCCGAACCAATCTAAAGGGTTTCCGGCCAGCGGCGAAGAACGACTCAACGTCGAATATCAAGGTTAACCGGAAAATCAGACATAGAAAAGTAAAGTTGATCTATTTCCCCTGTAGCACGTAAAGACTCTAACAATCCTATTTCCGACTCCGCCATTGTCGCCCACCCTCTGAAATTGATAGGTCTCAACACTTCTCATGGGTATATTCAATTATTTCATTAGCCATTTTTCCCAAGACATGGCCATCGATTTAGGAACTTCCTCCACATTAATTTATATCAAGGGCAAAGGGATTGTCTTGAACGAGCCCTCCGTGGTGACAGTTGAGACAAACTCAAAAAAACTTCTGTCGGTTGGGGAAGAAGCAAAGCGAATGATCGGGCGAACCCCTGGCAATCTCACTGCCATTCGTCCCATGCGAGAAGGTGTTATTGCTGATTTTGACATGACAGAACGCATGTTGCGCCATTTTATCCAAAAAGTTCATCGCGGGGGAACTCTGCTCAGGCCACGAATTATTATTGGCGTCCCATCCAGAATTACGCAAGTCGAACAACGTGCCGTTAAGGAATCAGCCGAATTGGCTGGTGCACGGGAAGTTTATCTCATCGAAGAACCGGTGGCCGCTGCAATCGGAGCGGGATTGCCGATTACCGAGCCTTCCGGCAACATGGTGGTGGATATCGGAGGAGGCACAACCGATATTGCCGTGATCTCCCTGGGAGGGATCGTTTACAGTGAATCAGTCCGGGTTGCGGGCGATCAATTGGATGGAGCCATCACAAACTATCTCAAGCGGGAATACAGCTTGCTAATCGGCGAACATATGGCAGAACGCATCAAGATGGAAATCGGCTCAGCCTACCCTCTGCCTGAAAAAAAGCAAATGGCCGTCAAGGGGCGAGATGTGGTATCCGGCATCCCCAGAACGATTCTTGTCGACGACAATGAGATACGAGAAGCTTTACATGATTGCCTCACCACGATCATCCGAGCCATTCGTCTGGCCTTGGAGAACACTCCGCCGGAATTGGCAGGAGATATTATTGACCGAGGGATCGTGCTGACCGGAGGCGGATCAATGCTTCAAGGGCTGGATAATCGACTACGCGAAGAAACGTCCCTACCCATTGTTACTGTCGATGACCCCTTAACCTCGGTCGTCTTAGGAGTAGGAAAAACTCTCGAGGAATTTAGCCTCCTTCGGAAAATTTCTTCGCATTCCAGGCTGAATCCCTGAGCTTCCCTCTATTTGCATGCCTCGATCAGAGCCGAATTTTCCCATACCTACAAGTATCCGTCGAGTTCTAGGAGTTATCTTCATTCTATTCCTCGCACTCCTGCTGTTTCTGCCGCGACAATCTCAGGAATGGTTAAGTCATGTTGGAGGACCTTTCGCACGAATATTGGAAGTCCCCCTGCATGCTGTAGCCTCGGTACAGAATTCTATCCGTCAAGCGTGGGACCACTACATCGCACTACAGGATGCTTGGGAAGAAAATCAACTGCTAAGGCAGGAAGTTCAGCGCCTACAAGGAGAGAAGAATTTCCTTCGAGAAAAGGCCATTATTGCCACGCAATTTCAACAATTACTGGCGTATCAGGAAACCACGCCCATGACGACCCTTCCGGCTCGAATCATCGGCCGAAATGTGTCCAATTGGTATCGGTCCATGATCATCAATAAAGGCAGTCAAGACGGCATTCACCCGGAAATGGGTGTCATCACTGATGCCGGAGTGGTAGGACGTGTCGTACGAGTCAACCCCACGACATCCATCGTGCTTCTTCTTTCCGACCCCAATGTCGCGATCACCGGGATGATTCAAAAAAGCCGGGATGAGGGACTGGTACAGGGAACCCCTCAAGGAACCATTCATATGAAATATCTGCCTCCTCTTTCCCCCGTTCAACCAGGAGATCCAGTGGTCACATCTGGATTAACAAATGATTTTCCCCGTGGACTCCAAATTGGCCGGATTCACGAGGTCACCAAAGCCGATACCGATTTATTTCAATTGGGGGAAATTGAGCCAATTGTAGATTTCACCAAACTGGAAGCGGTCCTGGTGATTACCTCATTTCAGCCTGCGCTCCCTCCATCATTACCGAAACCGGCGGTCTCTCCTTCTCCCTGATGTAATCACGTGACGATTTTTCTCAACATTCTTCTGTGCTTTGGAGTGGTTCTGGCCCAAGCCGTCTTTAGCACCATCCTTTCCGTCAAAGGGATTTACCCGGATTTATGTTTCATCTTGGCCTGCTTAATCGGGTTTCTTTCAGGCGAATACAAAGGACTGATGATCGGACTGACGGTGGGACTATTTCAAGACTTACTCACTCCAGGCGGAATTGGGCTCAATATGGTCATAAAGGCACTTGCCGGTGGCTTGGCCGGCATCACAACCCACACATTTTCCACAGTCACCAGTGCCTCAGTTCTGCTCATCACCTTCGCGTTGTCGTTAGGGTGTGGATTAGCCTCTCTCGTCGTGGCATACCCGGAACTAAATAGCCTCGACCTCTTACATGCCTTCTCCTCAGGACTGATCCCACAAGGCCTCTACAACAGCCTACTAACCCTGGTGATGTTCTGGTTAATCAAGTTCATTGGCCAATCGGTGAATATGGTACACTTAGGCCAGAAACCTCGATAAGACCCACACAATGTTGGACACTTCCCGCCAAGCCAATGAACTTGCCGATATTCAAAACCGACTAATTTTCGTCAAGATCGGCTTTCTGATGCTGTTGGTGTTATTGGGGCTCCGTCTTTGGCAACTACAGGTTCGGGACGGATTGCACTACCAAGACCTCGCCCGCGACAATCGCACTCGAACTATTATCTTAGAACCGGCTCGCGGGCTTCTATATGATCGGAACGGCGAACTTCTTGCCAATAATATCCCCAGCTTCCAATTGTATCTTTCTTTGGAAGACCTACAGGATCGTGAAGCCCTTCTGGCTCAGTTACCTCAGTTCGTCGACATTGACCAACAAGAGCTTTCCCATAAACTAGCACTCAAGAGTCGAAGAGGCCGAGTTAAAATTAAAGCCGATATTACCCTTAAAGAGGCGTCGCTCATCGAATCGCACCGGCTGGAACTTCCCGGGGTAGTGATTCAGCCGGAATATCAACGTCACTATCCACTTGAGAATTACGCCTCACATGTCCTGGGGTATGTGGGTGAGATTTCCGAATCCCAGCTTAAGGAGCCGGGATTTTCCGATCTTCAGGGAGGACGCATCATCGGGCAAAATGGAGTAGAGCGGACATTTGATGAATATCTTCTAGGAGAAACTGGAGAAGAAGTCATTGAAGTCGATGCCCTGGGGTATCCGAAACGGTCACTTTCCGTTCGCCGTCCCCTGGCTGGGGATGACCTATACCTGACTCTCGACATTCGACTTCAACGCCTCGCAGAAGACCTATTGGGAGAGGAGGCCGGAGCCATTGTCGCCCTGGATCCCTGGAATGGAGACGTCCTGGCGCTGGCAAGCAAACCTGGGTTTAATCCCAATGATGTCTCGGGAGGGATTAGCGCCAAAGACTGGCAACGATTTCTCAAAGATACCCGCCACCCCCTCACCAATCGCGCCATTCAAGGCCAATATCCACCGGGGTCGGTATTTAAAATCATTATGGCAGCAGCCCTCCTGGAGACTCAAACGCTCAGCGCACAGGAAATGACCCCCTGCCATGGAACATTTCCCTTTGGAAGGCGGGTCTTTCGTGATTGGAAAGCCGGAGGGCATGGTCAAGTCGACTTAACCAAAGCCATTGCGGAATCTTGTGATGTGTACTTTTACAAGGCCGGCAATCAATTGGGGGTCGATCCCATCTCCACCTTTGCCCGTCGGTTCGGATTAGGTGAAAAGACAGGCATTGCGCTCCCTTCAGAACGGTCTGGCCTCGTCCCTTCCACGGAATGGAAAAAAAGAGTCAAACAGGAACCATGGTACCCTGGAGAGACCATTTCAATTTCCATTGGGCAAGGATTTTTAACCGTGACCCCCCTTCAGATGGCGAAAGTGGCTTCCATCATTGCGACCAATGGACGAGTGGTCCAACCTCGGTTGCTCAAAGCCTCCCGACTTCGACGAACCGGCAATCTCAAAGAAGTTCCTGAGCCACCCATTCGCCAATTAGCCATCTCTCCCCAAACGTTTGCGCATATCAAGGAGGGATTGGCTGCAGTCGTCACCAGAGGAACAGCCAAACTGGCCCAATCAGAGTTCGTGAACATTGCGGGTAAAACCGGAACAGCTCAGGTCGTTGCACTGAAACCTGATGGGGACAAAGATAAGAACAAGGAGACTCAAAAGGAATTTCGAGACCATGCCTGGTTTGTGGCGTTTGCACCCGTAGAACATCCAAAGATTGCGGTGGCGGTATTAGTTGAACATATGGGGCATGGAGGCTCGGCGTCCGCTCCCTTAGCCAAGACCCTCATTGAAGCCTATATGGGCTATGAGACCACTCAACAGCCTGCTCCCTCTCTCAGAAACCCAATCCCCTAGGGACGGAGAACGACTCAACTTATGTCATTGATGAACGACAATGTAAACCGCCGAGGCCTGGATACCTTCGATTGGTGTTTCCTGGGTGTCATTATGGCCATCATCTCTTTGGGCATCGTATCCATTTATAGCGTCACCAATACCCAGGCAACAACTGGAATCCCCATTTATCTAAAGCAAGCCACATGGATGGTCGTCGGCTCCTTAGCCTTTTTGGTCGCGGTAGGTATTGACTATCACAAACTCGCTCGTTTTTCATATCTGCTCTATGGGATTGGGCTAATCTTACTTATTTTCGTGTTAATCGCAGGCAAAACCAGTCGAGGTTCCCAACGATGGATTCCACTTGGCCCCTTTGCGGTGCAGCCTTCAGAATTCATTAAAATTCCTCTGCTACTCATGCTGGCTACTTACTATGGGACAACCACCCGCGAAGGCTGGGTGCGTCGATTGATCATCCCCGGGATCATCGTGCTTCCTGGCTTCTTACTCATACTTAAGCAACCAGACTTAGGAAGCAGCCTGGGCTTTCTGGCCATTTTTCTTGTCGTCGTTCTCACGGTGGGGATGAAATCCAAAGCCTTTGGGTTTATCGTATTGGCAGCCCTCATGCTTTTCCCGTTTGCCTGGGGCGGGGTCTGGGGTTCCCTTCACGAGTACCAACAGGATCGGATTCTCAGCTTTGTCGATCCCAATTCTGATCCGGGAGGCAAGGGTTATCACGGGCTTCAATCGCGCATCGCTATCGGTTCCGGCCAAATTCTGGGAAAGGGCTTATATGGGGGCACCCAAACTCAATTTAAATTTCTTCCCGAAGGCCATACAGATTTTGTATTTGCGGTTTTTGCCGAAGAATGGGGCTTTATGGGGTCAATGGTCTTACTAGCCTTATATATTCTCTTGTTTTTGATGGGTTTAGAAATCGCGTTTAAAGCCAAGGACATCATCGGAGCACTCCTGGCTGTCGGAGTGGTAACCATGGTGGCCTTTGGAGTGGTGGTGAATATTGCGATGACATCAGGGCTGGCTCCTGTAGTGGGCATTCCACTCCCCCTCATGAGCTATGGAGGCAGCGCCATGGTGGTGAATCTCACAGCTTTGGGGCTCTTGCTCAACGTAAAACGGAGACGCCTGTCACTGCTTTAGGTATCATGTACCCTGCGGTTTGGTTTTGATAGTGTTGGACTGGTTATCGCATAAAGAGGGAAACAGGGAAAAATTCAATTCAGAAAATTCCAAAATTCCGTGGATTTTCACCACACTTGCAGGAACAAGGAAGTGTATACACAGAACCATCTTCAGTTGGTTCCATACAGTACTCAATTACAATTATTACCAGAAGGGGCACGAAGCTATCTCAGATTTTGACAGGCAGATCCAACAAATTGGCTCCGCCCCACCAGGAACATCTCTTCACCAAAGAGGTGTCGAGGAATAGCTTCTGGTCCCTTCTGAGAATATAGGAGATAACCATGGGAGTAGAAATTGCGATTAGTGTCACTCGTGAAGAAACACGGGTTGCCGTGCTCGACAATCGTGTCGTAACAGAATTGTATGTCGACCGTCCAAGAAAAAAAGACTTTGTGGGAGACATTTACAAAGGCAAGGTCATTAAAGTTCTGCCTGGTATGCAAGCGGCCTTTGTCGATATTGGACTGGATCGGGCCGCGTTTATCCACGTATCCGATCTTTCGGTCGGAACCGAACCCGGGGATACCCTCGTGGATAGTGAAGAGGATGAACGAAGTCAAGACCTCCCGCGTCCACGACGCCAAACTGCACGCCCCATTGAAAACCTGTTGACAGAAGGCCAGGAACTTCTTGTGCAAATTTCCAAAGGCCCCATCGGTACCAAGGGACCTCGGATTACCACATACGTCTCCCTTCCCGGACGATTCTTGGTCCTCATGCCCAATGTCGACCATATTGGCGTGTCGCGAAGAATTACAAAAGAAGAAGAGCGCCATCGTCTGAAGGACCTCATGCGGCGCATCCGGAAACCCGAATATGGATACATTGTCAGAACCGTGTGTGAAGATGTACCGGAAGACGATCTCCAAACCGACGTGAGATTCCTCACAGCATTATGGGAAGACACGCTTAAAGCTGCCGGTAAACAACCAGCCCCGTCCCTCTTGCATACGGATCTCTCCCTCCCGCTCCGGGTGGTACGGGACTTATTCACCAAAAAAGTCGATCGTCTGCTAGTTGACGCAAAACCGGACTTTGAGGAAGTCAAAGATTTTGTCCGGCGCTACCTTCCGGAACAAGCCTCCCGCGTACATTTTTATGACAAGAAGCAGGAAGGGTTATTCGATCACTTGGGTATCGAATTGGAAATTACCCGAGCCCTAAGCCGGAAAGTCTGGCTCAAATCCGGAGGGCACATTGTCATTGACCACACAGAGGCCATGACTGTGGTAGACGTTAATACGGGACGGTTTGTGGGGAAACGCGACCAGGAAGAAACGATTTTAAAAAACAATTTGGAGGCCGCGAAAGAGATTGGCTACCAGATAAAATTACGCGGCATTGGCGGCATTATCATTATTGATTTCATTGACATGGAACGGGAACGGAACCGTGAAAAAGTGTACCAGGCTACATTGGACGCTCTGGCGGGGGATAAGGCTCAAACCCGTATCTCACGTATTTCCGATCTTGGGCTCATTGAAATTTCCCGTGAACGAGTCCGTGAAGATCTCTTACGGACGTTATCGGAAATTTGTGGTGACTGCGAGGGAAGAGGGTACACCAAATCTACCATGACCGTTGCGTATGAAATTTTTCGGGATATCCGGCGCATTGGAATTACTCGGGGACAACCCCAACAAATTGTGGTCGGTGCCAACCCCAAAGTCATTGAGCTCATTTTCGAAACCGAGCACAGTAGCATTGAGCAACTCGAACAGGAATTCCAACAACAAATATTATTTGAGGCAGATCCATTACTGCACCTTGAGCAATATGACATTGTTGTAGTAGGGAAATTGGCGTCACGCGCCGAATCTCGGACCGCGTCCTAGGAGTCTACTCTGTTAACTGTACCATTTGCCTCCATGCACAGAAAGGAGAGGAGACCCAAATCTCTGCTTCAACTCTTGAAAAATCCGGAACTCTCCATCATCCGGAATCGAAGGTGGAATAATTTTTGGGTAGAGCGCCATGCGGACAGACCATCTGACGGTGGTCTCCAGACGCATAATCCCTATCCTCACAGAGAATCTGAATGACCTCACCCTTACAAGGATGGTTGGAACTTTTGGCAGTCAAAGGACTTGGCCCTGTCACTTATACCAGACTCATCAACCGGTTCGGTTCGCCTGAAGCCATTCGCTCCTCGAACGCCCACACACTCGAATCAATCGGGGAAATTTCTCCCTCATTGGCCAGGGCTCTTCATCAACCTATATCTACCGATACACAAAATCAGATTGCCAAAGAATTGCAGGCCGTTCAGGATGGGCGATTCTCCATCCTGACACTCGTGGACGCACTCTACCCGCCTCGATTAAAAACCATTACGGATCCTCCTCCGTTACTCTGGTATACAGGCCAACTCCAGGACCGCGATCAACAGGCCCTTGCCGTAGTCGGCTCAAGAAAAGGCTCGCACATCGGACGGACATTCACGCGACAACTGAGTGGCGATTTAGCTGCACTGGGCTTTACGATTGTGAGCGGCATGGCAAGAGGAATTGATGCGGCAGCTCACGAAGGAGCACTGGCCACATCCGGGAGAACCCTGGCCGTGCTTGGATGTGGCATCGATCAAACCTACCCGCCTGAGCACGATCCGCTACGGCAACGCATTGAACAACATGGGGCCGTTCTTTCTGAATTTCCGATGGGAACCCCTCCACATTCTTACCATTTCCCTCAACGTAATCGGATCATCAGTGGACTCTCACTTGGTGTGATCGTCACCGAAGCCACCTCGCGTAGCGGGTCCCTCATTACGGCTCGAATGGCCTTAGAGCAAAATCGTGAGGTCTTTGCCGTACCAGGAAATGTGACCAATACATTAACTCGTGGCCCTCACCGCCTCATTAAAGAGGGCGCGAAATTAGTCGAAAATTCTTTAGATGTTGTGGAAGAAATTCTTCCTATGTTAGAACCCTCCTTCCGGGATCAACTAGAGAAACAACACGGCGCATGTCAGCCTCAAACGTCCACGCCTGCACTAGGAGCAGAGGAACAACATCTATTTGATTGCATTTCACTGGAGCCTGTTTCCCTGGACGATTTAATCAATCAATGTTCCTATGCCCCACCTGAAGTGATGAGCATTCTCTTGTCTTTGGAGATCAAGGGGCTTATAAAGCAGATACCGGGCCTACAGTATCTCAGGATGAGCATTGGATAGTACATCAACATGTCAATTGTGCTCGTGAACCATTCATGATTTTCATCACGGTCTATGCCTAGATCACTCGTCATGGTCGTATCGCCCATCAAACCACTATCCAAGTATCTTGGACGCCATAACCAAGATTGGCATCTGTGGGGCACCTTAAATGCGCACGGAAGAGTAAACCGGGCATTAACCGCGAACACAATTTTGACGGTGCTGTCGCAAAAAATAGATTTTCAAGATACGCCACTGGTTTTCCTGTTGGACCAAGTTAAAAAACACCTAGTAAAATTCGCAACTTTTATCTGTCAGACACGGAGTTACATCCCCTTATCGCCATCCAAAACATTTTTTGCGACAGAACCGTCGGCAGGTTAGCCTTGGCGGCTGACTGAAACGGCTGCGCCCGCTGGAAAAAATGACTTGAACACCCAGCCTAACTTGCCTCTACCCTACGTCATCATTATGATGAGCACGCGAAAAAACCAGTCGCATCGCGGCAGGTGGATTGTGACGGCGCCATTTTTACCCTGAGTTTGTAGTGAATCTTACACGTGTGAGAATCAGTTTCCCTTACATCAAAGATGCAAAGGAGCCTTCCCCGATAGGGGTTGCTAATGAGTAAATCGCTGATAATTGCCGAGAAGCCCTCTGTTGCAGCCGACATCGCGCATTCCCTTGGCGGACTGAAACGTGAGAAGGATTATTTTGAAGATGACGACTATGTTGTCACCTCAGCCGTTGGACACCTACTTGAAATCAAAGCGCCTGACAACGTAGAGGTCAAACGTGGCAAGTGGTCTTTTGCCAACCTGCCGGTCATTCCCGATCACTTTGACCTGAACCCAATCGCCCGCACCGAGGACCGGCTCAAGTTGCTTGCCAAGTTGATCGGCCGCAAGGATATCGACCGAATTATCAACGCCTGTGACGCCGGGCGCGAAGGCGAGTTGATCTTCAGGCTGATTGTCCAGCACACGAAGGCCAAGCAACCGACAAGCCGGCTTTGGCTGCAGTCCATGACGCCCAAGGCCATTCGCGAAGCGTTTGAGGAACTGCGCGATGATGAACAAATGAAGCCGCTCGCTGATGCCGCCCGCTGCCGAGCAGAAGCAGACTGGCTCGTTGGCATTAACGGCACCCGGGCTATGACAGCGTTCAACTCCCAAGACGGAGGGTTTTACCTCACCACCGTTGGCCGGGTTCAAACACCCACCCTCACCATCGTCGTGGAGCGCGAGGAACAGATCAAGCAATTCCTCTCGCGACCCTACTTTGAAGTGCATGCCCAGTTTGATGTCGAGGCCGGACAGTATTCAGGTCGCTGGTTTGAAACGGAGTTCAAAAAGAATGACGAAGATGCGGAACGGCGCGCAGAGAGACTTTGGGACCGCAATCAGGCTGAAGCAATCAGGCAGGCCTGCCAGAGTCAGCAGGCGGTGGTCACTGAAGAAACCAAGCCGACCACGCAAAGCGCCCCAATGCTGTTTGACCTGACCAGTCTGCAACGTGAAGGCAACGCCAGGTTTGGCTTTTCGGCCAAGACAACATTATCGCTGGCGCAAGCGCTCTATGAACGCCACAAAGTGTTGACGTATCCAAGAACCGATTCGCGCGCGCTGCCGGAAGATTATATCTCTACCGTGCAAGATACACTGGCCATTCTGCGTGATGAGTCGAGTGAGCGTTTGTCAGCCATGACCGGCGGCAGCGCCGGCAATCCGATAGGACCGCATGCGGCAAAAATTCTGAGCAATGCCTGGGTCCAACCGAACAAGCGCATTTTCAATGACGCGAAAATTTCTGATCACTTCGCCATTATTCCCACATTGCAGGCACCCAAGAACCTTAGCGAAGCCGAAGCCAAGATATACGACCTGGTCGTGCGTCGATTCATGGCGGCCTTTTTCCCACCTGCAGAGTTTCGAAACACCACCCGCATTTCCCAAATTGGCAGGCACCACTTCAAGACTGAAGGCAAGGTGATGGTCAAGCCGGGTTGGTTGGCAATTTACGGCCGTGAAGCCATTGCTGGTGAGGGCACACTCGTAGCGGTTGGGGAGAATGAAAAAGCCACGGCCAGCGCTATCGAGGTTCGCGACATGGCAACCAAACCACCGGCCAGATATACCGAAGCCACACTGCTTTCTGCGATGGAAGGCGCCGGGAAGCTGATTGATGATGATGACTTGCGCGAAGCTATGTCCGGGAAAGGTTTGGGCACACCGGCAACCCGCGCAGCGATCATCGAAGGCTTGATTAGTGAGAACTATCTATTGCGCATAGACAAGTCACTGATGCCCACCACCAAGGCCTTTCAATTGTTGACCTTGTTGCGCGGACTGGGGGTGACCGAACTTACGATGCCGGAACTGACCGGCGAATGGGAAAGCAAGCTTTCGCAGATAGAACGAGGGCAGTTGGACCGCAAAGCGTTCATGCAACAAATCAGCAAGATAGTTGAACAAATTGTTGCGAGGGCCAAAAACTACGGCGCAACAACCGTTCCAGGCGATTACTCAACATTGCAATCACCCTGCCCCAAATGCGGCGGCCTGGTCAAAGAAAACTACAAACGGTTTTCCTGCACACAGTGCGATTTTTCAATTACGAAAATTCCCGGCAGTCGTCAATTGGAAGTACCCGAAGCAGAAATTCTGATTGCCGAACGCAAAATTGGTCCGTTGCAGGGATTTCGCAGTCGGCTGGGCCGACCGTTTGCGGCAATCCTCAAACTGAACGATGAACACAAGCTTGAATTTGACTTCGGTCAAAATGATGACGATGAAAACAGTGAACCGATTGATTTTCACGGCCAGGAATCACTGGGCAGTTGCCCGAAGTGTCAGTCATCGGTTTATGAACATGGAATGAATTATACCTGTGAAAAGGCGGTCGGCCCGAACAAGACTTGCGACTTTCGAACGGGCAAAGTCATACTGCAACAGGAAATCGAACCCCCTCAAATCAGAAAATTGCTGAGCGAAGGCAGAACCGAATTGCTGACCGGCTTTGTTTCATCACGAACACGTCGCAAGTTCAAGGCTTACCTGAAACGCGGGGATGACGGGAAAGTCGGCTTCGAATTTGAGGCCCGTAAACCCAAGGCCGGCGACGATCAGGGCGCGAGCGGCAAAAAGTTGGCCGAGAAGAATGCCGAGACTAAGACTAAGAAACCGGCGGCAAAAAAATCAACTGCTAAGAAACCAGCTCGTACGGACAAAAAACTCAAGCCCCGCTGATGAAATATCGCGGAACCCGGCCGGTTTGGAAACTTCCTGACCTGCTCTCATTTCCCTGAATGCAAAACTACAACCTGGCTCAATTTTTAATTGAAAAAATCAGGAAACAAACGGGAAGGAAGATACTCTGTCACAATGGGGTATGAGGAGATAGCGGCACAACGGAGAAGAACCAGAAGACAGACAGCTTAGGATCCGACGGCGGGCTTGATCCCTTTCTGATGCTCAAAGACTTTGATAGGCTCACCTTTGCCGTGAATAAACTCTTCGGTCACCAACACCTCTTTCACCTCGGCCTGCGACGGCAGCTCATACATCAGGTCCAACATCACCGACTCTAAGACCGCCCGAAGTCCACGCGCTCCGGTTTTTTGCAGATGGGCTTTTTTGGCAATCGCCAATAGCGCCCCATCGGCAAACTTCAATTTCACTTTATCCAAGGACAATAACTTCTGATATTGCTTGATCAGTGCGTTTTTGGGTTCCGTTAGAATGCGGACCAATGCCGGTTCATCCAATTGATCAAGAGCCGCGATAATCGGCAGGCGACCGATAATTTCAGGAATTAGCCCATATTGAAGCAAATCTTCCGGTTCCACTTTAGAGAATAAGTCACCAATTTTATGTTGCCCGCGTATCTGCACATCGGCGCCAAAGCCCATCCGCTTTTGGTTCAACCTCCGCTCAATGATAGAATCCAACCCTACGAATGCCCCGCCACAAATAAATAAAATATTGGTCGTATTGACTTGAATAAACTCCTGATGAGGGTGTTTTCTTCCCCCTTGAGGCGGAACATTGGCTACGGTCCCTTCAATGAGTTTTAGCAACGCCTGCTGAACACCCTCACCGGAGACATCCCGCGTAATTGAAGGGCTATCGGCCTTGCGGGTAATTTTGTCAATTTCATCAATGTACACAATTCCCCGTTCTGCACGCTCAACTTCATAGTCGGCAGCCTGCAGAAGTTTCAAGATAATATTTTCAACATCTTCACCGACATACCCGGCTTCTGTCAGCGTCGTCGCATCCGCAATCGTAAACGGAACATCCAGGTAATGGGCTAATGTCTGGGCAAACAAGGTTTTTCCCGTCCCCGTCGGCCCGACAATCAGAATATTGCCTTTTTGAAGTTCGACATCCCCGATTTCATTTGCTGAAATACGTTTATAATGGTTATAGACCGCAACCGAGAGAACCTTTTTTGCCTTGTCCTGTCCGATTATGTATTGATCAAGATGTTGGTGGATATCCACCGGCTTGCACAGCTTGGCGGAAATCTCCTGGCGAGACTCCTGCCAATCCTCGGAAATAATCTCATTGCACAAGCCAACGCATTCATCACAAATATAGACCGTCGGCCCCGCAATGAGTTTTCGAACCTGATCACGGTTCTTGCCGCAGAAGGAGCAACGAAGATTGGCTTCGGACTTCGCTTGTCTCGCCATAAAAAGTGCCTCCTTTGCCCTTAATCCTTACTTTTTGAACCTGACTTCGTGTCGTCCTTGTGCCCCTTCTCCTGACTTCGGACGATGACCTCATCAATTAATCCGTACGCCTTGGCTTCTTCCCCTGATAGAAAATAATCCCGTTCCGTGTCTACAGAAATTTTATCCAGAGGCTGCCCTGTGTGAAAGGCCATAATTTCATTCAATTTTTCGCGGATCTTTAAAATCTCCCGGGCATGAATATCAATCTCCGTCGCTTGGCCCTGAAATCCTCCCATCGGTTGATGAATCATGACCCGTGCATTGGGAAGAGCGAAACGCTTACCTTTAGTCCCTGCTGTTAATAACAAGGCGCCCATGCTTGCCGCTTGGCCTAAACAGATGGTGTTGATGGGCGATCTCACATATTGCATCGTATCATAGATACCCATCCCAGCCGTCACACTTCCGCCAGGTGAATTGACATACAAATGAATGTCCTTTTCCGGGTCTTCGGATTCCAAGAACAACAGTTGAGCGATGATGACATTCGCAAACATATCATCGATCGGCGCTCCAACAAAAATGATCCGATCTTTTAAGAGGCGCGAATATATATCATATGACCGTTCACCTCGATTCGTTTGTTCAATAACCATCGGAATGAGCATTCCCTGAGACCTCCTCGTGTTGTAAATAGGTATCAAATACAGATATCAAAAACAGGTGTATTCAGAAGGATCGCACTACGCGTTACCCCTGAATGACCGCATTTTGATAGACAAACTGCAAGGCTTTTTCCGCCTTCATCCGCTCACGAAATTCCTCCTGAGCCCCCTGCCCTCCAGCTTCGACCATGCGTTGAATTTCACCAACCGGGAGCTTTAAGGAGGTTGCCAGTTTTTGAATTTCGGCGTTCACCTCATCCTCAGTCACATGAAGTCCTTCTTTCTGGACGATCGCATCCAGAACCAAACTCAGCTTCACACGCCGTTTGGCTTCCGGATGCAATTCTTGTTGGAGTCGCTTGGCCTCTTCTTGTAATCGTAATGGCTCTTCCACATCATCTTCACGATGAGTATGTCGATGGTTTTTCAGCATTTTTTGACGAATGAGCGTCTGGAGCTCCCGTTCAATCAAAACCTCGGGAATTTCAAAGTGATGCATCTGCAACAAGCGTTCAATCACCTGATCTTTATACCCTTCTTCAAGATCCTGTTTCAGGAAAGTATCCAATTGGGTGTTGATGGTGGTTTTGAGGTGTTCCAGTGAATCGTAGTCGCCGCAATCCTTGGCGAATTCATCATCCAGTTCCGGGAGTTTCTGCTCTTTCACGGCATCAACAGTCACCTTGAGGACCATCGTCTTTCCGGCAAGGTGCGAATCAGGATGATTGGCGGGAAAGGGTTGCGGGATATCAATCATATCCCCGGCCTGTTTTCCGATGAGAGACTCATCCAACTCCACACCCAGAATCGGGGACTTGGACCCAATGTGAAGAAGATGCCCCTTTTTCTGGGTCCCTTCCAAAGGCTGGTCCTCCACAAACCCCTCAATAGACAACACCGCATGCAATCCTTCACGAAGAGGCGTTCCATCAGGAACCACGTCAAGCTGGGCATGTTGCTCCCGTAGGCTCTGGAGAGCCTTATCAACTTGATCATCTGTGACCGTCCGTGCATCCCGTTTCAAGGAAATAGGATTCGGTGGTCGATAGTCGCCTAATTGAATAGTGGGCTTTATTTCCACCGTCGCCGTAAAAGTAAATGGACTATTGGACTTCACTTTCATGCGTTCCAGTGGGGGAATATCAACGAGGATAGGAACTACCCCGGCTTCCTTCACCGCTCGCTGGTAATAATCGGGCACCAACCGTTGCACGACATCCTGCTCCACGAGATCGGCATACCGTTTTTCTAATAAGGCTATTGGCGCTTTCCCTGGTCGAAATCCAGGAATTTTGGCTTCACGCCTCAACTGGGCATACACCTTTTGAAATTCGCTTTTTACGGCTTCTTCGGGAACTTCGATTTTTAACGACCGCTTGACCGGCCCGAGCTCTGTCATTTCTAACTTCATAAGACCATTCATCCTTGTAAAAGGGCACAATAAAGATTATTGATGTTAAGAATTGGTGCGAGAGGGGGGACTTGAACCCCCACGGTTTACCCACGAGATCCTAAGTCTCGCGCGTCTGCCATTCCGCCACTCTCGCCCGTAACCGTTTTTGCTTCACTCCATAGCTTCTATAAGAGGTTCTTCCTCTGGAATGATCAGGGGAAATAAGCCCCTGTCTTCTACGGACCCTCCCTATTATAAAACGTCTATCTCCTTCAGGCCATCCTAAAATTCCGGTAAAGAACACAGTCCTCCGGAGAGCGCCGCAACTTACACCCGGATCAAGCGGGGAAATATTCCGATGGATATGATGATGAAGGATTCACCAGAACCCCCCTTAAACCAAATCATAGCCCCAATAATTATATTAGAACAGACAAAAGACCACCCGCGCACCCTCAAAGGAAACGAACGCTACAGAGGTGATTTCTCAACCCTCCTATGGATAACCCCTCTTGATCGGCTCGAATGAGTTGGGTAAGGTAACACTCTATGAACTTAAAACAGCTCTATCAAGATATTTATCAGAAATATCTTGAAAAAAAAGATGATCATCAGGGGTATGACTTTCAAGAGTCCCCGGTAGGGTCCGCAACTCCGCCGTCACCCACTTTTGCGGATACCATCAAATGGTGGACATTGAATCGTCCCAGTCGGCTACAAAAAATCAGGCAAGACCGAGATCAACGGCAACAGGACATTATCAATATTCAATCCCCGCCTCCAGCCAACCGGTAAGATCCGCGGAGCATCTTCTCGTTTCATGCAGAGTTTCATTCAGGCCACAGGTCGCCTTTACCACCAAGCCCTGTTCGCCTCGATCCAGTCCTTCACTCGGGCGTGGATCCTAATCCCCGTCCTCCTTGCCTATGCCCTAGGCCTCATTCTGGTCACCTCCCTCATTGCTCCCCTTGGAATGATCGGAGGGTTTATCCTGGGTGCCCTCAATGCCCTTGTCATCGGATCTACCCTTAGTCTAACCGAACAGGCTGTCCTGGGGGCGCGTCGTGTGAGTTGGCCGGATATCCTGCCAAGTATGGGGCAATATTTTTGGGAAGTCATTTCTGTTGGATTTATGGTGTGGTTTCCCTTGTTATTCCTCGAAATGGGTCTCCAGACCAATCCCTACCAACCACTGATTGCCACAGCCGTATTTTTCCTAATTTTTGTGCTACTCAATCCAGTACCGGAAGTAATTTACCAGAGCCGGAACGGATCCGCCCTCGAGGTTGTTCGGGAAAGTTATGAATTTGTCGTCGAAAATTGGATCGAATGGTTTTTACCCGTGGGCATCGTCTTCGGACCATTCGGCCTGACATTTTTCTTTCAAATGTCCAGTCAGGCGGGAAGGCGTGGGGGGTTAGACTTCTGGCATCTCATTACGTTGCCATTTTCCGTGTTATCCGAGTGGCTCTCTTTGTTGGGGGTGTCTTCCGATGTGAGTTTTGTTATCGTCCTCGGACTTACTCCCATTGTGACGGTATTCACGCTCCTCTTTCGAGGCCATTTATTTGCCGCCCTGCATCGATCTTCCCGACGCCAACGGATGTTCCAATCCCGAATCTCCTAAGTAAGAAAGGAAGAAGATAGCATGAAACATAAGGAGTGAGGAGCCAGAGGCAGGGTGGATACGCGCCCTTTATCCCTCTTCGCTCTACTCTAACTATTCCCTTCACTTGCTTGTCGCTCTCAGACCCCCATGGTAAGATGGCAACCTTTCACCAAACAGATCCTCGGTGAAGAAGACAACAAAGATGGGGTTAATAGATCCCCTCCAAAAGACAAACGGCTTCATCAGAGGTTCAATCGCCGCAAAGTAGATACCCATTCGCGGAGAGGTGCGAGAGTGGCCGAATCGGCGTGACTGGAAATCACGTGTGCCAGCAATGGTACCGTGGGTTCGAAACCCACCCTCTCCGCCATATTTGGTCCGTCGCGAGAATCAGGAAATCCTCAGAGGAGGATAGAGCCAGTCCGTGAGGCGATGGACCATCGAGACTGCATTTAGGGGCTGGGCCCTGTGCGACAGAATCCTGCAAACCCCGCCAGGTCCGGAAGGAAGCAACGGTACGTGGGCTAGTCTGTGTGCCGCAGGATCACCTGGCCCCGACTAACTTTATGGGCTGCCTCTCCGTATCTTGATACCAGAGGTCAGTCTTCGAGGGTGCTCAAGGAAAAACCCTTTTCCTGGTTAACGCACATTATGGAATTTCAGGTTTCAGCACGGAAATACCGCCCGACTAACTTCAAAGAAGTCCTGGGGCAATCTCATGTCGTGCAAACACTTACCAATGCGATCGACCGCAAGCGGGTAGCCCACGCCTATGTCTTTTCCGGCATGCGGGGAGTCGGCAAAACCACCGTTGCGCGCATCCTGGCCAAATCCCTTAATTGTGAACAGGGCCCGACCAGCCACGCCTGCGGAACCTGCCCAAGTTGCGTGGAAATCACCAGAGGCAATTCTGTCGATGTCATTGAAATTGACGGTGCTTCCAATACCGGCGTGGACGATGTTCGGGAACTTCGGGAAAACGTCAAGTTTGCCCCGTTTCATGGCACATACCGGGTCTACATCATCGACGAAGTACATATGTTGTCCAACTCGGCCTTCAACGCCCTCCTCAAAACACTGGAAGAACCGCCGAATCATTGTGTCTTTATTTTTGCCACAACGGAAGTTCATAAAATTCCCGCTACCATTCTTTCGCGCTGTCAGCACTTCACCTTTCGACGCATTTCTCGCTTAGAAATCATCGCCCAACTACGCCACGTGGCCACTCAAACCGGCGTGACTGTCGAAGATCGAAGCCTATCGGCCCTGGCTCGCGCCAGCGAAGGCAGTATGCGAGACGCGTTGAGTCTGCTGGATCAGGCCGTCTCCTTCGGTGGAGAACGCATCCAGCATAGCGATTTGGAAATGCTGATTGGGTCCGTGCCGGACGAACTCGTCCGGCTCATGATTGACGCCATTCTTGGGCACCAGGCTGCCCAAACGATGTCTCTCGTGGGTCAGTTAGTCGACCAGGGGTTTGATGTTCGAGTGTATTGCCGGGAACTGTTGGAGCGTTGCCGCAATCTGCTGGTAGCTTGCGTGGTGCCCTCACGCTCACAAGTGCAAACGCTTCTTGAATTGGGAGATGAGGAAGTCGATCAGGCCATCGCACAAGCCCAACAATTCTCCGAGCCCTATTTACAGGCTCTGTTTGCCATTTTCTCGCGAACAGAGGACGGACTCCGAGGAAGTTCTCATCCACGGTTCCTGATTGAAGCTGCAGTAGTACGAGCAGCACTTCTTGATCCTGTGACAGTGACTTCCACCACAACAGAACAGAAGGCCAATGCACCCGCCCCATCTGTTTCACACGCAAAAGTATTGCCGACTGCAGCATCGACTCCGTCTCCCGCACAACCGGCTAAGGTCCAAGTACCTGCGGAAAAAACGGTGGCTCCTCCAAGCCGATCCAGGCCCAGTGGCGGCGCCACGACGATGTTTCCTTCCTCAACACCACCTGGTGCGGAAAAGGCGGCTTCAACAACAGTGTCATCTGACAATGGCGAACCCAAGGCCAGCCCCAACTCGGCTGCCCAGCATTCGTCAGACTCACCTATGGCGTTAAATTGGGAACTCGTCGTGGAGCGCATGATTAACGACCATCCGAATATCGGGAGTTTCCTGGAGAAGGGAAGTGTCGTGTCCATGAGCGCAGGCTCCATTATCCTGGGTTATTCCAAAAAAGATTCGATTGCTCGCTGGCGGACGGACAAACCGGAAAATCGCGTGCTGATCGGTCAAATATGCGAGGAATTCGCCGGCCGCCCGGTAAAAGTCCAAGTCATTGAATTTCAAGAAGGGCAGGCTTACCCGCCGTCAACCAGTGAATTACGAGCAAAAAAAAAACTTGAGCAGGACCAGGATCTGATTGAAAACGTGAAGGCCCACCCTTTGGTGAAACAAGCATTGGAACTATTCGGGGGGGAAGTCGTATCGGCAGAAAGAACCCCGCAAAAGGAGGAGGTACGCTAATGTCTAAAAATCCATTCTCTAATATGGGCAATCTTTTAAAGCAAGCCCAGGCCATGCAGGAAAAAATGGGAAAGATTCAAGAGGAAGCGGCCACGAAATCCGTCGAGGCTTCAGCCGGAGGCGGGATGGTGACCGTGGAAGCCAACGGCGCCATGCAATTAACCAAGCTGACCATCGATCCGGAAGTGCTGAAATCCGGTGACCATGACATGTTGCAAGACTTAATCGTCGCCGCATCCAATGAAGCCTTGCGAAAGGCGAAAGAACTCATGGCTGAAGAAATGAAATCTCTCACGGGAGGGATGGGCATTCCGGGCATGTTCTAATCATCAAACGAGGTTTATCATGCTGGAAACCACTCCGACCAAACATACCAGGGCCAATAGCCAACCTCAGGGGCTGGTCGCTCGTCTCAGCCGTGAACTCGTGCGGTTGCCCGGTATTGGGCAAAAAACGGCTCAACGGCTGGCCTTTCATCTCATGAAAACGGACCGGGAAGAGGCGCTTCGCCTGGCCGATGCCATTCGTGACGTGAAAGAAGGGGTCTCCTTCTGCACCCAATGCCGGAATATTGCCGAAGGTCCCCTCTGCGAAATTTGCCTGGACCCGAAACGGGACACCACGACCATCCTCGTGGTGGAAGAACCCAGCACCCTCCATGCGATCGAACAAAGCCGGGCCTTTCGAGGCCTCTATCACGTGCTCTATGGGGCGCTTTCACCGCTGGACGGCATCGGGCCGGCAGATATCCGCACCCATGACCTGGAAAACCGGGTCCAGAACGGTGAATTCAAGGAAGTCATCGTGGCCACCAACCCCACGATTGAAGGAGAGGCCACCGCCATTTATCTGACCAAGCGATTAAAACCCTTGGGGGTCAAGGTCTCCCGTATCGCCTATGGCATTCCTGTCGGCATGGATATCGAATATGCCGATGAGGTCACTCTACTCAAATCCATTGAAGGCCGCCGCGATCTCGGGTAGCCAGCACCCTGTTACCGTTTCGCTAAAACCTTTTGTTCAATCTGTTCGAACTGCTGGGGAAAATACCCCAACCATATCCCAACCTGTCTGATTTCATCCCGCCATTTTTTCTCATAGGCCCCTTCAGCCGACGCAAACGAAATTAAACTCGACAGGATTCCACTGACCTTGTCCTGTCCTACGCCATCCGCAAACAATTTCGGTATCGTCAATCCTTGGGACAGGCGAAGAAGATTATCTTTTTCTTGGGAGGGAAGATCCAAATGACGAAAGACGGCACGAAGCCGTTTGAATTCGGGATCGTTCACTCGTTCAATCGCGCAGACGAACAGACCACCCAGATTATAGCGTTCCGTGGAAGAAAGGAGTTCTCCTCCGGTCTTTGTCCCGGTTGAACGGGTAGGGGATGGAGCTGATCGACTTGGAGTCCGGGCCTGTGGATTCTTCGTTTGTGCCGTCACAACCTTCTTTTGAGAAAGCGAAGGCTCCTTCTTGGTGACCACAGATTTCGTGGCGGAAGGCCGTGGGGCAACGATTGTGTTCTTCACAACCGAAGCCTTCTTCTTCTTGAGAGGCGACCGTTTTGGAGCAGCGGGCTTTTTGGCTGTGGGGGTGGAAACGGCTTTCACCACGTTCCTTTTTGTGGGGGTACGGGTCTTAGTATTCTTCACCACAGGTTTTTTTGGCGTACCCGTCTTTTTTGCAGAAACGCTTTTAGAGGAAGCTAATTTGGCTTTCGTTGGTGATTTTTTAGCGCCAACCGGCTTTTTCGCAGAAGGACCTTTGGAGGGAGTCTTTTTCTTTCCCAACGCTGTACCGGTTCTTGCCGGCTTTTTCGTCACAGCAGACTTAGAAGCCAGGGTCTTTTTTTTGGTTACGGATGGTTTCTTCGAAGAGGGCTTTGAAGCCACGCGACGAACAGATTTCTTTTGAGCCATGCAGAGTCCTTTCTAGCACCTAATGTATGGATAATGTTTTAAAACCATGGGAAAGTTGCATCATTCGTTCAGGAAAAATGATAGTCATTTTTTTCTGTTTGGGCAAGGAAGAATTCGGAACACACAAGATCAGAGAGCTCCAATAATAACCCATCGTAAAACCTGTTGTTGATAAATTCATTGGCTTTTGCCAACCTAACCTAAATCCTGGAGAGCACGCCACTGATGAGTGAAACCATTCCCTCTCGTTTACCGGTGTTTGTGTGCTACGCCCACACAGATAATGAAAGTCCCGATCCGAGCAAACGGTGGCTGGATCGCCTTTTGGAGCAATTGACTCCACTTGCCATTCAAGATCAAGTATGTGCCTGGTCCGACAAAGACATTGTGACCGGACAGGATTGGCACAACCGAATACAGCAAACCTTAGAAAGCACCAGGACTGCAGTCTTGTTGGTCAGTCCCGCCTTTTTGGCTTCCACCTATATTCGAAATAGTGAACTTCCGGTCCTTCTCAAGAATGCCAAAGACAGGGGAGTGATCATTCTACCCGTCATCGTACGCCATTGTTTGTTTAAAGAAACAACTTTCAAATACCCGGACCCGGTCCACGGCCCCGAAGAACTCTCTCTTGCCACCTTGCAGTCAGCAAACTCGCCAACCACACCGCTGAACTCCCTGGCTGAACATGAACAAGACCAGGTTCTCTTAGAGGTCGCACAGAGCCTGTTGAAAATTTTGAATCAATCCGGTCCAGCCCAACCATCTACCGGAAATACCCCTAAAACTATCTGGAACATTCCGCTTGACCGGAATCCGTTTTTTACGGGGAGAGAAGATATTCTTGGGGAAATTCACAAGGCGCTTCTCTCAACAAAACGGGCTGCGTTCTCAGGATTGGGAGGAATTGGCAAAACGCAAACGGCTATGGAGTATGCTTATCGCCACAAAGACGACTACAGCCATATTCTCTGGGTCAAAGCCGAATCCAAGGAATCTCTCACATCAGACTTTGCCCAACTCGCCACGCCGTTGAACCTGCCGGAAAAACAGGTAAAGGATCAGCAAGAGTTCGTTAACGCCGTCCTTCGGTGGCTCAAACAACATGACGAATGGCTTTTGATCCTGGACAATGCCGATGACCTCTCCTTAATCCAGCCTTTCATCCAGGATTTTCAATCAGGCCATATACTGCTCACGACAAGAGCACAAGCGACAGGGACGATCTCACGTGTAGAAGTCAAAAAATTACCTGAGCAGGAAGGAGTAGTTTTTCTTTTACTGCGTGCCAAAATGATCACTAAAGATACTTCCAATGACACCATTCCCCCAGAACTGCGCGATCAATCTCTTCCTATTGTCAGAGAACTCGATGGCCTACCCCTCGCCTTCGACCAGGCTGGTGCCTACATTGAAGCAACCCATTGTGGATTAGCTGCCTACTTCGAACTCTATAAGTCGCATGGGATCGAACTTCTCAAGGAACGAGGTCTCTTTGCACCTGGACATCCTGATCCAGTCGCGACAACCTGGATTTTATCCTTTCAAAAAATCGAACAGGCTAATCCCGCCACTGCCGAGCTTTTAAGATGCTGTGCCTTTCTTCATCCCGATTCCATACCAGAAGAACTCATCATCGAGGGAGCGTCCGAACTTGGTCCGATTCTCGGACCGGTGGCTGGGAATACCCTATCGTTTAACAACGCCATAGGGGACATTTTAAAATTTTCCCTCATCCACCGGGACATGACAACCAAAACCTTGGACATCCATCGCTTGGTCCAAGCCGTCATCCTAAAGAGTCTTGATGGCGAGATACACCAGCAATGGAATGAACGATTCATTCGAGCCATGGACCATGTGTTTCCGTCACCAGAATTTGAAAATTGGCCACAATGCGAACGTTTACTGGTCCAGGCTCAACACTGCACCTCAATGATTATCACCAACAACCTTGGGTCGCAGGAAGGGGCACGGATTTTAAACCAAACCGCAATTTATCTTTACGAACGGGCCCGTTACCCCGACGCCGAGCCCCTCTTCCAGCGCTCCCTGGCCATTTGGGAAGAAGCCTTGGGGCCCACGCATCCCGATGTTGCCACCAGCCTCAACAATTTGGCGGGCCTCTATGACAGCCAAGGGCAGTACGGTAAAGCCGAGCCTCTCTACCAGCGCACCCTCACCATTTTGGAGGAAGCCTTAGGATTAGAACACCCCGACACGCAAACTGTGAGAGAAAACTATGAAGATTTTTTGAAAAAGATGGAGGGTGAGAATACTTAAAAATTGATGCAATCAACTAGAACAATCGATAATGCCCAGTGGTATGTGTATTCCTCTCCTAGCCCTCTCCCCACTGGGGAGGGGGAAATTCTCCGATTTTTCAATCTGCTTGGGACGTACCGAGACATCGGAACCGAAGCGGACAGTTGGCAGGATGGTCAAAATGGCCATTCAGCGCGGCCGCAGCAAGCGAAGGGACGAAACGTACTCATGTACGTTGAGTTCCTAAGTGAAGCGAGAACAAAGCTGATGGCCATTTTCACCATCCTGTCAGGGGGAGACGCCGCTTTTCAGGACAATTTCGCATATATGATCCAACCGTTCGATATGCTCATAGGCTGACCAGGGGTCCGGTGCCATGGAGCAGACTCCGTGATTGGCTTGGCCGACAATATCGTAATCGCCTGCCGGGTTGGCTTCTGTAACACCTAAGGCCTTCGCCGTGGCTTCTCCAAGTTCCGTACTGATGGCAGGAAGAGCGGGCGCGGTTGGCCCGATACGGGTGTAGCGGTAGATTTCCGGAAAGTCTTTGCAGATTTTCTGAAGATCGAACCCCCGATAGATGGCTGCGACCACATGGGTTGGATGCACATGCACGACGGCCCGCGTCCGATTCATCCCTCTGGTCAGGAGATAATGCATATGCAGCTCACCGGAAGGATTGGTTCCGGGAGCCACCTGCAACTTCCCAGCGACAAACTTAATTTTGACCATATGCTCGGGATGAACAATTGTCTTTCGCCAGCCTGAAGGAGTGACGTACAGGTAGACGCTCCTCGCTCGTCTGAGACTACAATTTCCGTCACGGCTGGTAATCCACCCCCGCTCATAACATCGCCGTAACACATCGCCTATGGCTGTAATCATAGATTCATTTCCCCTCCATTATTGTTGAATAGGCCTTCATTTCCTCAGGAAGTTTACCATCCTGTTTTCTTTTCGTCTTACCCTTTCACAGAGCACATGCCTGGCTTTATCAGACATGATCCCGTAGATATACAGAGAGAACTCACTGCTTCTGATGAGCGAGGGAAGCAGTCCAAGAACGTGGGATGGATCGCTCCGATACATAGATCGGGGGGATTCAATGCGTTACAAATATTCCGGGGTTTGTCCCCACGTCTCGGAAAACACAAATTCCCTCAACGGCTTACGAGACCGTGGCGCCAACTCCCGTTCACGAAGCCCATCAGGAAGTGTGGAAGCATCTCCCTGGTACCCGATGGCAATCCCGGTGACGGCTTCATAGCCGGCGGGAAGGGCATAGCGTTCGCGAATGGCGTCGGGAAGAATCCCAGCCATCTGATGAACCGACAGATCCATGGCTGTGGCTTGCATAACCAGATTGCCCACGGCCAACCCGATATCATGATAGGCATGGCGGTTGACCTCTCCATTATGATCAAAATGGAGTTTTGCCACGGTGAGCAGAAGGAGTGGGGCTCGCTTCGCCCAGATTTGGTTTCCCTCCACCAGACAACTCAGAAGCTTCTGATGGTTCTCGGGGTGCTCGATGGTCGCGAGAATAAAGACCCAGGGCTGTTCGTTAAAACAGGAGGAAGCCCATCGTGCTGCTTCCAACAAGCGTTGGATTTTTTCTCGTTCTACCGGCTGATCGGCAAAGGCCCTTGGACTCCAGCGACGGCCTAACAGATCATGAATGTGGAATTGCACCTCCGCGGGTTTTTCCATGGTTTCTCCTGAGGGACATTACCCCCACTTCACTTATTGATAATTCGGTCTTATGGTAGACGCCACTGGCCACATTCTTCTGGCTCCGGAATGCACCAGGCGATCTCCTCTACCTGGGTTAATTTGAGCTTCTCGGGATGCGGACGTAATCCATAAGAGAGATTTATATCGGACCTGTCTGTGTGTTCTCCACATGGACAGCATTCAGGTTCATCCGTATCAGCATACAACAGTTCCATAAAGTCATGATCCCAGAAATACCGGTTGGTCATCGTCTCGAAATCCACCAACCCAAACCGGTACCCCCCTAGCATGGCAAACGACACCGATCCTTCATAAATTTGATCGTTGTGCCACAGACAATAACTTTTGAGACATTCGTATACCAGAAGCCAATGATAGTCAGTTAATCGATAGACCATTGCGGCCTCATGAGCCACCAGCAATTCCTCAAGCGTGATAAGTGCACTATAGGGAGTAAACAGCGTCCCCACGGCCGGATACTCCACCAACCAGGCCTCAACATCATTGTGAGACGCGACACGCCGCACGGCTTGCAGTTCGTGGTCAAGCGCTTGCCTCACAAAAGGGATAAACACGGCATCGGGTTGAGTCCGAAAATACAGCATTGCTCGTGGGCCAAATAGGTAAACCCTGGCTAATTTTCGTGAAGGGCTTGTGTAACGAGGTCCGTTATGGCGTGCAATTGGAAAGGCTTATCGATGGTGTGTTGAGCTCCTAAGCGACGAGCAAGGTCTAACAAATCGAGTTTGGCTCGCTCACTTCCGCCGGACATCGCGATGATTTTCACCTGAGGAAATTCACGCCGCAAATCCAGTATGGTCTCAAGCCCCTCTTTTTCGGGCATAAGAATGTCTAAAATAATCAGATCGGCTGGGCGGTTGCGATATTCCTTGATGCCTTCGACTCCGTTTGTAGCACAGTCCACAGTATATCCCTTATCTTCCAAGGCCTGCTTCAACAAGTCACAAACCTGCCGATCATCATCCACAACAAGAATGTTTGCCATTATTTTGTCTCTTTCCACGCCCCACTCCGGATGGTCCTCTTCCTTTTCCCTAGGAACAGATCCACCACGAACTGTGCGACCAACTGTGGCTCCTCCAAAAATTAATGGTATGGGCCAAGCTCAAAACCTCCCGGCTCAGCCCTCGAACGTTATCGCCAATGAACCATCCACTTCTGGTATTCATGATTATTGAATAACATTCCCGGAATACCCGGCATCTGCTGGAGTGATTCACCGCGCACCACCCAACCAAGAGAACCCTGGCTTACCCATGGATTCATCTTCGGATAAGTCAAGACTCGGCTAACGACGAAGGTGTTTTATCAAGCACATGGCGAATAATGGGAACCAGGTCCCGAATGGCCAATGGCTTCATTAAATAGCCCTGAATTCCCAATGCCTTCGCTCGTTCCGCGGAAATCACATGACTGAATCCTGTACACAAAATTATGGGGAGGTCCGGGCGAATCCGCAGAAGCTCACGGGATAAGGCCTCGCCGGTCAATCCCGGCATTGCTTGGTCAGTAATGACGAGATCAAAACGATGCGGGTCTTCGCTAAATGTCCTCAGAGCTTCAATTGAACTCGTGTGCACTTCCACCGTATATCCCAGTTGCGTGAGAAGTTCCTTCCCAAGCCGCACAATGGTCTCTTCATCATCCACAAATAAAATTGATTCTTTCCCATTCTGAATAGCTTTTGGATCGTGGATAGGCTCAAAGACCTGGGTCGGAACAGTCGGGAGATAGACTTCGATCTTTGTCCCCTTATTCACGACACTCTGCACGACAATGGCTCCTCTATGACCCGTAATAATTCCATGCACCACGGCCATCCCCATCCCAGACCCCTCGCCAATCGGCTTGGTGGTGAAGAAAGGATCAAACAACCGCTCAAGTACCTCAGGAGTCATGCCCGAACCGGTATCTTCCACCGTCAACCGAACATGCGGACCAATATGTAATCCCGAGATAGCTCCGGTCAGGTCCTCCGTCACCTCCACATCCTCCAGAGCGACGTACAAAATCCCCCCGGGTTCTCGCATAGCATATTCAGCGTTGGTGCATAGATTGATAATGATCTGATGCATTTGGGTCGGATCCGCGAGAATGGTGGACTCTGTTTTCAATGACTGACGGATCTCAATGGTGGTGGGAATCGTAGATCGTAAGAGTTTCAAGGCTTCCCGGACGACCATGTGAAGAGGTGTGGGTTTCTTCCCCTGACCAGCTTGACGACTAAAGGTCAAAATTTGAAGCACTAAGTGCTTGGCTCGGTGACCCGCAGTCAGCACTTCTTGCAGATTTCGTTGAGTACGGCTTTCCTTTGGAACCGTGGCCAAGGCCAATTCGGTGTAGCCCAAAATTGCCGTTAAAATATTATTAAAATCATGGGCGATGCCACCTGCCAACGTCCCAATAGCTTCCATGCGGCTTGATTGCCGAAATTGGCGCTCCGTTTTCGTGAGAGCCTCCTCCACACGCTTCCGTTCTGTAATGTCCTCCGCAACTCCCGCAAGACTCAGCAAGTCCCCATTGGACTTTCGAATTGGAACTGTTTGTATTCGCACCCACCGAATAGTATTATCCGGTCTCACAATCCGGCATTCTCCCTGAACCCCATTCCCATCCGGCTCAATTTGGTGAGTGAGAAATCGTGGTTGATCTTGAGGATGAATAGCATTCCATAGGCTTTGAGGGTCCTCTCTAAAACTTGCACAACTGCGACCCCAGACGGTTTCATATTGAGGGCTCACATACCAGACTTCGGACTGGTCGGGGGCAAAGACCCAAAACACTTCCTTAATATGATCCACCAGTTGCCGAAACCGTTCATCACGCTCTGTCAGAGATCTCTCCAGGTCTTTGGTGTATTCCGTCAGTTGGTCACGAAACGTTCGACGAATAATACCAAGTAATTCGGATGGAGACCCTTCCCGTTTTATGTAGGAAACGGCGCTCTCACCTATGACACCCTTCGCTGAATCCAGGCTGGCAAAGGCTGCACTCAGGACCATCTGAATTTCTGCATTTTTCGACTTGAGAAGAGAAAGTAATGAAACTCCGGCGGCATCTGGCGCTTGCACATTGACCACTGCGACCGCAAAACTTTCACATCTGGCAAACTCCGAAGCTTCCGCAGCCGTCCTGGCCCCCACCACCTGATAGCCTTCCTCAGCCAGATCATTGACATTCATTTCCAATTGGCTTGGACGGTCTTCCACAATGAGAATTCGCAACCATTCCCTTCGCATCGTCATACATCCCTCCCTAATGCCTACCGTCCAGAACCCTGTTCGTCATCCTTAAAATCTATTCGAAGGTCTATTTGGAGCTTCTTCCCTTTGAATCATTTGGATCCAGCCATCCAAAACCAAGGTCTACATTTCATCGACCTATCAGACATTTACTCTTCTCATCATGTGGGAGATAGTCCCGTTGCCCAGGTGATTAGCGGCATATACTTGTTTTGGAACCCACTTTGGAAAAAACTTCAACGATACACCCCAAGTCTCACAGTTCTATTTCCACATCACTCTTTTTCTGAAATATCAGGAATACTCAGGCTACTCCGACACACCGAATTTCAGCATCCACGATATATGATACTGTTTCCCTCATGGAATTGATCATGGCTCCCAGCCCTCTGAAAATCAATTCCCTGTTTTTTCCACTCATCCGATTCCATCATACCAATCCCGGCATTAATGGTCACGCACTATACTCCCCCTTAAGAAAAGGGAGAAGGTTAAGGAAAGGAATGAATATCAGGGAGAGATTCATTGGCAATTCCAATTGCTCCTCTGTGATGTTCAAAAAAACGGTGGATCACAATCCGTTACGACAAGACATCACAGTTCACTCATGATTACTCAATAGAAAAGGACTCGTTTCATCATGCTAACCCTTAAGGGAAGTATGGCGAATAGCCTAGAGACAAAAGGAAACATGGAAAAAGGTTAGACATCCCTAAAGGAAGGAAGGGAAGAAAAAAAAACGTGCCGGCAATTTGGTAATTTTATGAAAGCCACTTTGGTAGCTTCAGCCTGCTGCTGTGGCACCCCAGCTATCTTCCCCCAACCAATGCCTGCTTTTTCGAGGGACCAGCCTTGACCGCCAGGACAATCTCCTCTTGAATCGCTTGCGCCATTTTCCGCCGATTATCCGCATCGCGAATAGGTCGCCCAACGACTAAAAAATCTGCCCCGGCTCGAATGGCATCAAAAGGAGTTAACGAACGTTGATGTTCATGGGTATTCTGCCCGGCCGGTCTCACACCTGGGGAGACAATGAGCGCCTTCTGCCCAAATCGTTCTCTCAGAATTCCGACATATTTCCCTGAGGCGATCAAGCCATCACACCCTTGGGCCATTGCCATATCTGCCCGCCACAGAACGTAGTCATCCAGAGAATGAAAACGTGCGGGATCTCCCGCTTGTATACTTAACATCCCCAGGTCTTGAAGATCCTTTTCCCCCCAGCTTGAAAGGAGCGGAACAGTCAAAATTTGTATTGACCCCGCCCCTCGACCAAGCACCGCAGCTTTGGCCGTGGCATGATTTCCTAAAATGGTAAGAAAATCAACATCAAGGTCAGCAGCAAGATTCACGGCTCGACGCACGGTTTCATCGATATCATTCATTTTCAGATCTAAAAAGATCCGGCAATTTTGTGCGCGTAATTCCTTAATAAAATCCACATTAACGGCCAGAAATAATTCAAGGCCAATTTTATAAAACCAGACCACACCCTCTAAATCTTTCACATATCGACGAGCTTCCTCTACAGAGGACACATCAAGTGCGACAATTAACCGCTCCTGTATTGGGGTAACCATATTTTCTCCAAACTCACTATATACTTTAGTGACTACCCATTTATGGGAATGAGAGGATGAGGAATCTGTGTACAGTCCAAGGAGAGAGATCCGTGGACATATATCAGGCTTTCTCAATTAAGAATTAGCAACAGACCCGATTGCCCCATGAATATGGGCCAAATCATATTAATCACCAGCGGAGAGTGCCATATCCAATCGATGAACTCAAGCGACAACACATCGGGACCGAACCTGCCATTTTTGGCTCATCGATCCGAACTTAAGCACCATGGATCTGCATAGATTTCCTCGATCTATTCCCTCTATTTCCTCACACATCCTACCCACCGGATTGGTCCAAATATTTTTATGTTTCTGCCATAAATGACAAAATCACCGACTCGGATTTCGAAGCCGATGAGATGAGTGCCCATCACAATTTTGCGTTTGATAAAGTTCGATTGTTGGATCTGGAAGGTAGATAGTCGATCTAGTAAAAGAAACGGATGGGAAAGCCAGGTCAAATTCTGCAGTACCCTTCTCCGTCAATTTCATCCCGGGCAGTATACAGATCACGGTTGTGTATCCATTTGGATATATGGATGTATCCAAACAGATATCAAATTACCGTCTCTCATAAATGAAAATCTACGATAAATGGACTTTTCCTTGCAATAATTTTCAAAAATTACCGCTTCATTCAAATACTTATCGCCTAACCGATTCACCCTTCCCGTTAATGGTACATAGATTGCGTGGGTATTCATCATACGGCCATTCTCATGAAGATCCATATTGAACACGTCAGTTTCCCCAGTCATGAGGTTTAAACCATGGCAACCACCGCTCCAATACCGTCCTCTTCCCCAATTCTCGTTGTCGACGATGAACAGGATATTGTCCTAACCTTACGAGATCTTCTCGAGGCCGAAGGACATCAAATTAATGTGGCCTCAACAGGAGTGACCGCCTTGGAATGCGTGAAACATCACTCGCCTAGTGTCGTGATCCTGGACGTCAAACTCCCTGACATGGATGGCTTACTCGTTCTAGAAAAGTTAGCAAAAGCGGTGCCAGGTCTTCCCATCATTATTTTGTCGAGTTATACCACTCTTGATGATGTGACCGGCCCCCTTGAAGAACAAGGCGCTTTCGCCTATTTGCATAAACCCATCAATCGTTCCGAAATTAGGTCCACGGTCCGGCAGGCACTTAAGGCTTATGCCCTGGCAAAAAAAATGGAACGCGCCCGTCACGCCTTGTATGAAAGCGAAATCCGCTTTCAAGCCGTCTTTCAAGCAGCCATTGATGCCATTGTATTAGCCGATCACACCGGCCGCATCATGTCGTGGAATAAGGCTGCTGAATCGATGTTCGAATATACCGCAGAGGAAATGTTTGGAAAACCACTGACACTGATCATGCCCAGTCGGTATCGGGAAGCTCATACCAAAGGCATACAACGATTGCAGACGACAGGCGAAGCTCACGTCATCGGAAAAACGGTCGTACTCCATGGATTAAGGAAAAGCGGTCAGGAATTCCCCATTGAACTTTCTTTAAACTCCTGGACGACAGGAACGCATCCTTCCTATTCCGGATTCATTCGAGACCTCTCCTTGCGAGAACCAAAAAATGAAAGTCCTCTGCAATATCAATAAAACTGAGGCACTTCTGTCGAAAAGATGTTTTCGACCGGCTTCAAAGCCAGAATGATCAAAACAAACCTGAATAAAGTAAAGGACTTAAGAAGAAGGAATAGAGTTTGTCGTAGATATGTCGATGGGAGGAGGATATTGACTGGCTGGGGGACCAGGAATCGAACCTGGGTTCTAAGATCCAAAATCTTATGTCTTGCCCCTAGACGATCCCCCAACCGAACGAGCACTTTAAGACTTACAGGACCAAAGCGTCAAGATCTTTACCGGGTTAGTACACCCTTCCATACACGATCCAATGCCGATCATCCGGCACATCTACCATCAAACGACTTAAATTAAGTTCTGCGAGGTGGGCAGCCACCTCATCCTCCGTAAATGCCGCCAACAGGGAGTGAAAGAAATCCTGCTGTAATCTCTTTGGTTCTTGAGCCGCATACTGATCGACGAGCGCTTGAGCCTCCTCGGGAGAATCGGGACGAAGGAGATCCATGACCAGCACTAACCCGCCGGGTTTGAGCATTTTTTTTATCTCATACCAAAATCGTAGGGGATTGGGAACATGGTGGGCCAAACTGTTTGACATTACTGCATCAGCTGGAGTGGCCAAACTGACATCTTGAAACCGTTGAGAGAGAAATTCTATTCGATGGGCTAACCCAGCTTGCTTCACGGCCTGTTCCGCCCAGGTAATCATGGGGATGGAGGCATCAATTCCTGTAATCCTGCAGGTGGGATGACTCCTTGCCAGGCGGATAGAGATATCACCGGGGCCGCAACCCACATCCACAACATGAGGGCCATCACGATCCTCAAAGAGTCGAAGAAAATTATCCACAAAACCTTGATTTTCTTCTTGAAAATCCGCCTCGGCATAGGCCTGAACTTGCTCAGGTTCATCCATAATTTCCGGTTCGAGCACCCGTTCCATCATTTCACCTTCCTTTCGGCAACGTTTCGACCCACACGCCATCACCTTGCCGTACGCGTCCCTCGGACAACACTCGAGCATATAACCGGCTCCATCCAGGATGCTGCCGGTGAGAGATCCGGAAAAAGTCTCCATTCACAAACCATTGCGCATTATGACGGCATGGTTCGCAATAGCTAGTCAATTCGATCTGCACCTCTTCTCCAATTTTCAAATGGTCCCCTGGCTTCAGTTGTGCCCAGTTCAGACCGGCCACGGTCAGGTTTTCTCCGGAGGCTCCAGCGTGAACAGTGTGTCCCTCGCGTTGTAAGGCCTTAAGGACCTCAAACGAAAACAGGCATAATGCCCGATCCGGCCCGCCATGTAGTACCCGATTCCGAGACCGGTCTCCATTTATCCCATTGAAGGTGATCCAGGCCTTGGACACGGGCAGCTTGGGGAGTCCGCCTGGAGAACAATTTATTTGATAGAGATACGGAACAGAACCCATGAACTTGTTTAATCCGGCAATATAGTGGTCCAGAACAATGAGGATGGTAGCCATCAATCAAAATGGTGGTCAAGCAGGATTACATCATTCATTGCGATCCTCCATGTCCTTTGGAGACCACAGTCTGAACAAAGCCCATGATTTTCTGAAAATAGGCGGTTCCCCCAACAAACGGCACATCATTATGTTCCGCACCCACTACCACAAACCATTGCTTAGGTTCATGTGCGGCATCATAAATTTGCCGCCCCAAGGACACCGGAACAATGGAATCCTTTTCGCCATGAATCACCAATAGCGGACGCCTGAGCTTGGCAACCTTTTCAGCCAGATTGAACTCCGCATTTAACAACCACCGAGCCGGCAATCCTAAGTAATGGTGGTCCGACATGGCCTGGATAGATGGAAACGCCCCTTCAAGAATGACTCCGGCCGATGCCCGGCGAATAGCCACTTCCCCAGCCACACAAGCGCCAAGAGACCGTCCAAACACGACAATCCGGTTCGAGTCAATCCCGCGACGGTTCAAAAGATAGTCATATCCGGCCAGGGCATCTTGATACAGGCCGGCTTCAGAAGGAGAGCCCGTGCTCCGGCCATAGCCCCGATAATCAAAAATGAAAACAGATAATCCCCACCGATACAGCTCACGAATATTGTCTAACCGATGGCTGATATTACCCGCATTGCCATGACACCACAGGAGCACCGGCTTGGTTGGTCCAGCGTTTACAAACCAGCCGAAAATCGTGACGGACTCATCAACGGGGAGCCATACCTCTTCTAAAGGCAGTCCACTGAGACTCGCCCAATTCCGATCGTCCCAGGGAGAGGGTTGAAAAACAAAGACTCCTTCAAACATGTGCCCATTGTAGCAAGACCCTGACACCAACGCGGAAAAAAAATGCTAGATTAGGGTATTCTTCAGCTAGAATTTCCTTTTACCATCCGAGGATCCTTCACAATGGCTACGTATGCAATTGGAGATGTACAGGGATGCGTCCAGGCCTTACACCGTCTGATAGAAAAGGTTCGCTTTAATCCCGCAACCGATCGTCTCTGGTTCGCCGGGGACTTAGTCAATCGAGGACCTGATTCCCTGGAAGTGCTTCGTCTCATCAAACAGTTGGGGGCCTCGGCCATCACTGTGTTGGGCAATCATGACTTACATCTTCTGGCGGTGTGGGCCAAGATAACCGCCCTTAGTCGAAAAGACACCTTACAATCAGTTCTCTCGGCACCTGATGTGGATGAATTACTCACCTGGTTGCGCTTTCGACCCCTTGCCCACGTCGAAGATGGATATTGCCTTGTTCATGCAGGCCTCTTACCATCCTGGTCCATTTCTCAAGTACTGGAGTTAGCTCGTGAGGTGGAGGAAGCCTTGCAGGATGAGAATTTTCACCAGCGCCTCCCCGCAATCTATTTTCGAAAAGCTAACGTGTTTTCTCCCCATCTGAGCCCTGACGAACGGTTAGGTCTCACTACCAATGTCTTGACTCGCCTCCGGATTTGTACCAAAGAAGGTATTCCTGATTTCTCATTCAAGGGGCATCCGAACGACGCCCCTCAAGGATATATGCCATGGTTCCAAGTTCCCAATCGAGCGACACAAGAGGACACTATTATTTTTGGACATTGGTCGGCCTTAGGAGTAGTGAAAGGTCCGCGGGTTTTCGCCATCGACGGCGGATGCGTGTGGGGGCGGGAACTCATTGCCCTCCGACTTGAAGACCAAAAACTTTTTCGCGTCACCTGCTCAAAGATATAATCAGATCGCCCCACCCGCCGTCATACGAAAGGCGGGGCAGCATCCGTTATCCCATATACTCATAATTCCCCGGACATTCCTCCAACGTTTCAAAACCACCCATTCCCTGTATCTGATGAGATACATGCTGTATCCGTTTGGATAACACGTGATTTTCCTTACCCCCTGACCATGTGCGTAGTTCTAATCGGTTAGCACCATATTTCTTACTTATTATTGGTATTTTCTTTTTAGAATTAATTTTCGTTCTTCAGGCACTTCTCTTGCTTAAATCACTAGGTACCACCGGAAAACGCAATTGAGAGGGAAAGGAAGCAATCCTAAAGACTTAAGAGCACACCACCACTGCATTTATCTTTTAGAGAAGGGATACTCATGATGAAATCCACTCTTCAACAAATGACCAATTCATCCGCCAATAACCCGTCTAGCACAATCAGAAAAATTCGCCGACGCCATACTCGCATCCATTTGGATTCACTCAGACCCGATCCACCAACCTACATTGCCAACACACTTTCTCAATGTCCGAAATGCCAAGGCTTGGTGCACAAAGAGGGTGGAGAAACTTCGAATGAAACCGTGATACGTTGCCTGAATTGCGGCTGGCAACCACATTATCAGACTCCCAAAATTCAAGAAACGGCAGAATCCAGAATGATTCGCTCACTTACCGCTCAATTTGTTTCAGAATACGATTGGCATCGCTTACCCTAGAGTTTTCACAGGCACAGTCTTTCTGGGCAAGTGTTGTCTTCCGAATATCTGGGAATGCCTCATTTTTCAATGCAATATTCTGAAGATGACTTCCCATTCCATCTGATGAACCGTCCTAGGCGGATTCGCTCTTCCCCTCTATATAAGCCATCATCCCCTTAAATTTCTGCTCAAATCCAACTCAAAAATTTCTCATTATTATTGGCTAGTTTCCATCGGTACTATCCTTGCTTCTTCTCAATATTTGGGTAAAAATCCCAAGGGAAAGGTGCGTTTCCGCCTTAACCCCACAAAATCCGAGGCGAAAACAAGGTAAATCTAGAACGAATTACCTCATAATCGTCGCTGAGAAATAATGAACAATTTAAGGGATATATCCCACCGATCACCTCATTGGATGCAGCTTATCCGGGTGAGCTTGTGTGTGGGATTATTGCTCAACCTGTCCACTGTCACCTTTGCCGAGGAAGTCGCCATCCTGAAGTCGGCAGACATCAACGCCTACTCTGAAGCCATTAACGCATTTACATCGGCTCTCCCTTCCTCCTTTCACGTGACAGAGGAATACGATCTCCAGGGGGACATGGCAAAAGGCCGCATTCTATCGCGGCGCATTCGCGCGTCTAATGCCAAGGTTGTGCTGGCCGTGGGATTAAAAGCGGCTCTGGCTGCCAAACTCGAAATTCTGGATATCCCCGTCATATTTTGTCTGGTTCTTGATCCGGAAAAATATGGCTTGCCGACCGCCAACATGGTCGGTCTCTCTCTGGATGTCCCATTCCGACAACACCTAAAGTCTCTACACACTTTGGCACCCAAGGTTTCACGCATAGGAGTGCTTTTCGATCCGCAAAAATCAAACGAAATGCATAGTCAACTTCTCCATGACGCCAAGACATTGGGCATCACGATCGTCTCCAAAGAAGTACATCAAGAACAAGATGTCACTTCCGCACTCAATGCTCTCAAAGGCCACATCGACGCCTTGTGGCTGTTACCAGACAGTACCGTTCTCACCGAAAACACTCTGGATTTTCTGTTGAGTACAACCTTGGAAGCCAAGATTCCCGTCGTCGGTTTTTCCGCCGGATTAGTGCGTAGCGGCGCAGTTGTCGGCGCATATTTTCATTATGTGGACATTGGCAAACAGGCCGGCCAGCTTACCCAACAGCTGGCCGGACAAACGGCTTCATCACTATTGGGAACGATTATCCCTCCCAAACGCGTCCATCAGTCCATCAATCAGAAGTCCGCGAGGTACTTGAGCCTCTCTCTCACTCCAGACATTCTGAGGCAATTCGATGAGCAATTTTAACCCCCAACTTACTCTAGCGCCATCGCCTCTCCCAACTGAACCCACCGGAATACCCCGGGGATTTCTCACCTTACGAACGAAGTTTTCCTTGTTTGTCAGTCTGATCATCGTTCTTGCCTGCTCAAGCCTCAGTGGATACCTCATTCAGCAGGAAGCCGAGGTCATGAAAGGTGCGCTACTCAAAACGGGAACGATACTGGTTAAAACACTAAACAATGTCAGCGTCAATCGACTCATTATTCAAGATACACACTATCTGGAGACGATGTTAGAAGGCGCGTTATCGGCTCCAGAGGTCGTCTACGCCATCGCACGCGACCAGGACGGTAACGTGTTAGTCGGGAAATCAAAAGGAAAGTTAGTGAATTCGACGAAGCTCACTCGGGACGAAACGCATCCCTTATTCCCGGATGATTCCCTTACAGAGAGTCTGATCACATCAGCTCCAAAAAATTTCATCATTGAGCCACTTTTGACAGTCTTACATACCTCACCGCTCAAGGAAGGACTTCTCCCTAGTAGGTCCGCAGAACGAAAGGGTGCAGAAGGATTCAGAGTCGGATCAGAAACCATTTACGATTTCGCCCTTCCGGTCTACCGGCAAGATAGGCGGCTCTCCACAATGGAACTGCTGTTGTCAGAAAACCTTCAAGACCGTCTGACAGTTCCCCCCCAACCGTCCGGCATCATCGGCATCATCCAAATCGGCCTCAGCACCGCACACATGCAACAATCCCTCAACCAAACGGTATGGCACATCGGTCTCCTCACCGTGGTAATCATCCTCGTGGGCATTCTTCTCACAATTCTGTTAGCCAATCGCATCGTTACGCCTCTTCATCGTTTGGTGGAAGCCTCTCAAAAAATCGCTGAAGGGGATCTGGCCGTGACGGTTACCGCTGACACCCAGGATGAAGTAGGACAACTCACCACCAGCATCGATCGGATGGCACGAGCCCTCCAACAACGTGAAGAAGCCATCTCCCATTATGTTCACACCATCACGAAACAGGTCACACAACTCAGTACCTTGCACCAAACCGGAATTGTGATCACCTCGACATTAGATATTCAAAAACTGTTTTCCACTGTCCTGAAGCTTCTTCGAAAAAATCTGGGGTTCCAACGTATGATCCTGATTCTCCAGGATCCAGGAAGCACCAAGTGCATGATCTCAGATGTGTCCGGGGTACCTCCGGAATTGGAGACACAAATTCGAGACCTTGAATTTCCCATTACGCCAGGAAGCATAGATGAAACCCTTTTAATCCACGGACGTCCGGTCCTGGCATACGATCTGGAGGAAATAGCCCATCAGTTGAGCCCTCTCCTCCTTCCAATCTGTCGACAAATGGAAGTGAGCTCTTTTGTGTGCGCACCGCTGCTAAGTCATCAACGCGTCCTGGGATATCTGGGAGCCGATCGCGGGAACCAACGCTGCACGCAGGAAGATCTGGATTTGCTTTTGACCATAGCCAGTCACGTGGCTGTGGCCATCGACAACGCCCAAACCTATGAAGAAGTCGAAAAACTCGCTCAAACTCTCGAAGAACGGGTCAAAGAACGCACGCAAGACCTGCAGTCGGCCAATGAACGACTTCAAGAATTAGACCGGTTAAAATCCTCCTTCGTATCGATTGTCTCACATGAACTTCGCACCCCGATGACCTCTATCAAAGGGTTGGTGGAAAATATGTTGGATGGCTTAGTCGGGAATCTGAATGACCGACAATCCTTCTACCTGGAACGAATGAAATACAATATCGAACGACTCACTCGAATGATTAATGATCTTTTGGACCTTTCCCGCATCGAAGCCGGCCGCATGGACTTGCACCAGAGCTCCGTCAACATGGGCAGCCTCGTAAGAGAGGTCGTGGAAACATTACAACCTATGGCGCAGGAACGGTCTCTCATTCTCGAAGCTCATATTTCCCCTCCAATCGGATTCATCCAAGGCGATCGGGATAAACTCATTCAGATTTTTACCAATCTCATCAATAATGCCCTCAAATTTACGGAATCTTCCGGAACCGTGACCGTGGAAGTGAAGCAGCGGGAAGACGGCATGCTTCAAACCTGTGTCATTGATAACGGTTGCGGCATTCCTCTCGAGGAACAACAGACGGTTTTTGAACGATTTTACCGTGGGCAATCATCTGAAATGAAAAGTCGAGGAGCCGGCCTCGGCCTGGCTATTACCAAGAGTTTAGTCGAGCTGCACGGCGGGTCGATTTGGGTGGAGAGTACGCCAGGAGAGGGCAGTCGCTTCTGTGTTATTTTACCCGTCACAACATCGACGCCAATTTCCTAAAAATCAGAATTGAAATTTGTCAAAAATGTATCCGTCTAGATACAACAATTATCTAAATGGATACATTTTTTTATTTTGACAGTTCTCTCCTCTTCGAAAAACAATCATTTACGTAAGCCCGCAATTTGCAGAAGTTTTTCCTAAGAATTGCTGGAGGGCTGTAGAAACAATTCTAGGTGACCTCTGGTTTCCACATTCCACAAGGTTCTGGATCGCCTGCAAGGAAAGGAAAGATGTCACCTTTGTCCACGAAGCCGCGAGTTTTGCTCGTGGATGACGACACCGACATTCTTCTTGCCCTCTCTGATTACCTTCGCCAGGAAGGTTTTGAGGTGGACCCTGTAGAGACCGGAGGGGCAGCCCTCAAAAAAAGTACGACCTCATCGTATGAGGTCGTGCTCCTCGATGTCGGACTTCCTGACCGGGATGGCATTGAAGTTCTCAACGAACTCTCTCAAACGCATCCACACTTGCCCGTGATCCTGTTGACCGCCTTTACCTCCTTACGAAAGACTGCCAACCCCGACATTCTCGATAAAGCTTTCGCCTACCTCACCAAACCGTACAAACGGCAGGAAGTTAAATCTGCCATTCATCGGGCCTGTTTGGCACGAAACATAGCCATCGGAGGGTGGCAAGGCTCTTCCGCGCCCACGGTTCCAATGACCACCTTCCCCTCACTTCTTCAACCAAGCTCAACCGGGGCTTCCCTTGAGGGGACCACGCAGCAATCATTGAACCTCACCGCATATGAACGACTGGCAGAGTACGCGCAACTGATGCAATTCGCGTTTGATCATGTACCCAATGGGATCATGGTGGCGGATTCGGATAAACGCTTACGTTTTGCCAATCAGGCTGCTTGCGACGCCTTAGGATATACACAGGAAGAACTCCAAACCCTTCGTATTCCCGACATTGCCCCCTACCATGACAATGAAAAATTTCAACAACACCTGGAAAGCTTGCGGAAGGGTCACCCCTTATCCTACCCATCGATCCACCGCACCAAAAATGGCCAGGAGTTCCCTATTGAGATTTCAGTGTATCTCCTCAATTTTCAAGGCCAGGAATTCACCTGCGCGGTGACCCGTCCTGTGGTGAAGAAATCACCTGAGTCCTAGAAAAAATTTCGGCACCCCGGTCATCTGGCCATGACACTCCATACCCTGCCGAGGCTGAAACCGTGAACCCCTGCCATGAAGCCTCATGTATTAGAACGGCCCGCAGAAGAAAGATTCCAAGCAAGAAAAATTGGATACGACCCCTTAGGAAGAAACTAAGTTGGAGATGCGGGAAATTTTCATTTTGACCGATTCCAAAACATTTTAAACATTTTCACCAACAACTCCTTTTCCGGAATCAACCACCCAAAAAGGAACAAAATCGTTGTCACAGGAACCAACAGCCAGGCCTTACTTCCCATGGCAAACAGAGTCAAAGTGAAAGGCCGTCTGTTTGGAAAACATGTCAAGCACCAATGCAAGGAAAGGGGGTTTGGGAGGATTTTTATTCCTTGACCACCGGATATTTTTTTGATGGGGCATGCCTGCCCCGGTTATTTAACCTTGAGACCGGAATAGCCAATTTGGAATTAACCTCGGAAAAAATTTCCGGTAGAGATAAGAGCTACAAAAATTCTAAGGAGGGACCGCCTTGAAGTCGCACTCCGCTGGTTTCGTAACCATTTGAATGACCTGATTGATTTTGTCAGATTGCCGGGCCCGGGGAAATTGGAAACAGGATCAAAAACTCCTTTCTACTATTTCCCAATGGGCGGAAATTTCTCTGAAAAATCAGATCACCGAAAAATTGTCGGTTTCGTTGGACTACACCTATACAAATGTGAACCTGGACCTGAGAAATGAAGAGAACTTTACCGGATTTTACGCTCGGGTGGGCTCACCATGGGGATTAGGCAGGTTTCTCCAGGGGTCTTATATTGCTGGCAAACCAGACCCGGACCCATTTAACAGCACCATCGATACCTCAAGTTTAGAAAACTTTCTCATTTTGAACGGAAAAATTTCCTATCAAATTTATAAAAAGATTCACCAATTTTTGCTCATTGAACACCTGACTGATTCGAATTAGGCCGGGAATCTCGGATTCCCTGAACCATAAAATGACTGTTTTTTTGTCGGAATCAACACTTACATTCCAAATATGCGGGATTTTGGCGCATTCTTCAATTTCCCCACTCAGGCCAAACGCCAAACAGAATTGTCATTTTCCAATCCTCTTCAGCGGTCATGTGCGGGGACCTCTCTTGGACGTCTGTCTGGATTTCCCGATAGGCCAAAATGGTCAGGAATCCTCAGTGCCCTGCTGAATGCCTTTTTGTTTGAGGAGGCGGGAGAGGTAGGTACGTTGAAGCCCCAGAAGCTCTGAGGCTTTGGTTTGGCTCCAATTGCTCCGACGCATGGCTTGCTCCAGAATGCGAGTGCCGAATCGGTCCAGGGATTCATGGTAGGGGAGGTTGTCGACCTCATCGAGTTCGTCCTTTCCTCCACCCAATCCCAAAAGGTCTGAAGAAATTTCCTCATCAACTCCCAACACCACCGCTCGAGCAATCGCATTGTCCAGTTCCCGAATATTGCCGGGCCATGCGTAACAACGCATCGTTTGGATGGCAGACTTGGAAAACCTCCGCTTCCGTTTTTTCATTTCTCGCATGTGGCGCGCTAAAAAATGCTCGGCAAGAGGAATGATATCCTCGGGACGCTCCCGTAATGGCGGTAATATCAAGTTCACGACATTCAGCCTGAAATACAGGTCTTCCCGAAAGGTCTTCTCTTTGACTGCTCGCTTCAGATCCTTGTTAGTGGCCGCGATCACCCGAATATTGACGCGGACCAATCGCGTCCCTCCTACCCGTGGAAACTCATGATCCTGAAGGACCCTGAGTAATTTTGCCTGAAGCCCCAGTGGCATATCACCGATTTCATCCAGGAAAACTGTTCCCCCATCCGCCGCTTCAATTTTCCCTTTTTGGAGAGAATCTGCACCGGTAAATGCCCCCTTTTCATGACCAAAGAGTTCGTTCTCCAGGAGGGTTTCGGTGAGAGCCACACAATTGATGATACTGAATGGCATTTCCCGCCGATCACTCCATTGGTGAATTGACCGCGCAAACAACTCCTTACCCGTCCCGCTTTCTCCTAATAGCAACACAGTGGCGTCAGCCTCGGCAGCCCGTTTGGCCAACTCCACCATTAAGTGCACCTGAGAGCTATTCCCGACGATTTGGCTATACCGGCTTTCTACTTCCGTGCGCAGCGCGGCAACCTGCCGCCCTAACGCTTCCCGCGTTAAGACTTTTTTGAGGACGAGAGCCAGATGGTCCAACTCAATAGGTTTAGTGAGAAAGTCATATGCTCCCGCTTTCATGGCTTCAACGGCTTTGGAAATTGTGCCATGAGCCGTCATGACCACCACAGGCAATGGGAGACACTCTCCTCCGCCAAATGCCTGAGAATCAGCCTCTCCATTCTTTTTCACAAGGATTTTTGCTAATTGGTGTAATACTTCCATGCCGGCCATCTCCGGCATTTCCAAATCCAACAGCATGAGGTGAGGAAAATCCTGCTCATATCTCTCCAGGCCTTCCTTGCCATTTCCAGCGGAAATCGTGTCATAACCCAGAGCTTCTAAACGATCCGTAAGCATGAGGACAATGTCGGGATGATCATCGACGATGAGAATTTTCTTTTTCATGAAGGTTCTACTCCTTAAGCCCGCACCTGATTGTCCCGTGTCTATAAAATCGCAGTCACGTTTGAATCCCTTACCTGCCAAGCGCCTCCAGCACGGCTGCGGCCAAAAGCGGAACCATCAATTCATGATGGCCGGTCAGCGCATATCCTTTCCCGCCTTTTTGCGTTGGCCGTTTGACGACATTGGTCATTGGTCGGTAATGCGGGAGAAAATCCATATTCACCGTCGTAATCTGTTTTAAGGCTCGTCCCAGATTCCTGCCCAACGTCACGGTCTTGAGAAAGACTTCCGGCATCATGACCGCTGATCCCAAATTAATATACACGCCCCCTTCCATCTTCGACACCACTGCGGCCAGCTTGCGAAAATCTAATAATGAGCCACCACCAATCGCTTCGCCGTTTGCATGAGGGTGCATGTGAATGATATCGGTCCCGATCGCCACATGCACCGTCACCGGAAGACCAAGTTGCGCACCGGCCGCCAGCAAACTCCATCGCCGATGTGGAAACTGCTTAGGATGCTTCAAGAGATACCGGCCGACCCCTTCTCCAATGCCCAAACCCTCCTGCCAGCCCTTCACAATCGCCTCATTTAAAATCCGTCCCGTGTCTTCTGCCATGCCAAATCGTCCGGAATCAATTTCGGCTTCAACCTCCTCCGAGGTTTGCCCAAGATAGGCTAACTCAAAATCATGGATAATGACGGCCCCATTCATGGCTACGGCGGTAATGACGCCCTTTCGCATCAGGTCCACGACGATGGGATTCAGACCGACCTTGGTGGGATGGGCGCCCATGCCGAGGATCACCGGTCTTCCCCTCCGTCTGGCATCAACAATGGCCGCGACCACAGCGCGGAAAGTTTTGCCTGCTAAAATATCCGGCAGGGTTTTGAGAAAGGCTTGAAAGGTACCCGCCCGCCGCCAAGGGGAGCCAAAATCCGCCATCTTCACTTTGGAATGACGAGTTTGAAGCGGGTAGGTACGAAGCCGGGCGAGATTCAGCTTCGGGGACGCACCGGTTGGTAATGATTTAGCCCTGGTCACCAAATAGACGCTCTTCAATAAATTCGCACAACACGTGCCCCAGCGTAATGTGACATTCTTGAATACGTGCCGTCACCGAAGAAGGGACCCGAAAACAATAATCGACGAGATCTCCCACTTTACCCCCGGTGGCGCCTGTCCAGGCCACTGTGACAAGACCACTGTTAGTGGCGGCTTCCACACCACGGATCACATTCAGGGAGTTCCCACTGGTGCTAATGGCAATGGCCACATCCCCCTTGCGGCCATGCGCCTTTATTTGCCGGGAGAAAATATCTGTAAAGTCGTAATCATTCGCAATGCAGGTTATTGCGGCCATATCGCAGGCCAATGCCAGGGCAGGGAGGGGATCTCGATCGCGGCGATACCGACCGACAAATTCCGCAGCAAGATGCGAAGCATCCGTCGCACTCCCACCATTTCCAAAGAGCAAGACCTTTCGGCCTTCTCGAAATGCGCGGATCAACAATTGACCGACTTCAACCACACGCTCCGCATGTGTCCGGATAAATTCATTTTTCACATCCGCACTGGTTTCAAAGGCCTGAATGACCGCATCAATATTCATCGTGGCCGATTCTATCAGGATAGGACCTAAATTTCACACTCTCCTAAGAGAAATACAGGGGCTAGCCGTTGAGGACTAATATCCGGCATCAGTTTTCTTGCCGGTCTCCTCAACCGATGATATAGTCGACCCATTGTGAGTGCCCATATCCCCACCAAAGCACTCCTACTTGCCATTCAATCCGATCCTACGTCCGCCATCGCCATTGTTCGACATTTAAATCCTGACATGGTGTGTTTTTTCCTGCACGAATCTCATAAAGAGGTCGTGGAGTCCCAAATCCCTCCAGCCCTGTCCCGCATGCCCCAACGTTGGGACTGGATCTTCACCCCTTCTCCAGAAAGTTTTTCCGCGTGCCAGAAGGCCCTGGCCCAGGGGCTTGGCCCTCTATTGACGACCTGGAAGGTGACGCCGGGCGAGCTGGTGATTGATATCACCAACGCAACCGTTGGTATGGCTTCCGCCATGGCGCTGACAGGATTTCCTTTTTCCACCAAAGTGTTGTTGGTCCCCGGGCATCCCTTTCCGTCTGCTGACCAAACTGTTGAGGGGATCACCAAACTGTTATCGCAATCTGAAACCTCTGCCAATCCTTGGGACGAAGAGGCACCGCGCCTACGACACGAGGCTTGTTACCATTTCAACCATGGCTCTTATGATGCCGCCGTTAAAGGGTTTCATACACTGGAGCATCGCATCAGCGGCGGACTGAAACCCTTCTATCGGGCCTTGGCCGATGTCGCACAGGCCTATGGCCTCTGGGATCAACTGCTCTATCGTACTGCCTGGGAAAAATTAAAGGGCGGGATCAAAGCCTTGGAACTGGCCTCTGTGTGGGGCGGCCCTCCTGGAATGGATCGTCTCCTTCACTTACTCAAAGGAAATCTCACGTTTCTTGAACGAATTGTGCTGGATTCAAAAGACATTAAACCGGGAGTGTCTCTCGACTTATTAGCATGGGCTAAACGCCGAGGAGACCGGGTTCGGGATCTTGAAGCCGCCACTCATGTCCTGCTTCGAGCCTTGGAGGCCTTTGCTCAATCCAGATTGTTTACCCAGTATCACCTGAAAAGTTGGGATGTGAGTCTCGAACAACTCCCTGAGGACCTGCGAGACACCTGTCGCAGACAATTTCTCAACGAAATTGATGGGAAATATCGCCTTCCTCTGCAGGCGCAATTTCAGGCGTTGGCTGCGCTCGGAGATCCCATGGGGGAACGCTTTGTCACTGATTGGTCAAAAATGAAGTCCTTATTTGATGCCGCTGATCATGCGCTGCTGGGCTACGGATTTGAACCCATTAAACCTGAACGCTTCCATCAACTCTATGACCTGGTGATAAAATTAAGTGGCGTGGCTCCTACCGACCTTCCAGAATTTCCAACTATGAATGTGTAGCGGAGGCAACCAGCCGGAATGGAAGTACGGGTCTATTATGAAGATACAGACTGTGGGGGAGTCGTCTATTACGCCAACTATCTGAAATACTTTGAACGAGCCCGAACGCATTACTTTGATACCCATGGCCTGTCGGTTGCCGAGTTGATAAAGGAAGGAACCGAATTTCGCGTGATACGCGCCGAACTTTCTTATCGATCGGCCGCCACCTATGGAGAGACCCTGGTGGTCGAGACAACGGTAGCAGCCGATCGACGAACGTCTCTCACCTTTTCCCATGTCATCACAGATCGCACCAGCAAAAGATTGGTGGTGGAAGGATCGGCAACACTCGTGGCAGTCAATTCCAATGGCAAAGTCAAACGCCTCCCACCTCCTATCCTGGAAGCCTTGGGTCTCCCGTTAGTATTCCCTTCTTCCTGAGAACGCATGCGTATGACTCTCTCCGATTCTCGGCAACCGGGAATGATTCTGACGTTTCCCCACCTGCCCTATGCAGAAGCCTGGGAGCTTCAACAATCTTTGGCAACCCAACGTCTTGAGGACCATCGACCCGACACATTGGTCTTGACCGAACACGAACCCGTCATCACCTTGGGGCGAACAACCAAACCGGAGCATTGGGAGCCTCATTGGCCTGAACTGCAGGACATGGGAATCCACCTTCATCAGACCGGGCGAGGCGGATCGGTGACCTATCATGGCCCCGGACAGTTGATCGGATATCCAATTCTACGACTTCGAAATTTCTGTCCTGGTCCAAAAATATATGTCCAGCAATTGGAGGAGGTCCTAATTCGCACCTTAGGGGAATGGGGTATTGCCGGATGTCGTCATGAATCGTTTCGCGGGGTGTGGGTCGACAGTGAGGCAGGTCATTTAGAAAAAATTGCGTCCATCGGTGTACGAATTTCCCGTGGGGTAACCATGCATGGATTTGCCTTAAACGTGAACGTCGATCTCAAACCGTTTCCCTTCTTAGCGCCATGTGGCATTGAAGGCTGTACCATGGCCTCCATGGCAAAGAACCTTGGGAGATCAATTGATTCGCATCTGGTTCGGACACAAATCATTCACCACTTTGGGGAGGTTTTTGGGATTAGCTGGGCGAAAGGGTAATTATTCAGAATAGCCTGCTCTCATCTTCTATTCAGTTCGGAAAGTCCCTTTGCCTGCCTGTTCATCCTATTCTCATAGAGATTGAAGCCATCTGTAAGACGTCATATATCTTATGGAGATGTGCTGGGTTGCCCTGCTCTACTCGAAGTCATTGTTTCGGTCATTTTTTACTTCATGGGCTTTCTGTTCGATATTTTTTTCAAGCTCTGATTGCTCGCCTCACCCAAGGCTTTTTAAAAAACTAATACTTGGCGCGAAAAAATATTCTCCGCCTTTCAGCGTGACGAATCCCTGGAAATCAAATGGTTGGGTTTTCCTGTTTTCCCCAGCCCATTCGCAAGGCCATTGTTGTTGAAGAGGTATTTTTTTATCCTCGGTCTGGCCGATGATAGGATCAAGTCCACAGGATGTGGCATTAGCCATTTGCTGCAATCGCTCAAATTGGTTCGCGATATCAGCTTGAAAACACATGAAAAGAAGACCGACTCCATCCTCAGGGCGATCCCCCATATCTTCTCTCCGCTTCCCATAAGTAATTCCCCGTCTGGCAATTCGGTGCCCCCGTTCTTCTTGTGATTGCTCGCGCGGATTGACCTTTCGAATGTGTCCCTGAAGAGGGCATTTGGAACCATTCCTATCCTTTTGGTAGTTAAAATTATTAAAAGCGGGAACATCCATTCCATCGCCTTTTTGTAATGTAATCGGTGTCCCATCTTCAAAACGTCCCACAACGAGAGCTCCCGCTCTCTCGGCTTCTTCATCTTTAAGTTTCAATACTTCTGCTAGCTGTGCTTCAGCATCCTTAAACCCTTTAACATTCTGTTCAAGCTTTCTGAAGACAAAATAACTTCCATAGCTCTGGCTTTCCTTTCCACCGTTAGGATCTTCTATCAGCACCGAACTGAGGGGAGTGGAAGGATCATACTGGTCAATGCCCTCCTTCTTTTTTTCGGACTCGATATCCTCCTGGAGGAAAAGAGGTTGGCTACGACCATCAACATATCCAAAGTGTTCCACGATATTTCCGTTTTTATCCAAGGGAAGTACTCTGCCCTCCTGGATAGCGAGTTCCTTTAAAGCACCCTTGGTATTTTCTATATCATCCCGCAATTCCCTTCTTTCGACTTCTAGGAATGCTTCATTTTTGTGGGCCAAAATAATCATGCCATGAATTTCATCTCTATATGGTTTTTCCCATTCTTGGGAAGGCCGGTCATTGAGATCTTGACCGGAGGCTTTCATGCCCTTTCGAAATTTGGGATCAGAGGGGATTTGGCTCTCTTTGAAACCTAATGCTTGGTATCCCTTGGCAGAGAGGACAAAACCCCTGAATGTCGTTTCTTCCCAATTTTCGCCTGAATCAAGTGCCTTCCGGCGGGCAAGAGCTACTTTTCGTTGGTTAAATGCGGAGGTGACGCTTTCTGAAAATTTCTTTACCCATTTCCTGGCTTGGGTAGGATCCTTCCCGAATTTTATGAAAATGTGAGCCGTATGATGCCGCCCGTGACCCTTAAGAATATTGCCCTGTAGGTCATTCATCATTGCTGCGTGTTCAGAGGCATCTGGATCCAGTGGAATGACTTTGGTCGGGTCATGGGGGTCGATATTATTCAGCTTCAATGGCATTAGAGCCACTCCTTTCTGACGCATGCGGATGAGTCGGGATACCATCCTTCTTAGACGTGTTTTCCGAAGCGTCTGTTTTCCCACCGATCGCAATCGTGTATATCGTCGAATGGGTGATACCATCTAAATCCAAATACTCGTCTATCTCACGGTCAAAATAGCCGCCAATGTTCACACAGCCTAACCCGAGAGCATTGGCAACAAGGTTAAGGTTTTGGGCCACATGACCGGCCTCTAACAAAATATACCGATACCCTCGTTCTCCATATTTGAAGGTGGATCGTTCGAATAGGGCGGTAAGGAAAATTATGAGGGAGGTTCCCTGAGCTAATTCCGGCTGTACCAGCCCTAACGAAATCCGATGTGTGTTGTCGCCCTCCTGGAGATGGCGTAAACAATGTTCGGAAGGGTTGTAGTGGTAGATCCCGGAGGAATGTCCTTTAAGGGAAGCCGTGTGAAAAAATAATTCTAAGGGATACAGAGCACCACCGGAGGGGACAACGCGGAAGGGTCGTGGGAAAGGAGTGTCTGTATTTTTTCTTGTGACGCCATAGGCATAGAAAAAAAGCGTGGCAATGTGTTCCAAGGTCAATTCACGTGGGCTGAAATTTCGAGCGGATGTACGAGTGGTGATGGCTTGTTCAAGGGGAAGCGACAGGGGTGCAAAGGAATGAGAGAGGTCCACGCGCGGGTACCCTTCAAAGGGTAAGGACTCATGAAACTTTCTCATTCTGGAACGGACTTCCTCTTTCGAAGGGGTTTGGGTATAGCGACTAACCTTGGAATTCTCATGGAAGAGTTCCCACAATGGCTCTTCGTGGCTTCCGGGCATAAAGATCTCTTCCCATACCCGTTGTTCTGCCATAGTTTGTTCTCCTTTTTTATGGGAAAGGGTGGGGTGCGGGGTTATCACCCGTAAGTTTCGTAATGCCTTGATATCCAAGTTTTTGAGGCACCTGCCAAAGACGCGTGCCACCGAGGGCACGTATTTCATGTCCCATGAATAGCGGATGAAACCCTGGAATCAGTGCTCGAAACACAAACAACCCCGATTCGCGGACATCAGGGGTCGTCAAGTCCACCACCAGGACACGGTGATGAACGTTTTCTACCTTTTCAAGGAGAGTCCATAAATTAATTTCCGGATCTCCTGTCGCCAAATTTTCAATTTCATCAAATCCGATTCGTTGTCGAGATTCAAAAATGAAGTCAGCAAGGTTGGTATTTTTATGATCACAATACAGATGAACATGAAGATCCTGGTTCACAATATTTCCAAAATTTTCATCAGGAATACAGGGTGAGAGGTTGGTCTTGAGAAGTTGAGCCAGACGCCTGGTATGCGCCAATTCCTCGAGACTTTTCCTGACCGCTTCCTCGGGATCCAAATCCGCCGAGGCCGCGAACACCAGCGCAGGCGAATCAGGGACATGACTGTGCAACACAGAAAGTATGGTAGGAATGCCCACATCCATGGTGAGGTTGAGGAGCGTGACGGTACTATTGATTCGTTCCAACCGATGAACAAGATCACGATTAAGATCGCTTAATGTTTCAACTTTGATGTGTGGCCTGCCCAGGCGAGCCTGCCAGGTAATGGTGAAGGCATCGCGTTCGATAACCTCGCAAATTGCCGAATGAATGGCTTTCGTTCGACTGCCATGACAGGCCAATCCGGTAGAAATCGTCTGGGTAATGGGGACCTCTCCATTTTCCCTATTGAAGGAATAGGGAAGGAACACCATGGCGGCCGGGACGTAACAGGGTGTGTCCTGTAGGAGGTCTGTTGCTTGGACCCATCGAAGAGGTATGTTCCGATCAAAGGGAGAAAAACGAAAACCCAGTTGAGAATACTGTTTCTCACTGAAAAGCGCCCAATCGCTGGGAGGGATACATGGGAAGGACGCTTCGGCAAAAGACGTTAGGGGTAGCTCTTCTTTGTTATATATCGCAGAACAATACCGTTCCACGGCTTCCCCGAGAGCCTTTCCCAAGGCAGAGGCCCTGTTTGATGATGTCCCAGAGCCAAAGGAAGAATTTTTTTGGTCGCACAAAGCGAGGGTGTTACCGGCCTTGGCCAAATAATGAAAAAAATCTGGTGCCCCAGGTTCGCGTGGAGCTTGGGAAACATGACGAACAATTCCCACAGATCGGTCTACGAGATTTTCAACCAGGTAAGAAAGCTGTTCTAAGTCCGGCGTAGAATGAATCAATTGGCCCTTCCTCCGCGTGGTGAGAAGTTTGATTTGTAAGAGGTCGTAGAGGATCGAATGGCCAGGGGGCTGCAGACAGCACATCTTGGAACTTTAAGGACTTTTCTTTTCATCATTTCGGATGTCAATAGATTGACCTGGATTTGGGTGCCAATATTCCGAAAGGGAAGGGCATGGCTATACAGCCTCGTCAGCTCGAAAGCCGCAATATCTCCCAGAACTGAAGCCATGGAGGGGTGATACCCGACCACTTTTTGGCCGGTTGACGTAATTGTTTCTGATGCACGCTGGACTCCCGGATCTTTCATGTGAGCATTTTGGCGTTGGCGAAGACATTCATAACAAGCGGTTTCGCCCGGGACCACCAACGGCCCCACATACCCGATCAAGTCCTGGAGGACCACAGGGAGAAAGTGGCAGCGGTTTTTGACACAGAACGCATTGCAATCCCGTATGCCCTGATGGGTTCCCAAGTCAGAGCAGGCAATGATGCAATTTACCGACAAGGGATCGATTTGTTTTTCCCAGTCACTCAGCTTCACAGGTTCGCTGATGTTGGGAGACCACCTTCCCTCCAACAAATTACCCCCATCATCAAACAGGTCAGGATTTCGCATCCAGGGGTCATCTACCACCTGAAAATTTTCTACTCCTGAGTCGGTGAAGGAGGAAACGAGGTGCCGGGAAATGCTGTTCACCCCCATGATGACGAGTTTTCGCATGTTCAGTCGAGTGGCGGCTTGATCAGCTGAAACCCCAAAATGCCAATAAAAAATGTCTAACGAGCTTTCGGGAATCTTGAGGGCAGGTTCAGTTATCTCGCTAGGCACCAAAAGGTGCCCAGCGAGTAACAGGTCAATGAGATTTTCTGCAGCTTGATGCTCATCAGGGCTGAATTGATTGGAGATCTCTTCACGAGTGACGCCGTTCTGACCAGCAAGGGTCAGGACGCGCGCCACCATCCCAATGGAGCCATCATCGGGCACCTTGACCTCCGTACACCCTCGCTTAAGGAGGATGCCATCCTCCAGTCTAATTATTTGGATCGGTAATGCCTTCAACTTCATCCGAGGCATGAGCAACAGGCATTGAAGCCCTCCCCATGTTCCATATGGTGATAGTTCATTCCTGTATGGAGTGCCAAGGCACTAATGATGGCTGCTCCCTCTGGAGTTTCTAGGCCAACTGGCATTTTTCCAAAAGGGGCCGTTCTTTCGTGGAAGTACGATAACGTCATCAAATCTCGCACCGTAATATTTTTGACCTTTGCCCAAGTCGCTGGATCATGGAGCCCTGCCTGAGCACAGTTATCCTCTGTAACTTCCCCTGCCGGATTTCCACCTGGAGCCGTAAAAGCTTTTTTATTTCTGTCTGCTTTGTTTGAGGGATCTCCTGCCATCTCACACCTCCTTAATTAATGGTTTAATTTTAGGCCCTTTGAGGCCGCCTGACCGCGATTGATTATTAACCAACAATTTTTGCTGAAAATTTTTTGTGTTACAGACTCACTCAACATCCCTCAATAATTTTTGATACCTTTTTGCAGCCCTCACCACCTTGATATTTACGGTAACCTAATGGTCAGCCAGCACAGCACCCGGCTTTTGATTGTTTCCCCGAGTGGATTTTCTTTATGTTTGTCATTCAGGGCATTGAACACCGATACCGCTAATTCGGCCTTATTGCTCCAGAACCGATAGCCTCCACGAAGGTTGAGTAGGGTATAGCTACCGACCCTCTCGTTCGGCGGGGGAAAACCGCCGGGAAACGTCGAAACAATGGTGAAGCCTGGGCCGATGGGATAATCCGCGGATCCCACAAAATGAACGGCGGCTTCTCCGTTGAGACCATTGTCCAGATCGGCCCGCAGGCCTCCATTGACTTTCCATTGTGGGCCACCGCGCCTCGCAATGCCTGTCAAGCTCTGGCTGATATCCTGGTACGAGAAATTTGCAAAGCCTGTCAGCCAGGGCATCGCCAGATACTCGGCTCCCGCCTCGACACCTTTAATGGTGGCTTCCCCAGGGGCGTTGTCGAAGGTGAGATTTACGGTATTTCCCACAGGTACTTGTGCAATCAGATCTTTAAGATTATTCAGGAAGAGGGAAGCTCGGGTTCTGAGACGGTGTTTGAAATACCACCCCTGATAAGAAAGCTCATATGACGTGATTTTCTCCGGTTTAAGATTCTGGTTTCCGGTTAAGGAATTCACCGTGGTAAATGGAGGAACAAATGGGGGAATTCCCGGAAAGAAGAAGTTCGCTCGTGAGTCCGTATGCGTTTCAAAAATCGTGGGAGCGCGGTAGGCTATCGCGGCTGTCAGTCGAAAGGCATGGTTTTCAGAAGGTTTGAAAATGAGAGAGCCCCGCGGGCTATAGGTCGGATTGATATAGGTGTCCATATCAAAACGAAGCCCCGCCACTGCGGTAAGCATCGAAATGGGTTCCCATTCCTCTTGCACGTATAGACCCAGCCGGTTTTCATGGTTAGAGCCGGAGAGGAAGTTGCTGGTCGTGCTGTTGTATCGATAATTGAAGCCATAGGTCAGTTGGTTGGTTGCCCCTATTTCCAGGCGGTGCTGACCCTCCACGTTATAGCTATTCCAATTCAGGACTTGCTCAGAACTACCGTTTTGGGGACTAAAGAAACTTATAAAGGGGGAAATTTGAGGCGAAAAGGCGTTAACGTCGCTTGGCTGATGGAGGTTGGTCCAATATCCCCTGAGAAAATAGTTGGCTCCCTCGTAGGCCGCATTAACATACCCCTGCTCAGGTTTCTGCGAGGAGATGTCGACTATGTCAACGATCGGCCCATCATACTGACTTGAAGTTAAAAACCCTCCGGAGAGTTTCACCGCGGTATCCCCTGGAAGCGCATAGGTCGTGGCAATGTTGAATTTGTTTGACCCGAACGCTTTCTTATCGCGGTCATCCCATTCATTGGTTTGGTCGTGGCCATAGGAGATGCGATAGGAGAGATCTTCAAACCGTCCCCCATATATGGCTGAAATCATGGCGGTTGAAAATTCGCCCCCACCGGCCTGAACTGTGAGCCCCTTCATTTCTTCCGCGCTCTTCGTAATGATATTAATGACGCCATCATACGCATTGAATCCATAGATCGCCGAAGCGGGGCCTTTGAGTACTTCGATTTGCTTGATTTCCGGCAAGGTTATTGGAATCGCTTTCCATAGCATATCCCCTTGGGGATCCAGGTAAATCGAGCGCCCATCCACCAACACCAAGAGTTTGTTGGCTCTGTTTTGATTGTCCCCGCGCATGCTGACATCGAAATGGGCTCCTGTCATTTGGATGACCTCCAGACCGGGTATACGCCTGAGGACGGTGGGAAGATCCACGGCACCGGACTGGCTGATGTCTTCTGCGGTGATAACATAGACGTTGGATGGGGCATCGGAAATGGGCTGCTCATGCGCAGCGGCAATGCTGACGTTTTCTTCTTTGAGGAATTCTAAATCTTCTTTGATGAGGTCCAGATCAATGGCTGCCGGACTCGTTTGGTTTTGTTCTTCTGAACCTGCATACAGGAGAGTATTGGCAAAGAAGAACAGTATGCCTCCTATGAGACCGGAGAATAAGGAGTAATTAGAACGCTTTTTCATTGGACTCATTCGTTTTAGTTTTTACATGATTCTACGTCACCCAGCCGCTTCCCTAACGTGTCCCGCAGGGTGCGACCCTTGCTTTCATAAAAGATAGGATGCCTCCATTATTTGGTTCCCGTTTACTGCTTTTCCCAGTTTTATCAATCTGGTTACCCCCGTCTTCATGGCCTAATCCCCATAATATAAAATCCGGTTGCCGCCCCGAAAAATTTCCCTGCCGTATTATCCTCTGCCAATTCCTGCAATAAGGTTTCTGCCTTTTGGCCAGAAAGTTTGCCTGCCTTCACGGCAAGGGCCACGGTCGGCACGATCCTCCAGGCTAGGTTGGCCTGGGCCAAGTCGGAAAATACATAGGTTCCTGCCCCCACTGCGATGTCCCTGAATCCGGCTTCTTTAAAGATCACCGGAAGGGCATGTCCCATTCCCGGATGCCGAATACTGTTTTGAAGGAGTCTGCGGAGCATGGTGCTTCGCCTGGCACTGCCGGTGGTGATGACCAGAGTGTCCCAGTCGGCTTCCAGCGAGAGAATTGTTCCGCCGGATTTGAGGACGCGAAACATCTCCCGTGCGGCCTTTGGAGGGTTGGGAAGATGCATGAACACACGGCTGGCCCAGCATCCGTCAAAAGTGCGATCGGGAAACTCAAGTTGCTGCGCGTCCCCCAGGAAAAATTCCACATTGATGGGCAGTTCTTTGGCCCGTTTCCTGGCTTCGTTGAGTAGGAGTTGGCTGGCATCGATCCCGATGACTTGGCCTTTATTCCCGACCGTCTCTCCTAACGCGAAGGCATCATGGCCTATTCCGCATCCCACGTCTAAGAGCCGAGCCCCTTTTCCGGGACTGAACATCTGTATGAGTGCCTGCTGGCTGGCCCGATATTGCGGATTGCCGGTTGTCTGATCAAGAAACCGAATCAAGCTTTGGGGATCGTCCGCCCCATCGACAGAGGAAAACTCGCTAAGTAATTCCCTTTGCTCTATTTCTCTTGTTCTTGGCCGTAAATACGTGGTTGCGCCAGGCTTCCTCAACTTTCCGTGGCCATTGAGTAGGCTTTCGTAAAGCGATTTCTTGCTCGTCGTTCCCATTACAGTAAACATTCCCCTCACCGGAGGGGATTTCTAAGGACTAACTAACTGCATTCTCTGTCTCCCACTTTTTTTTAAAACCTTCTTAATCAAGCATATTTTGATGGGGCTATCACTATATTGTTTTCGCTTAAAGATTTTGGAGGAACGGAAAGGGCCACGACTCCCTCTTGCCTTTGCAAGTTCGGGCGACCGGGAGGTTAACAATCGTTTTTGACTGGAGCTTTCGTGAAGGAAGAATGGTGGAGGGGATTCCGAAATGGGCAGTTCGTGGACTATGGCAATGCTCACCGACTCTGCCTGAATGAATTTCATTTCTTCCTTCACATCCTCGAGATCGGCATGCATGCTTAGGAGTACGATCGGTAGGAACCGACGCCGTTTCCGCTCAGGTCAAGTCATCATTGAGAATGTCCGTTACCAAGATCATGAAGAAATCCGCAATTATCCAGAGCCACAAGGAGGGTCTACTCAGGCCGAACATTCGGTAGCCTCCAATGGAAACATCCGACAGAAGGTATCGGGCTTGATGAACATGCCCTTCTCACCAAGGATTCCTGCCTGATTTTCGAGTAGCTGCAAAAGTAAGTCCTCGACTTAATTTCATATTGCTTCAGTCTGCTCAAACCTCACGGTGAGATTGAACCCATTGAAAAAATATTTAAATTTGAAATTTTCTTCACTCATTTTGATTATCCAGTTTTTAAAGGAAAATATTAGTTCGTATCCAATTAGATACCATGTGTATCTTTTTGGATAACAAAAGGTTGTGGGAATCGTTGTTTTAGATGCTCAGACCAGACGAATGGAAATGCGCTAAACGGTGCGCGGAGGGAAAGAAACCTTAAACCTGACAAGAAAATAGAAGCACAAAATCAATGGTGAAAGACAGGTCAATACGAAGGTTGAATTCGGAAGTGATCCAGAAAATGAACGGAAGAATGTTCCCTGCTCGGGCGGAGATTGATAAATGATTAATCAATCAGAAACAGCGGCAGAGGTCTGTAATAAATCATTAACATTCATTAGTCAAATAGGAAAGGTGCCGTCTGCCCTGTCATCATCAACCTACCCTGTAAGAATACTCATCCCGTCGTTCCGAACCGGATTGGGAAAACCCCTTGGCGGATTCTGCTATGCCATACTTCTCGGTACGCACTCCGCTTCACCATTCCCCCGCGCCGCTTCTGTTGTTTCGGCTGAGAATCTTCTTTTGTGCTGCCTCCCTTCTCTGTAGGATCTTCCTACTGTTCGTGTGAGGCCTCCAACCTGTATTCCGACTGAGTGTGATGGGTGACGTGGCTAACAACTTTCTTCGATAGATCTCTCCCGTTTACAAATGATTGAGAGTGGTAAACGGCGGCATTGTATGCCTACCCTTTCGATTTTTCAAGGGCTTTTCTTTTTTAAAAAAAGGCAATTTCCTTCGGAAAACGGGTTAAATAGGTCGGTGGAAACCAAATAAAGTTGCAAAGGACGGGGCGGGTGGTAAAAGAGGATTAAGGGGGAATCTGCCAGTCCCCGGATTTCTTGTCATCTCCGACATCCTTCATCGGAACTCTATCCTGACCATTTTCAGTTGGGTTTCAGCTCTTCGATTACAACTTGAAGGCCTGGGAACAACACGCCGCGAAAAAAGAGGGGAAGCAGGTACGGCAAAGGGTACGTCCAATGATAAGGAGGTCGGAATAAGTCTTTCCCTCTGGTTCTTCTTTACAAAAACGGAGGAGACTTTAAAGAATCAATCATTTTCGGAATCAATGCTCTCTCCCATTTTTCATACTCCCCAGCCTCCGCTCACGTGCAGGTTGGCTCCCGTCACGTATCGAGCCTCGTCAGATAGGAAATAACGAACGGCTTGAACGGTATCTTGGATTTCCCCGATATAACCGGCCGGAATTTTTTTTGCTATCCCGTCAAGTTCTCCAGGTGGTGCGCTCCCTGAATCAATAAATCCTGGTGAAACCGCATTCACGGTAATACCATCGGGAGCGAGGATTTTCGCCAACGTCCTGGTAAGAATGAGCACGCCGGCCTTGGCAATATAATGGGCGGTCACATGCGATTGGGCTTCCATTTTGTCCGCGTTGGCCATGCCGAACGAAATGATCCGTCCGGATTGCCTAGCCTTCATCCCTGGGGCGACAGCCTTCGCGAGATAGAAGATCGGGTGAAGATTATTGTTGAACATCTCCGACCAGCCATCGGTGGTTTCATCAAAAAGCGGCACCCGATGGTAAGGTCCCGCCCCGTTGATCAGCGCATCAATCCGGTCCCATGTATTTTCCACTTGCTGAACAAGCTGGACAGCAGCAATGGCATCTGAGACATCACACTGAATGGCCAAGGCCTTTCCGCCTTTCTCTTTAATGGTGCGCACGACATCCTGCGCCTCCAACTGACTGGTGCGATAACAAATCGCCACCTTCCAATCCTTGGCGGCTAAGTCCAGGGCGATACCACGCCCAATTCCCCTTGCTCCACCAGTGATCAACGCCACCCGCTCGTTCATGGCTTCCAACCCCTGTTCTTCTCATAATCACACACCAGTCGCACAGGAATCATTTCCCCATTATTCACGGTTGGTCAATCGTGCTGCTAATTCTTGCAACACGTTTTTCGTACGAGAAGAAAATGTTTGATTCTGCCGGTCCTTGGCTTCCCGGATAAATAGTTGAAGATCCTCAACCGTATCGAGATCTCGTAGAGGCGGTAAAACCTTCAAAGATAAACCCAACTCCTGAACTCTCTGTTTGGTATTCGCAAACACCTGATCAGTGGACCATGGCATATTCTCAAACAGGTCTGGAACAGGTGATCGCAGACCGATTAAATAATATCCACCATCCCCTGTGGGGCCCAGCACCACATCATGATCCTCCAAGCCCTTCACGGCTGATTTCAGCAGTGGTCCATGAATCCCGGGAATGTCGGTGCCAATAACCACAGCCGAACGATAGGGTGCTCCAAGGGCCTGTTTAAAAACCCCGGCCATGCGCTCTCCCAGGTCCTCCCCCTGTTGATCCCAGACAGGGATTTTGAATCGAGCCTCCATGGCCCGAAAGAATGGATGATGGTGAGAGGGCGTTCCGGCCAGAATCCGATCGTATTCTTTGAGAGATTGACATCGCTCTAAGATATCCAAGATGAGACTTCCGTGGAGACTGGCTGCCTCATCAGGCGTGAGAGGAGGACACAGACGTGTTTTGACCTGCCCGGCAACCGGTGCCTTCGCAAAGACAATAATCGCCGACATCGCAGGCGGGAGGCTTCGATGTCCTTTCCCCTGGCCCTGCGGTGATGGGCGTGATCGACGTAGAGCTGGGTCGTTACCGGACGGTGTCATAATACTGCTGAAGACGACGAGGATCCCATCCTAGCCAATACCACGCGCGGAGTATCCACATGCGCACGATCGTGCGGAGTGGGCCGTGCTGGTCCCACCGTCGAAACGAGGTGACGACTTTAGCTCGCAGAGCCGCGATCGGACCAACTCGCTTCAACCGGCGGCTGAATTCAATATCTTCCATCAGAGGAATATTTGCAAAGCCTCCCAACGCTTCAAACACTGAACGTCGCACAAACATGGTTTGATCGCCGGTGGAAATCCCCGACCAGCGTGAGCGAAGATTCATGAGCCGGCTCACCATCCATGCATAACCGGTGTCCTGTGGGAAACGTACATCAAACCGGCCACCAACACACCCCTGATCGTCCATAGCCTGTGTCACCACTTGTCTGGCATTGCGGGGCAATTGAGTGTCTGCATGCAAAAACACCAGAATGTCCGATTTGGCCAGAGCGGCCCCTGCATTCATTTGGGAGGCCCGACCACGTGGCCCGTTGATAATTTGAGTGTGGACATTAGGTGCCGATTGACAGATCGTCCTTGCCACATCCGTCGTTTGATCCCAACTACCGCCATCCACAATTATCAGCTCCTCAAATCCGAATGATGACAGCAATTCAGGCAACAGCACAGCCAATGCCTTCTGTTCATTCAAGACCGGAATGATCACGGCGATGTCCATGAAGACCCTAAATGTCGGCGCACACAGGAAAGATAAAAAACCAAGAACGTACGTCTACGAGTCGGCGGGTTTCTTGGGATTTTTGAACATAAAAAACACGACGACTCCGATCGTGCCCCAGTAAATTAGATACTTATGCCAAAATAAGACTTCCCCAAAATGCATAAATGCCATCGCACAAAGCAGAGACAACGCCATCACCGTATAACGGACCGTGAGATTGTCCACGGAGGAATAGGCCCACATCGCCATGCCCGAAAAATAAATAATCATGGGAAAGATGCTGATTTCCGCACCGGTACTGGCGGACAAAAAAACCTGCAAAAACCCGATAAAGACCATAGCGGATCCCACCATACGCATGGCCACCTGCATCTGCAGATTTTCTTGATCCTCCTGATCCTCCTCCATAACTGGCGGACGGGGAGGCACGGGCTTGGGAACAACAGGATCAGTCGACTGAGGTGGATCGGTTTCTGTACTCATAATTACCACTTAAAATGTTTGCTGAGTGTGAGACCCTGCTGGAAATAGGATGACCCCAAAGCCGATCCATATAACTGCATGGGAATATCACGCATCTTTTCGTAAACAACCTTAAAAAATGTCTGTCCGTCATGAATACGGAAGGGCACATCGTGAGGGCGAACCTCCAAAACCACCTGGGTGCCTTTCCGGTTTGGGTTGGCATAGCCAAAGCCCGGATCGAAGAACCCGGCATAATGGGTTCGTAATTCCCCGCAGGCGGCTTCATACGCCACCATTTCCGATGAATACCCAGGTGGAACCTGGATACGTTCCTTGGAGGCCAGGATATAAAACTCTTCCGGCTCCAATAGCATCGTAGCCGCGGCATTGCGTTTGAGCGGTTCCCAAAAATCGGTCGCGGCATAGTGGCCCACCAGACTGAGATCAATGACATGACTGTTCTTTTTGGCCCGGTAACCCACAATCGCCTCGGAATGGTCACTCGATCCTTGCAGATCGACACTTAAAAACAGACCGTTATTCATCCGGAGTTCCTTGCCTGATAGGGGCAGATCCGTTTTTCCCGAATCTCCATTATGAAACAGCAAGGGAGTCTTGCGATGAACGGTCCGCAACCCTGAATCCGAGACCATGGGCTTTCCTGACATTAATCGCAATTGATTGAGAGCCAATCCAGCCTGCACTCGTATCGTAAACGACCGCGGCACGATTTCCAAAAATAACGGGCCTTCATACCCCGAGCGGATTTCATCGAAGCCCACATGGAGATCCGTCACCACGCGGGTAAAAATATCCAACCTTCCCGTGGAACTTTTTGGATTGGTTCGACCGCGGATATCTTTGGGCAGCTTCACCCGCTCCATCAAGGGGACGAGGTAGACATGGCCTTTTTCCAGAATCGCCCCATTGGTCAGATCCATATCGTACATCACCATATCGGACCGGTAGAGGTCCTCAATCGTAAACTGTGATTGCTGATCGGATGGCTCTGGCAGAAAACTGCTCAGGAGACGGTAGGCCTTAGTTCCCAGCCGTAAATCGAGACTGGCCGGTTGAATTTGCTTGGGGGTGATGGGCACATCGGCTCGGATCACGCGCTGACGAACCAGCGCACGAAGATGTTGAAAAGACAGAATGCCTGTTTTCTTCGAATCCAGCATCAATAATCATCCATGGCGCCGGCGCCGCACATATCCTGGGACGCTGGGGCGCCTACCATTGGCAATTCACGCCCGTTTCCCGAAGTCGGCTGAGGATAATGATAGGTTTTATTTTCGTAATTTTTTAAGACTGCCCCGTTCTCATCTAAATTCAATAAATAATCGTTGGGCAACAGTGGAATCTTTCCGCCACCTCCAGGCGCATCAATGACAAAGTGGGGAACAGCCATGCCACTGGTATGCCCCTGAAGGGATTGAATAATTTTCAACCCCGTTTCCACCGTGGTCCGAAAATGATTCGTCCCCTTGGTGAGGTCAGCTTGATAGAGGTAATAGGGTTTCACTCTGGCCAACAACAGTTGATGCATCAGGCGTTTCATGATTTCAGGATCATCATTCACCCCTTTCAGCAAGACGGTTTGGGCTCCCAAGGGCACCCCGGCATCGGCCAATCGACCGCAAGACTCCTTGACTTCCGGCGTCAACTCATCCGGATGGTTGAAATGCAAATTCATATAGATGGGATGGAAGCGTTTCACGATATCACACAATTCTGGAGTAATCCGTTGAGGGAGAGTCCCCGGCACACGGGTCCCAAACCGAATCAATTCTAAATGCGGGATGGATCGAAGGCCTTTCAGAATTCTCTCAATGAGGCGATCAGGCAACAACAACGGGTCACCCCCAGACAGGATGACGTCCCGAACTTCAGTATGCTCTCTGAGGTACGCCACCGCTCGATCCAACTCACCCTTCTTGAGAAACCCCGGTTTTCCAACCAGCCGTTTTCTCGTGCAGAACCGGCAATAGATTGGACATTGGTTGGTCACCATCAGCAAGACGCGATCAGGATATCGGTGGACCAAGTGAGGAACCGGGCTGTCCGTATCTTCCTCCAACGGATCGTCCGGGGCATCAATATCATCCAGTTCAATGGCCTCGGGGACGACCTGTTTCCAGATCGCATCCCCTTTACTTTTAATTGTTGCCAGCACAGTCGGGGTAATCCGCATCGGATAGGGCCCGACCACGGCTTCCACCTCCTTGGGATCGACCCCAAGATGTTTGGCTAAATCCTTGGGTTTGGTGATACTTGCGGCGAGGACCTTTTTCCAATCATCCATAGCTTAATGATTCCTTTCATCAAGGTGGCTGGAGGGTGGCTTGGTGGCTTCCCCGGAGGGAGCGCCATGGTCATCGTAGTCGTCCAGATATGCCAAGATATCGGATGTCTCCGTCAACACCGTTTCTCCATGAACCAACACCGGGACATAATTTTGTCCTGAGACTTCATATAGTTTTTTCCGGAACGGGCGAACATCCGGTACAACTTCATGTTCGTAGGGCAGTCCCAATTCGTCCAATTTCTCGCGGACAACTTGGCATTCCGGACACCACTCCGTGTGATACAGTTTCATGCTCATGCTGTTAAGAGTATCAGACATGTCAACTAGGGGTCTTCCACATGAGAGGAATATTACACTCTGACCGAAAGAACCAGGAGGCCTGGGCCTTATGAGCTCAGGTGACTTTCCATGACGGAACAGGGAGCCATGACGGCATCCCGCATTCCATGAATAATTTTTTTATCTTTGGGACAGATCGTTGCCAGGACACCACCCAGATTGGCCTGCCCCTCATTCACGAAATAATACGGAGATATGCGCGCCCGTCCTTCCATCCTGACGACGTCACCCGAATGGCTGTCATAATATTCAACCACAACCAGTCGCCCTTTGTGAAATGTTTGAAGAATCGAAGGGCTCGTCTCAAATTGTTGCAGAGCATGGGACACGACTTCTTTCCATTGGACTTGCGACATATCATGCCCGATCGAGACACCCCGGCTACCCCAAGCCTGGTCGGAAAATCCTGACACTTTAATGACATACTGACGCTCTTTTTGGGTGGCTTCTCCCAACCACTGCCAATCCGACACCGCACGATTTCCATGGCGTAAGCCGGGAATCACCGCAGAAGGGGGAAGGGGTCTGGGATCCAAAATCCATGTCCCGGGAATGATGGCACGAAGACAGTCAAACGTGTCTGGCTTCAATTCGTGCTCCCAGAATTTTTCCAACATCGGATGATGGAACAAGGCTAAGGCCAGTTTTTCCTCCATCCAGGGCTTATATGGCGGGGTGACCACAACCCTGCCTTTTTTGGCACTGTAGACAATCAACTCCCCTTTGGGAATATTTTTCAAATCGAACAATTCGTAGAACCGGTAGATCACCGAAAGAGGCTGATCCTGTCCCTCATGGTGAATCAGGAGACCCTCTTCCGTAAAACGAATATCACGGGGATGCCCGCAATAGGCCTCCCAACCTTCCTGCCGGAGTTGCGTCACTACCCATTGCATTTCGGCGCGATAGGCCTCAGCTTCATCCGAGACCACAATGGCCACACGAGGAGGCTGCCCGTGCAACATGCCTCGTAACATACGGGAAAACCCTTGAATCAACCCGTCGGCCTGCGGCCACACAGTTCTGCCCTGCTGGGCATACATCCGGCTGAGACTGCCGGTTAAGCCAATCCCTCCAGGGACAGAATCGAGTTCTGTCAGGGCCATTCCCCCATTGGTGGGAATGAGATCGGGACGAATGACACCGGGAAGTTGATTTTTGAACCGATTCATCCTGGCAAGGGCCAATAGATCCTCGGGCTTTCCGATATCCAAATATTCATGAACCCACGCAGGTTGCATGCCTTTCAGGCTTTCAAGATACAACCGGTTCAACGCCTGATAGAACAACAACAGATGCTGTCCTAAGGCTTCAAAAAACTTGGCTTCCTCGTGGGAAACCTCAAAAGGGCCACATGCCACTCGCCAATGATCATCCTGTCCGGTCTCAAATAATCCGTCCTTGATCAGCCTGTCCCGATAGAGAGGATAGGGGCTGTCAGATGTTGACGGACTCAATGGCAGAATGGGGCCGGACTGTTCTACTTGGGAAGAAATAACCGATCCTGGGTTAATCGTGGAAGACGTATGTGACGGACCAGACACTCTGACGTCCTTCACTCGTCGATCAAAAGAGGTTGGACCTGTACGAAATACTTCAAATCGGGCCTAATATGAAAAGCTTGGACCTTGGTGACGGCCCTTTTGCTAGAATAGGGAGATCGTAGCACGCTCTCTTGAAACCAGACAAGGCACGCCCTCGAAGGAAATGGCGGGCCAAGTCGCCATGAAAGTGATGTGCATATGCCTCAGACAATCCCCGTCATTCCTGGTCCACAAGTCGTTCCCTCGGCCGTCTGTTTTCGATGCGACGTCTGCTGTCGTTTCCCTGAACAGGACAGCTTCCTCAGACCGTACTTTACGGAAGATGAAATTCGACAGGCCGTCACACACGGCATCCTTTCCTCTTCCTTTCCTGATCATCGGGGCAGTCAGATTGAAGTCGTCCGACATCCCAATGATGAAGGATTTCTCTGTCCCGCCTTTGATCCCATCACACAACACTGTCGCATTTATGAGGTGCGTCCTCTGGATTGTCAATTATATCCCTTCGCACTTATGTGGAATGCCCAACACGAGAAAGTCGTGCTTGGATGGGATACTCTGTGCCCGTTTCTTCTCGAACAAGCCGGGGAAGAAAACCCTTTCAGGAAAGCTGACCCACAACCTTCAGCGCTGACCATTCCAAAGGCGATCATGGAACAGGCCCAACGTGTGGCGATCTATTTGGAATCGGATAATGTTCTCAATGCCCTAGCCGGTCATCCCCGATTAGTGACTCCGTTTCAACCCGATGTCGTCGTGTTGCACACACTCGATCGCCTGACCGAGACTCTTCGATCCTCCACTACACACGATAAGCGTTGACGGCCACGGTCTCACTCTTTTCTCCCAGACCCTCCATCCCCGTATAACTTTCATCTATGTCCATTCACCTCAGTCCCTTGACCCTAAAAGATCAGGTTCATCTGAATCAGGCCATTGCCTCCACATCTATCGGGGGGAAAACCCCCTTGAGTACCTGGTCATTTCCACCCCATTATATCTGGAAAGACCTGTTTACCTTTTCCTGGACGGACATTGACGGCTGGCTATGCCTCTTCGCGGAATATTCCGATGGGATCTTTATGCCTCTGCCCCCTGTCGGACCTTGCTCAGACAGTGGATCCTCATCCGGCAGCCCTCTCAAAAATGTGCTAAGTCAGGTTATGGCGTATATGAAAATCCGGAATCGTGGATCCCATGTGACGCGAATCGAAAACATTCCCGCTGCTTTAAAAGAAGAGATTCAAGGATGGGGATACACCCTCACACCAAAAGATTCGGATTACCTCTATCGCACTGCCGATCTCATTCACCTGAAAGGCAATCCCTACAAATCCCAACGCGCCGCGTGCAATCGATTTATTCGCACACACCGCATTCATATTGCCCCTTACCAGAGCACCGATCGTGAGGAGTGCCTCGCCCTTTTTCACCGTTGGGTCCATCAAAAGGAAAATATCCCTATTTCCCGACTAGGACCCAACGAAGATGTGGCTCGCATGATGCTTCGGGATTCCGCTAATGCCCATCGAGTCACCCTCCAGGAACATCGTGAACTCGGTCTTGCCGGGCGAATCGTGTGGGTGGATGGAGCTGTCAAAGCCTATACGTTCGGGTTCCCACAATCCTCTGAAGTGTTTTGTGTCTTGCTGGAGATAGCAGATCGTTCAGTCTACGGGTTAGCCCAATATCTTTTCCGTGAATTCTGTCGCGAGTTTCAGGCCTATCCATTGATAAATACGATGGATGATTCAGGTCTGCCGGCTTTAGCAAGAACAAAACTGGCCTATCATCCCTGCCAATTAGTGCCAAACTACATTGCCCAGCCTTCATGAGCGTTCGTGAACTCCCATTTGAAATTTCATGGATAGCATTTGCAGGTTGTCCTCTCTGATTTAACATCCGTATAATGCTGGTCAAGTCATTCACCTGTTTCACTTTTTCATCCTTACATGACATTGGATTGATTTATGAAGGGTCTTGAATTCGGTATTGAACAATTCCGGGTTACCGAGGAGCCGTTTTATCAGGAAGTGAACGGAGAAATTGATTTGTTCTCCGTCGGGGCAAAAAACAAGATCCCCGTCATGCTGAAAGGCCCTACTGGATGCGGGAAAACCCGGTTTGTCCAGCATATGGCTCATCGGCTTAATCGGCCCTTGATCACCGTTGCCTGCCATGAAGATTTGACGGCCTCCGATTTGATCGGACGATACCTATTAAAAGGTGAAGAAACCGTGTGGGTGGATGGTCCGCTCACTTTGGGAGTCAAACATGGCGCCCTGGTCTATCTGGATGAGGTGGTCGAAGCCAGAAAAGATACGACGGTGCTGATCCATCCATTAAGTGATGACCGACGGTTTTTGCCCATTGAAAAAAAAGGACAGATTCTTGAAGCCGTGGATGATTTTTTACTGGTGATCTCCTATAACCCCGGATATCAAAGCGTCTTAAAAGAGTTGAAACAAAGCACCAAGCAGCGCTTCATGGCCATCGAATTTGGTTATCCTCCCAAAGATATCGAAACCAGGATAGTGGAGCATGAAGCCCAGGTCTCCAGGGACATTGCCGTCCGGTTAGTCAAATTGGGTGAAAAGGTACGAAATCTCCGTAACCATGGCCTGGAAGAAGGCGTGAGTACCCGACTATTAATTTACGCCGGGACCTTGATGCAACAGGGCGTTGCCCCCGAGCGGGCTTGCGATGCCGCCATAACCCGCCCCATCACGGACGACACCGATATGCAACGCAGCATTCAGGAACTCGTGAAGGCCATTTTCTAGACTATCAGGATTACTGTAAGACCTCCGATGGTTACAAGAGCTTCGCACACGATTCAATCAAATCCCTCATGATTTTCCCCCCTCAAAGGCGGAAATGCATAGTTTGCCTCCCGTTTCCCGGAAAGCTGTCTCTTCCTCTGGTCATATCCCACGTAATCTGACCCTGGTGAATATTCACCCCTCCAATTTCTGAAGCATGCCGCCACGTTTTCGTTGACAGGATTTTCCGTTCACCCTACACTCGGGGACCAAACAAGGCCGAGTGTTCCTCTATGTTGACCCAACCGCATAACATCATTGCCATCATCTATGATTTCGATCATACGTTGAGTCCCCATTACATGCAGGACCATACCATCCTGCGACATGCCGAACTTGATCCTGCCACCTTTTGGCCCAGCTGTACCGATTTAATCAAAGAGAAAGGCTACGACCAGGAACTGGCCTACATGAAACGCATGTTGGAATATGACCAGATTCGAAGCTTGTCGAATCAGGATCTCAAGTCCATGGGCAACCTTTTAGAGTTTTTCAAGGGAGTTCCTGAGTGCTTTGGTGAACTCAATACCATTCTCAAAAAACCGAAATATGAGGAGTTCGGCATCCGGCTTGAACACTACGTGGTCAGTTCAGGTCTAAAGGCCATTTTGGATGGAAGCGTCGTGGCTACCCATGTCAAAGCCATTTTCGGATGCGAGTTTGATGAAGAAAACGGCCATATCAGTTTTCCCAAACGCACCATCAGCCATACCCAGAAAACCCAGTTTCTCTTTCGAGTGAATAAGGGACTACTCAATCTCGACCAGGACGTGAATGATCACATGCCGGAAGGGAGCCGCCGAGTACCATTTTCTCAAATGGTGTATGTAGGGGACGGACCCACGGACGTTCCCTGTTTCACCCTCATGAAGAAGAACGACGGATTTGCCTTGGCGGTTTACAATCCTGAGGACCAAACCCGAAGATCCTTTGAAAAATGCTATCAGCTTACGCGGCATGCCAACCGGGTTCATTTCATGGCGCCGGCCGACTATCGACCCGGTAGTCATTTGCGTTTGATTCTTGAAAAGCACATTACCGAGGTTGCCGATCGCATGGTAGATAGTCGACGCCAAAGCGTTGAAGGCTCCCGCGTGCCAGCTCCTCTTCCATAACTATTCTTTATCCTATCCCCGGTCTCCCTCATTCCCAAGGTCTCGGGTATCTCATTGCATAAAGTATTTTCGGTCGAGTAAGGTAAAAGGAGTTAAATGTCTCATAACAAAAGCGACCTTCCCACCAGGAGGTGGAACATGTACACAGCACAGAAATTTTTCACCACTTTAATTCGCAAGAATGTCAATGGTTTTCACTTCGCTCTGCCTGCGGCAGCCTTCACTCTCCTGTTCCTGGTCAGTAACGTGAGTGGCGCCGATGATCCATTTGGCAGCTCGACCCTGTCTCCCAACAAAAACGATATGCTCAAAGACATGGCGTATGATCAGGTCAACTGGAAGCGCCCACAAGGGGTCTTTACCTGGATTACCATGGCAACGGGATACGACACACCCTGGGATTCCCTTGGACGGCCAGGATGGATGACCACGGGGGATGCGTATGTTGAACCCGTTAACCCTGGCATTTCGGAATTCCCCTTAGACACGCAGATGTTTTACATCGTCTTCGAGGCACAACCACTAGACGCCCCTGGCCAATTCGCGATTGCGTGGTTTCACATGAAGGATGGTCAAGTGGCGTCGAATACGCCCGTCGGACAAGACGTGATCGAACTGGAAATGAATCAACGATCCGGATACTTTCAAGTTTCAAAACCGGCGGATGGATGGATACCGGGAAAGTATCAAGTCAAGATTTTTTATGGCTCGCCAGGCCAGGCGCTGCATGCCGTCAACGTCATCGGCACCATGGAGTTCACGATCAAAGGGTAAATACTTGTAGGAATTACAGTCCTTCCAAGAGAATTGCCGAAATCTTTTTGCTTAGTTACCGACCAACGGGTAATTGTCCGCAACACCCTTGCACCTGCTGAATAACGACCTGGAGTTTTCTAGGCCTCTCAATCCCAATTGTTTCCCCTCTTCGACCCATGTGCCGCCCGAACCTCTGCGTGGACGCTCGAAAGAACCGGTCGGCCGAGTCTGGGCAAAGTGAGTTGCTCCGCCCTCACTTATAGGTTGCGCCTCCCAATCAGATGAGGCCGGATGACGGTCAAGGGTTGGGGATCCTTTTTCGGAACCCTAAGGACTTCGACGGCTAGGCCGAAACCCGCCATTTATCATCAATTCCAATATCGTAATAATTACCGCGAAGGATTCGGTTGGGAAGCAGGGGAGAGGGGTGGGGAGGTCGCAGGGCGGCGGGAACGGAGGATTTCTTCCAAAGTCAAAAGGGCATCACGGCCGGAGTTGGTTTCAAAACCTTTAGACAAACTGGTATCGGCATAAGCATGCCCCTGCTGTTGCGTCGCGCTCTGGCTCAAGCTGCCTGACCAGGGGCGGGGATCCTGCGACCCATGCTTCCGACCCCAGGCCGCCAGACAGGCCTTAGCGATAATCTTGTTAAGTGGGGCCGGATTGTACAGCATCTTTTTGATGTTCCAGGGGGTCAAACTGAGCGGGTTGTAGCCCTTCGATAAATAGCCTTCCGACAATAATCGTTGCTCCAAATCCGTATTGGGCTGGATTCCTAAGAAAAACATCAAGGGAAACACCCGGTCTTCTCCCAATATCGAGGCCACCATTTTATAGGACTCAATACTTTGAAGGAGAGTTTCTTCTGTTTCATCCGGTGAGTTCAGCGAATAATTCAGAATGACCCGCCCATTGAATCCCGCCTCCTTCAAATACCGGCATCCGTCATACAAATGTTCAAGCTTGAAGCCCATATGCATGCTATTCAGGACCTTTTGCGAGCCCGCCGTGATCGCCACTTCCAAATCTCCCACTCCTGACTGAACCATCAACTTAGCCAACGTTGGATTAATCAGCGAGGTCCGGACGTATCCCGACCATTCAATGTGTAATTCCTGAGAGATGATTCGTTCCAAAATTTCCGTACATTGAGGGTACGCATCTTTGCCGGTGATGAACTGCGCGTCGGTAAACCAAAACCGTCTAGCTCCCCATTGGTGATAATACTGGGCAATGTCCTTGACCACATTTTCCGCCGGACGGTAGCGTACCCGCTTCCCTTCAATATACGGATAGAGACAAAAGGCGCAATCATACGGGCAGCCACGTTTGCTCTGCACACCGATACATTCGCCGATATATTCACGGTATTGGGGAAAGATTGACGTGAGATAAGGAATATCCACGGAGAGCGCATCTAACAAAGCTGGAGTATTTTTGGTGCCCTTGGTGACCTTTCCCTGCTCTTTAATAATGAACCGTTCTTCACCAAGAGGCTCGCCGTTCAGGACTTTGAGGATGGCGTCCTCTCCTTCTCCCAGAATACCAATGATACCTTCCGGCAGTTTTTCAATAAGCTGGTCAGCAAAGGCGGTGAACGCTCCGCCGCCAATCATCATTCCGGTTGAGGGGAATTCCTTCTGAATTAACCAGGGATAGGAAAGATTATGCCGGATATCCGTATAATAACGGTATAAATTGTGTAAACCTTGGAAAGAGGCGACCACCCGTTTCAGGGGATTGCTGGCGTAATAAAAATTAAACGCATGCTCGAGCGAGGCGTCACCTTCATGCGGGGAAAAAATTTGGATATCCCGCCATGAAAAACACACCAATTCCGGCTGAAAGGCCTTGGTCGCTTCTCTTAATTGGGCTTGACGTTGATTCGGCGGAAATAAGGAGAGATCCAGAATTTGCTGACGCACATCCGGCCGGCGCCGGTGGATGAAGTCGGCCAGGTAGGTAATCCCGGTGGGATAGACCTTTTTACAGGGGAGAAAGACGTACAATACGGAGTTCATCGTGCTATTTCACCGCCACATGAATGGCAACAATTCCACCGGTCAGATTGTGATACTCCACAGACTGAAACCCGGCTTCCTTGAGTAATTGAGCTAGTCGGTTTTGATCTGGAAAATTCCGTATCGACGCCGGGAGATATTCATACACCCCCGTGCCATCACGGGCCACCTTGGTGCCAATCCATGGGAGCAAATGAAAGGAATACCAGTCGTACAGCTTGCGCAGGCCGGCTGAAACAGGACGGGAAAATTCCAAGCACACGAAGCGACCTCCGGGTTGCAAGACCCGGCAGATTTCGGAGAGCGCTTGGGGAAGATTCCCGACGTTGCGAATACAAAATCCGGCAGTCACCGTATCAAATGTGGCAGACGGAAAGGTGAGATGCTCGGCATTCATTTGCAAACAAGTAATACGGTTGGCCAATTTCTGGGACCGGACCTTATCCTGCCCCACACGCAACATGGCTAAATTCAAATCCGCCGCGATAATTTGGCTCGTATAGCGGAGATGTTGATCCACTAAAATCGCAAGGTCGCAGGTCCCCGCACCTAAATCTAAGGCTCGTGTCCCAAAGGTGTCAGGAATATAGGAAATCGCCTTGCGTTTCCAGGAATGGTGCAGACCAAAACTGAGAAGGGAGTTATTCAGGTCATAAAATTTGGCAATGGCCGTGAACATTCGCTGGACGGCCTGCTCCCGAGCCGGACCGGTCCATGTGGAGGCCGCCTTGCCTGGAATTTCAATTTTATTCATGACAGGAACCACCTCAAGGACCTAGCACCCGATCTCAAGTATTGTCAAGAATGAAGGCCTTCAGAAAACCGGTGTGAGCGATCAAAGCCTGGCAACACACTGATCAGAACAAGACCGGAGAGGGCACTAAATAAACAGGGTGGTTTCCGCACCCGAGCAGGCAGAGATAATCGCAGGCAACCCCATCACCTCATCAACCCCCTGAGTGACTGCTTTGGCATCAACCCCCATATACTCCAGTCCTGCGCTACAGGCGACCAGTTTAAATTGGCCAACGTGACGGGCTTCCTCGAACATTTCCGAAATGAGTGGGACTTTGCGTTCACGGATCAACCGGGCCACTTCGGGGGCTTGAGCGGCATACTCCGGAGGAAAATCCAATTCATTTATCCGGCCTTCCGCCAACTTTTTGATTGTCCAGAACAACAAAACCACCATCACGTCTTTCCCCATCGCCGCCGCCGTTAACCCCAGCGTCGCCACTTGATGCAACTTATCATAGGTCGCATTATGTGCATAAATGACGAATCGTGGCTTAGCCCCCATCTTAAATCTTATCTCCGCTTATCCTCATACCCAGCCAAGCTTGCCGATGCGACATCGCACTCCTTCTCGCTACTTCCACTATTCTGACGAACAGGTTGTTATCGTTTTGTGGGATGAATCAACGGCTGTGGCTTACGTCGAGTGAGTGTCCAACCCTCTTCCTCATATAACAAACAACATTTCATCCGACCACAGACCCCGATCCGGTGGCTATCCATACCATTCATGGGGGCATCTGACCGTCCCCGAGGATAGACCGGCTTAAAATCAGTCAAAAAGCTGGAGCAACACAACACCAATCCACAGGTATCCACACCGCTCAGTCTGGCGGCTTCCTCCCGGCTTGAAATCTGGCGCATCTCAATCCGACATCCAAATCGCCTGGCTAGATCTTTGACCAGTTGCCGAAAATCAATCCGATCATCGGCCGTATAGGTAAAAGTAAGTGATCGCTGGGCAAACGATCCAAACACCTCCACCAAGGTCATTTTGAGGCCGGATTCTTCAATTCGCTGATTACAAAATTCCTCACCTTCCTGGGCCAATCGGACCTGGCGGGCAATCTGACGTTTATCATCTTCAGTGGCTTTTCGAATAATCTGTCGCATCACCCGCATTGGCGGGCTAAATGGAAGAAATTGAGGAGGGAGATAGACTTTCCCAAAAGTATGGTCGTTATCTAAATCCAACAAAACCCAATCGCCGACTTTCACTGTATGATCATCGGTCCTGGTTTTTTTAACCTCCCCTAGATCCCGAACTTTGACGCCGACCACCGCAACTTCTTCTATAAATTCTTTTTGGTCTTCAGATTCCTGCACCATGAATCATTGTCTCCCTTTGCTACCTAGGAATACTGTAGGCGTGAGGTTCAATCATACCGGACTTGCTGGAAGAGGCCAAGCGGGAATCCTGGAGGCTCAGGCCTCGTGACTTCACGCCACCCCTCCCATGCCATGGCTACCGTTGTTTTCGCAGGAAGGGAGGAGGAGCATGATCCAACTGATAAAGCCCGAGTGGTGCCAGCTGATCTGACAGATGAGATACCAGGGTTTCTCCATCGGATCCGGCTCCAAACACATTAAACGCCTGGCCGAAATGATAGCGACAGCCAAACGGTTCCAGTTCCTGCTTAAGACTTTCAGGAGGATCCCAATTCGCGGTGAGCAGGGCCGTCCGGGCCGGATTACGCCCACTGAACATAAACGATAAATGATCGGGATACCAATCCGCACCTCCCGTCGCATAGGACACAAACAGCCTGGCTTGAGCCGTTCGGCACAACTCGGCTAAATAGGCATTGGTCAAAAAGCCGTTTTCTCCCACCTGCAACCAAGTTCCCGGAGGAGAGAGACAGGCATAGGCCGCATAGCTCCGGACTTCTTTGAGTTGTTGTTGCGAGGCAAAAACCAAGAGAATCGGACCATACTTTGACACGAGCTTGGCCATGACCTTGTCTTGCAATGCCGAGTGGCCATCATTGGTCGGCCCGCTATCGGCATGCACCAACGTATTCCGCCCACGGTCCGCCACCAAATAACAATTTCGAGGAAGTTCCACATCACATGGGTCTTCACCGAAAAACGGCACGGACACGACCTCGGCATCTCCTATACGCCAACTTTCGCCATGGGCCAGCTCCCTGACCTGTGAAAAACCTAATTCTCTGAGAAGGGCCAGATAATCATAATGCAGCGTTTTCCGGTTGCGTCGACTCGGAACAAAAATCGGCACATCTTTGGGTAAATGGTACAGGGTTCGGGGATCGACATGGTCGTCATGATCATGAGTGAGAAAAATTCCAGCCGGGCGGGGCAGGAGATTGGCCCACAGAGATGGGACAGGCGACTCCGCGAACCATGGCATGAGCCAGGGATCAAACAATAAAAAACTATCCTGATGTCGATACATCAGCGCGGCATGCCCCAGATGCACCACATCCTGGTCCTTTGTGATTTGCCTCCAATGCGCCTCAATGGAGGTGTTTGGCGCAGTGGCGAGACAATCATGGTCTTTCAAGAGGGTAAAGAGCTGCGCCAATTGACGCTCAAGGTCTCGCCCGCCAGCCTGGGCCGCCGTTTGAATTTCGCCCATCGTATTCCTGCCAGTGAGAAAACCCAGGAAATGCCCTACATTCGGCCCGATTGGCCGCTCAAACCCAAAGGGGATGGCTTGTCGCGTGACGGAATTAAAAATCCGCATTCCCCCATATGTCATTTTGGCCGAGGCAGTAGGATTTCTTGGATAGGTCCATTGAAAGGTTCCATCGGATTTCCGTCCGCATTGGATATGTCGTTGCAGGGGAGGACGGCTTTGCACCACTTCCGCATAGGCATCCTCCAAACGACGGGATATCTGAGGGTCATCCACGGAAGCACGTTTGGCCATGATGTCGCTGATGGCGGTCTCGATACCGCTCATCATGAGCCCATGCACCTGATGAAGACTGCTGACAACTTCCGGATCCACCCCGCCCAAAAACGGAAATGGTCCGGGCTCTTCCGCACTTTCCAACTGAACCCACACCCAGGGGTGCAGTCCGACATACTGCGTGGGATTAATGTTCGTCCAGGGATTCATGACAACGTGAGATGGAGAAAAAACTCTGTCGTATATGGTGAAAAGAAGGAACCCCGGGGGTTCGACCCTTCTCTATCACAATTGGATTGAGGGTTCAAACAACACCTGGATTGTATTGAAATCCGGATCTGAGAGATAAAACGAATAACTGCCATCACGATGTTGCTTCAGGGGTTTCACAATCGTGGCGCCCTGTTCCGTGGCTTCGGAAAACAGCGCATCCACACTTGACGGAGAATCCATGATAAACCCCAAATGATCCAACGGGTGAACCCGGGAAAGGTTAAATTGACTTAACTCTTCAGCCGTCACTTGATGCAGCGCCAGATTGTCATAGCCCGTACTGAGATAAACATTTTCGGGATCAGGATGCCACACAACTTTCATCTCAAACAGTCGTTCATAAAACCGTTGGGAAACCTGAACATCCCGCACCCGCAAGGCCAAATGTCGAAGGCCACGGGTTTTTCTTTTTTCCTGCATCTCAATTCCGTGAATGGATAAAGAGGGAAACCGCATCACTCAAGAGTATTTTCGGAGAAAGGCATCATAACCAGGACACTGGAAGGGAGCAAGTTGCCAAACAAATGCCGAAGGTTCCTAAGGTCTGTTAAAAATCTTACCCTGTTCAACTTTCCCTCCTAAAACCTTTGGACTATCATTCATGATCAGGGGGATTTATGGTATTTTATGAATGGAATATATACAAAATTGTGGCATGGTCAGAAAGAATTGGAGGAAAAGATGGCAGGAATGATGCGGAATCGACGTATAGGGTATATCGGGGTAGGAGCGTGCCTACTCTTCATCGCTGGAGCTTCCAGCATGGTGAGCGCTTCCGAGACCCCTCAGGAAATTGTCGGAAAAGACGGCGCTCCCATGGTCTTGATTCCCGAAGGAATCTTCCCGATGGGAGTCCCTAAAGCGGCCAGGGATGGGGGACTCGACGAACGGCCGAATCATGACGTGTTCGTGAGTACCTTTTATATGGATAAGTATGAACTCACCAATGGACGGTATCTTCAATTCGTGACCGAAACCGGGCACCGCACTCCCCAACATCCCACGGATCCGAAAAGGGGTCTGTGGAAACAGAATATGATGCCCGAGTCGGTTACCGACCTTCCGGTTATCAACGTGGACTGGAAAGATGCCGAAGCCTATTGCCACTGGGCAGGAAAACGTCTTCCCACCGAAGCCGAATGGGAAAAAGCGGCAAAAGGCCCCAACGACTGGCGCTTTCCTTGGGGTGACGTCGAACCCACGCTGGACCATTTGAATTTCAATCAATCGTGGCGCGGAGAGGCCACATTAACCCAGGTGGGTATTTATGAAAAAGGCAAAAGCCCCTATGGTATTTACGATGTAGCTGGCAATGTCTGGGAATGGGTGGCTGACTGGTACGAAGCAGACTATTACAGCAAGAGCCCTGCACGGAATCCGCCAGGACCCGAAACCGGCACATACAAAGTGTTGCGGAGTTCAGGCTGGCAAGGGGAGACACCCCAGGTGCGAATCTTCACGAGGATCAAAAGTCTTCCAACGGACCGTAATAATTCCACGGGGTTCCGATGCGCCAAGGATGGGCCTGATCCATCAACCCACTAAACCTTACAACCCGTTGAAAGTACCACCCATGAACGGTGAACAATCCAATGCCGGCTTTCAAGGACTCCGGGTCGGGGCTCTTGAAAGCCGGATGGCTAAGGAAATGGAACGGTTGATTGTCCGGCACGGAGGAGTGCCCCTCGTCGCCCCGTCAATGAGGGAACTCCCTCTATCGGACAATCCTCAGGCGCTGGAATGTGGCGATGCCTTGCTGGCTGGTCATGTCGACATACTTGTCCTGCTCACCGGAGTAGGATTTCGCACTCTGTTGGATGTCGTTCAAACCCGATATGCACTGGAGGCAATCACCGGCGCCTTGCGCAACACGGTGCTCGTCGTGCGGGGTCCCAAACCAGCCCTGGTATTAAAAGACCTTGGACTTCAGCCGAATATCCTGGTCCCCGAACCCAATACATGGAAAGATACTCTGGTTGCCATTGATGCATCCTACCCAGACGGGCTCAAGGGCTTACGGATTGCAGTGCAGGAATATGGGGTCAGTAACCCGAAATTTTTAGAAGGCCTGAGGGAACGGGGAGCAAAAGTCCGACCGGTTCCAGTCTATCGGTGGACCTTACCTGAGGATCTGGCACCCCTGAAACATCTGCTTCAAGAAGTCATGGATGGGGTCATACCGGTTTTGTTGATCACCAACGCCATCCAAGTTGAACATCTCATCAAAGTGCTAGAAAAGGATGAAAAGATCAATGAGTTCCGAAAGGCCCTTCATCGCATGATGGTCGCCTCCATCGGCCATCTGGCGACTGAACGTTTACGCCACTATGGATTCCCCGTCGACCTCGAACCCTCCCACCCAAAAATGGGGATTCTGGTCAAAGAAGCCTCCCAGGCCGTTCACACCATCCTGACCACGAAGAACGCCCCGCCAATGAGGGATACACCCGCGCCCTGATCCTCAGCGAACATATCAGACATTTACCCTTATAACCGGAATAGGCATTTTCTTTAACTTCCGACTGGGTCGGAGGGAAATGTACCATCATTTCAAGCACAGTCCACTAACTGGAATTTTTAGAATTCATGGTAGTTGCCGGGTTTCGGCCCGGCAGCCGATTCACTTTTGTTTTGGCAAAAGTAAACAAAACCATTGACGCCCCGTCCGGTCTCATTAAGATGGGACGGACGCGAGCCTGAGGAGGGCGGCCTAACTCGCGGAGCTTGTCCTGAGCCAGGCCGAAGGGCTCAAACAAAGCCCGCCGGTCCATGAGAGCGTCCGACCCAAGGACCGGACGGCAGGCGTCAGTCAATGGGGAGGGGCCATAGACACAGAAGACCATGGAAATTTATCGTAATCACCATTCATTTGGGAGTCCTTTTTTTTGACAGGAAAAGGCCCCCTAAGTGGTCGGCGTTAGACCGCGTCAGCTCAAGGAAGACGTTGGCGCCATTTTTCAGGATCGCGAGCGGTGTGAAATATGCCGTAGACCGTCACTTGATCTTCAACATACTCATAGAAGATTGCATACGGGAAGCGTCGCACCAACCCGCGACGATAGTTCTCGAAGACCGTCATATACATCTCGGGTGTTCGGCAGAGAGCTTCAATACACGCATCGACACAATTCAAAAACTCCTCCCCCAAACCGGTTCGCTGACTTTCGTACCAGGCGTGCGCTTCTGCGACATCTTGCCCGGCCTCCGGGGCAAAGATCAATTCAACGGCCATAACGACTTCGGACTCTTCGTTTGACTTCTTCCCACGTGAGTCCGGAGGCCGGGTTTGTCATCAGGCGGGCCTTTCTCCGGGCTAGCTCTTCCTTTTGCCAGTCATGAACGGGGACAGCTTCGGGACTGGCCGCAAGGTCATCCCACAAATCTTCGACAAGCTGTAGTTTTTCGGACGGACTCAGATCAAAAATCGTGGGATTGGTTGGGTTCACCTGAAAACCTCCTTCAATGGGGTTCAAACATAACGAATCCTATATAAATAGTTACTTAGTAATCGGCACTCAATCTCAATGGGGAAGTTGACCACCCCTAGCTCGAATTGTTCCAGACAAGTTTTCCGTTCTGCGTTGGATTACCGCATCCACTGACGATTTTAGCTGAGTTAGATACATCAATGACAATTCTCACTAGATTACCCCGGTAAATGCCGCCGGCACTCCTCAACATCCCGGACTGTGGGAAACAAGCCCGGGATTATCCTCAATTTCTGCCATGGCTTGCTTAAGAACATTCACCCACTCATGGCAGACAGGGTTTTCCAATCTCGTTGTTGCACACGAACAAATTCCGTCTTCGCGGACTCCCACAGCGTTTGCCAATAGGCATGGTCAGAGTTGCGGAATCCAGGAAGAATGAGTGCAAGGACATTCACGATAGCGATTCATTTTGGTATTTATAATACAAGCTGAGCAATACCCTTGCCGAGAAATGATAACCAAAAGAATTCTTAGATCATTCAGATTTTGTGCTTTTGGCCTTACATCTTTACGATGTGTATCAGGAATTCATCTTTGGGTTTTCTAGTAAAATAGCGCTGGCAGTTAAACGCATCGTGTTGTGTCCACATCACTCGTGTCACCGTGATTTTCTGCGTTGCCGGGTTTCGCCCCGGCAGGCGAGGCCCTTTTGGTTTGGCAAAAGGGCCCAAAACCATTGACGCCCCGTCTGGCCTTATTAGAGCGGACGGACGCCAGTCTTAGGAGGGCGGACCAACTCGCTCCGCTCAAACAAGGCCCGCCAGCTGATGAGAGCGCCCCTCCCTTGGGCCAGACGGCAGGCGTCGGACCATGGGAGACGAACCTTTCAGGGACTCACATGAAAGAGGGTGGAGCCATATATTCTGTATTATCCGAATTCTTCTACGAAATTAAAGAGTAGGGAACCGGAATGGGGATTAGTCTCCGCTACCCGCGTAGCCGGTCGGCCGAAGCACCATGTCAGGCCCTAGCGCCTCAACTTTATCCGTAACAGTTGGCAGATCTGCTATCCCGAAGCGCTCATTTATGGCCTTCACCACTCGCACCATCATCGACTCTGCATCAAGCATCGGGTGCACATATACCGATTCAATAAATGCACTCAAAGCCTCTGGCTTGCTGTGGTTCCCTTTGTCAATGGAAAGGGAAACACCGCTTGATTCTGGATGTGGATCCACAACGGGCCCGAACAGATCACGCACTGGATAAATAATTGCTCTAATTTCGTTCTCATACGCGTACATACAAGGCTTAATGCTAAAGGCTCCTACCCTAACGTCTTTCCCTAAATTGAGACGTTCAACCAAGTCTCCCTGAAGGGCATTGCCAGGCTCTTTAAGCCCCTCCACATATTCAACATCAATTACCTCGCCACTAAGCCCACCCCTTTGCAGCCAGTCGAGGTTGTTGGCAACCAATGCTTTCAGCTTTTCGACACTTGAACAGACGGCTACGGACTCCGTTCCTCCACCGTATTGGTTCCACATAGCAAGGGACATTGTTTTTGCACGGGTCCAACAGCTTATGTATGTAGATTCCCGGGCCACACTGACTTGCTGTACCCACTCTTGTACACTTTCATTGTAGTTGTCGTGATGTTTAAGCCAGCTCGAAACAACCATTTGAAGATATTCCTCGCGCTTGGACGGATGGTAAGTAACCAAACCTTTAAGAACATCACCAAAAGCTGACTTCTGTTCGATCCCATCAAGAGTCCTATAGATATTGTCAGCCTCGATCAAAATACGATCCTGATCGCCAGCACACTCTGTTAGGAGTTTCTGAAGCCGCTCTGCGTTATGTTTAGCTTTGGTCCAGCGCTGCTTTTCACCCCACACCACCGCATGGGCGACCCATTTACCTTCTGTTTCGTCTTGGAAGAGAGATGCCTTAGGACAAAAAATCGATTTTGAGCGAAGCAAATCGACATATTTTGCAAGCGACATGTAACGCCAGATTTTCCCTCAGTCATTTACTCTCCATACGTTACATGCTCGGTCGGCTGCATTGTGTGGTTAAACTGTCACCACCACACTAACCCTCTAGGAGCGGCATCTGCCTTAAATAAAGCTCTCGGAGCATCTCAGCAAACTTATGGGCAGAAATGAAAAGCTTCGTGAGTTCACGCAGCTCTTCCAAAAGCTCCGCATGTCTCACGTCATCAGCGAATTCTTCAGCACGGTCCCCAAAAAATTGATGGACGAGAAAATTCCTTGCCTCCCTAGCCTCCTCGAAGGTTCCTGATACGTCAGGCTCAAATCGGACTTGGTCCAAGCAAATTTTTATAACGCGATTCAGGCTCTTCCGCTCAGCTCCACGCAGGAACTCCTCTGCCTCCTTCCGCACCCGAAACTCCCCATGAGCCACTCCGTGAGCCAGCAAAACGGTTACCATTTCTGCCTCGAATAACTGAGCCCATCGCAACGCAAGGCCGACTGCGGCGTAAACGCTCCTATCGGTCTCGGTCATTGGCATGATTGTCTCATACACACACCTATTGCCATAGACTTATCGCTCGCATCTCTAGCAAAGCAATAGCAAGAATTTGTAGAAAACCATAATTTCATTAATAGTTGCGAAGAGTTTAACTCTTGCGTCAGAGCATCTATCTGGCTTGGAACTTGTCCAACAAGCCTTCCCTTGCCCTCGGTCTCACACGAATTGGATCTGATGCATCCTCAGCCCTCTTTTTCTCGGCAATATTTCTGGCATCGTGGCCGACTCATATGGTTCTGCTGGAAACGGAGAGCAAACGAAAATCTGGAATCGGCACGAGGAATTCTTGCCCTATAAACCAAAGATGTCAAGGTAGATCTAGAAGGTATTACTGGTATAGCGGACTCATCCATACTCCCCCATATGATCGGCTTTACCACACAAAAGGAATGAGGCGTTTTGTCTGACCTCTGTAGGCCTCATATTCAGGGAAAGGTTCCATCAAAGGGCGCTCTTCGTACTGGAGTTTGACCGATAAGGTCATCACTAATCCCACCCATAAAAGCAAACGGTAGGGAAGGGGACTTCCCAGAGTCCAAGCCAGAGACACCAACAAGACGCTGGTATACATGGGATGCCTGATCCAGCGGTAAGGGCCGAGGACAATGAGTTTTGCCTGACTGGCGACCTCCGGGAATATCTTCACCTGTCGCAGTCCCATAACCTGCAGCGCCCAGAGGCCTACCACCCCGCCAACAGCAAGTATGACTCGAAGGCTCCAGCCTGGAGGCCACAGTGGCCCGGTGAAGGCGATCAACCCGATAAGGACAAATTGTATCCCGACAAGCGTCAGAGAAAGAGCGGAAGGCGATGCATTTCCTTTGTCTTGATTCATAGAGGGACCGGTGAATAATTGCCACATTTCGGTTGTTGTTCCCTATGCTTGGAAATAGAAAGCAATAAACAAAACATAGGGGGTGTTCAAAAAGGCTCGTCCAGCAAGACCACAGCTACTTGGACGGGCGGAGCGTACGGAGGAGTACGTGAGCACGGCCAAGGGGCGAGAACGCCGCTGGCGACCTTTTTCAACACTTCCCTAAACAGCTTGGACGAGCTTCCGAAGCGTTTAGACCCACCCCTTTAAGAAAGACCATCAATCTTCCGAGGATTTTCAAGGAAGGGGTACAATGAATCTCACGACTGACAAATTGCCTTCGACGTATACGACATCTCTCACGGCGACAGTGGCTCAGACGATGATGCACTGGCACTCGACATTCCTCAAACCCATTCTCCCGGCCGTCTTTTTTTTCGCCGGGGTGACCTATGATACCCTCACGCTAACACGCATCGATCGATTGTTGGATAATCTAATTATCCTCCTCTACATTACGCTTCTCGGCACTCTCATCATCCTCACCGGACGGTTTCAACTGGGACTGGTTCCCTCAATACCGGACAGATCCGGATGGAATGTCCTTAGTCTGATGCATCAAGCCCGCCCGCACTTTGATAAAGCCCTGCAATTCTTATTAGGGGGACTGTTCAGTGCTTATGCCATCCTTTATTCCCAGAGCGCGTCATGGTCCACCTCCGCCATCTTTTTGGGAATCATTGTCGGGTTGTTAATCGCTAATGAGTTTCTTTCCAGACGATATTCCAGTCTCAAAATGCTGGTGGGCCTCTTTTCGATCGTCACCTTAAGCTTTATGACCTTTTTCCTCCCTGTACTGACGGGATGGATGAATGCCTGGGTTTTTTTAGCCGGTGCCGTCATCACCATTGCCGTCGTGTGGAAAACCGTCCGTCTCACCCTTCGCGGCATTCCCAATCTCCCTATCAGAGCTTCCTTGATCATTTGCTTCCCGGCTTTTGCCCTGGTGGGAGTATGCACCGCGTTATATTTTTTAAATTGGATTCCTCCCATTCCCCTCTCACTCAAATCGGGAGGCATCTACCATCACATCGAAAAGCAGCAGGATCAGTACCTGCTCACCTATGAAGATGGTCCCTGGTACGCCGTTTGGAAACGATCCGATGACCGTGTCGGAACAGACACACCCGTCTATACCTTTTCATCCGTGTTTGCTCCGATCACCTTGCACACCACCATCTATCACCATTGGGAATGGCGACCCCTCACAGAGTCAGCTGAGTTCATCACCACGGATCGCATTCCCATTTCCATCACCGGAGGAAGAGAACATGGATATCGCATGTATACGATGAAACACCGCCTCCAGCCTGGTGAATGGCGAGTGAATGTGGAAGCAGAAGACGGCCGAATTATCGGGCGGATTGCGTTTTCTGCCGATTCAAATTATTCCCCCTCCCATGAACTGACGACCATCACACAGTGAAAAGCAATTCTTCTTTCCTCAATCATGTTCATCACGTTTTGTTTCCCCACATCGCACTAATTTCTGAAAGACACTCTGTACTGCTTTCATCACGACGAAAAAAAATTTAAAATTCCTGGAATTAATTGCTGAGACGTTGTAGTATAGATTCCATAACATCATGTACAACTATCGAACACATCTTGTTTACATCAATTCCCTCTCCAATTTCGCTCCAGAACATCGCTTAGCATTGCCGAACGATAGTGCCAATAAAATTTTCGCGTGACGTCATACACTAATACCGTGCTCAATGGTTCCTATTCACAGACTCACTGCTATCGTAAGGGTGAGCTATCACTGCGGCTCTCACGTCGCATCTACATTTGAAAGGAGGTGAGTGTTTTGGCCACAAAGAAAAAAGCTCCAGCCAAGAAAAAGGCTCCGGCTAAGAAAAAGGCTCCAGCCAAGAAAAAAGCTCCAGCCAAGAAAAAGGCTCCGGCTAAGAAAAAGGCTCCAGCCAAGAAAAAAGCTGCCACGAAGAAACGGTAATTTTTCAAGTGTGCGGACAAGACGCCGGATGGGGCATGCCTCCATCCGGCGTTTTGCTGTGATCAATCTGTCCTCCCGTCCTTCAGTGCAGATGCTATCCCTTCGAGTTTTTTGTCGGTCCCTCTCCTCTCTATTTCTTTCCACATTTTCTCCGGTTGAACTTTTTCCGACCACCGCTCACCTCGAAAAGAACGAGCAGGCTTCAGCGCTTGACTCCACGAACTCCACCTGGAATGATCCTGATCTTCACGGGCATTGATTCAATACACACAGATGTTCTGGTTTTTAGTTTCTTTAGAAGGGAATGTGATATGTCGCAACACTCCGGTAAATTATTCAGATTGATGGCTCTTTATGTATTCATTGGTGTTGGAGGAGTGCTCTTTTCTTATGTCTCCTGCTTCGCCTCTGGTAAAGAACAAAAAGCACCACCCTCCTCACAGACACCATCTGAATCTTCAACACCCTCGCCCGGTCAGCCACCACAAACTGAGGCTTCAAAAATGGCGTTAGACAAAAAGGGGCAGGAAGAATTGGATGAATTGAGGAAAAATCCAGAAGAATTTCGTACGTTGATGACCGGCGTGCAGATTTTTCTCGGACGTTTTGGATATGGAGTCGGGCCCTATACAGGAACGCTCGACCAATCCACCAAACAGGCATTGAAAGCCTATCAGGAAAAATCTGGCCTCTCTCAGACCGGGGACCTCGACTTTCCCACACTAAAACATCTCACCGAAGATGATCGCGTCTTGAATCGTGTGGTCCCATTCCTTCCCCCACAGACCTTTCACGATCAGGAATGGGGACAATGGGTGGAAGTCCAGGGTTCCTGGATGCTCAAGGAAGGTAATACCGACGATGTCCTGCAGACCTCGCGCATCACCTGCATGAAAGCATTTAAACGGTGTATTGACTCGACCGCATCCCTGGTCAATTCGAATGTGCCCCAACTCAAAGTGCACACTCATGTCTATGACATTCAGGAATGGGATGATGCCAACATTGTGTCGGCACCCTATGATGGCGAAGCCTGTGCCGTGAGTATATTACGGATTTCCCGGAATCCCCAACTTGTCACCCGTTTTCTTTCTCTGCAAGGCAAACCAGGACCGTGCGCGAAGGTGCAGGCCGAAGACCGGCAATACGTCCTGGAAGATGGTCCAAAAATCTACCAGATCCTCCGGATGCAAAAGTCTGAGGCTATTCAACAAATCCTGCAAGTCGCCAAATAACCGGCTATGGTTCACGTTCAATCGTGATTCTTACAGGAAGATAACACGGGATGTTGGGGAAACCTGGAGCCCAGGTATTCCCGACATCCCGTGTCCTCAGGAGTCCCCCCTTAAGAAGAACGTCCTCGCCGGATTCGGAGGAAATGCCTCGGTTAGCCTTTGCCTCTAAACGCCCAGGAAAAGTACAGCCCGGCCACGGCAATCGTGAAGAGTTGAATGTTTTGGAGAATGGGACTGCGTTGAGCCCCCTCCATGGGCGGAGAAGTAATAAAATGAAATCCTAAAAATTCCGGCGTCTGCTCCGGTGGCGTTTGCCAAGGAGGGAATAAGACAGCCAGAATGAGTAGCCCCACCATAATATAGAGAATACGCAGGTTAAGCGGCTCCTGCTTGGATTCCTCCACCTGTTTCCGATCCGCCCGACTCCCGCATTTTGGACAGAATCGTCCTTTGAGAGGAAGATCATAGCCACAAGAAGGACACGGCTTGGTTTCACTCACACAGCACCTGATTTCTGTTAAGATGACACATGTCTCATGATTGCTGGCTTTCTCTATCTTGCCCAATTTCCATCGATTCGTCCAGGCGACACAGGCAAAATGATTTGACTCAATTCCCACGTCATTTTTATAATTTCCCAACAGATCACGATTCATTCCCAACATCGACCCTCATTTGTTCCCTCAGATTGGTGCACGCTTCTCTCCCTATTCATCCGTTCGCCCCCTTGGCCCATGCACCAACTCCACAATCATCCATGAACCACCTTTGTCAGGAGACACCGTGACACCCACTTCCTTTCGTGTCCTCTCCGTGATTGGCGCTGGAGCCTGGGGAACCGCATTGGCTCACCTCTTGGCCACTAAAGGATTCAGCATACGCTTATGGGCGCATGAACCTGAGGTGGCGGAGACCATCCAGCGCACCAGAGAAAATTCCTGGTATCTCCCGGAAGTAGTGCTACCCAATTCTATTCAGGCCACGATCAGTCTTCCGGATTGCGTGCAGGGCACGGATGTCATCCTACTCGCAGCACCATCCCATGCCATGGCCAACATGGTGAAACAACTCAACCTGTTATTAAAGGAACCCCTTCCCATCATCATCGCCACCAAAGGCATTGAGGAAGGCACGTTGCAATTAATGAGTCAGGTAGTCGAAAGTCATCTCCCCGCATCATGGCATCCGTTCATCACCATTCTTTCCGGGCCCAGCTTCGCATCGGAAGTGAGCCGATGGAAACCCACGACCATTTTACTGGCCGGACGGGATTTCAATCTGGTGAATGGTCTGCAACAAGCCTTTATCACTCCACAGTTTCGCGTGTATGCCGGACGGGATATGATCGGTGCGCAACTGGGGGGAGCCTTAAAAAATGTCATGGCCATTGGAGCTGGTGTGGTCGATGGCCTGGACCTCGGATCTAATGCGAGGGCTGCCTTAATCACCAGAGGACTGGCGGAAATGATCCGGTTAGGCCGGGCCATGGGCGCCGATGTTTCCACCTTTTACGGGCTATCGGGGTTAGGAGATCTGGTGCTCACCTGTACCGGGACGTTGAGCCGGAATTACCAGGTCGGCATGCAATTGGCCAAAGGCGCGAATATGACCACGGTGCGCTCAACCACCAGAACCGTGGCTGAAGGGGTTCCCACCAGCCGGGCCGCCATGGCCCTGGCTGAACGGTATCATGTAGATATGCCCATTGTGCGCGGCGTGTTCCAAATGCTGTTTGAAGGGCGCAATCCCCGGCATATCGTAACCGATCTGATGTCCCGATTAGCCAAAGGCGAAACGGATGGCCTTTTCTCTGTCAGCACCGCAACCTTTGGCCCCAGGGCTCATTCATGAACCACGACAGGTTAGCGGCCTTGCTTCAACGGGTTCAAGGCGGACATGTTTCTGTCCCCCAGGCTATTCAACAGCTCCGCACCCTCCCGTTTGAAGATCTCGGATTTGCCTCGGTGGATCATCACCGGTCGCTACGACAGGGATTTCCAGAAGTGATCCTGTGCGAGGGGAAAACACCCGCACAAATTACCGCGATCGCTCGAAAATTATTAAAGGCCGGCGGTCCGTTTCTCGCAACACGCGTCACGCCTGCTAATGCTCGCAGTCTCAAGCGATTGGCCCGCAAAGCGGTATATCATGAGATGGCCAGGATGGTCTCTCTTGCCGAGAGCAAGCGTACCAGGCAGGGGTTGATCCTTATTGTCACAGCCGGCACCTCCGACATCCCGGTGGCTGAAGAGGCCAAAGTCACCGCCGAAGTTATGGGAAGCCGGGTACAAACACTCTATGATGTTGGGGTCGCTGGTTTACATAGGCTTTTGGATCGCCAGGAAAGCCTTCACCAGGCACGAGTCGTCGTTGTCGTCGCAGGAATGGACGGGGTGTTGCCCAGCGTGGTGGGAGGGTTGGTCGATCGCCCGATTGTCGCCGTGCCCACCAGTCAAGGCTACGGTGCAAATTTTGGCGGGCTGGCCCCTCTCCTCACGATGCTGAATGCCTGCTCATCGGGAATCGGCGTCGTGAATATCGATAACGGATTTGGAGCAGGCTGTCTCGCACACCGCATTAATATTAACGGGCAGGGGGAATCTCCTCCTCAGACGTAGGTAACTCAGGCATCGGCCCATTCAAAGGTTCCGACATTGGTGCTTCTCCCATTTCAGGGATTGTACTCTCGTCTTTCTCCTCCGGTTCAACGCTTTCAACCTCGGACCCGGAACCACCGGCCTCTTCAGACTGAAGAACATCCGTAGCGTCCATGAGGGCCTCTTCCTCTGGAACCACCGGATCGTCTGAAGACTTCAAGCTCTCCTCCGTGGTCGTGCCATTCTCTTCAGAATTCTCTCCCTCACGGAGAATCTCAAGTTCTTCGGGAATATCCGGCTCCGGAGGAAGGGGAGGTAACACTTCACCCACATAGGCCAACGCTTCGAGTGTCCCGTGAACCCGACGTGAGACGATCTTCGTCCGGGGGCCATCCCCTTGATCCTCCATTAACTTGGCCTGGAGTTCATAAAAGTAGGAGCCATCAGCCACGAGTTGATGGTATTGATCCTTCCCATCCCAGACCAACTCCACCGGAACGGTGAGATTCCCCCTTTTCGCCTCCGGTTCGTCCACCAATAGACGATGTGCGACAAAACTCATGGAGCGCCGCGTCGGTGAGGTAATCATGGCAGACACTTCAAGCACATTGGCTCCGCGTAACGAGGACGGCAACTCCACGAGCAGGGTCAATTTCAACCCACTTTTCCCAATGATAAAGGGATCAGGAGAAACCACTACATCAGAAATTTTCACGGGAGAAACCGAAACCCGTTTGGACTTCGCTTCGCTTGAGCTGAAGGGGGAAAGAGCCAGAAATGACCCGAGGGCCAGCACCAACAACCCAGATTGCCACCGCCATTGAAATTTCCTAAGTGTCGAAGACATCCTTATCATTGTGCCAAACTTTTTCCCTTGAGACCAATCTAATTTGAGATTAATTCTGCCATTTTTTTTCTTTGGCCTTTGGTGTGCCCGAGCCGTCAAGCCGATTTCGGAAGCACCTCGGCGCACTGCTTAAGTCCTTCGACAAGGTTCAGAACAGGCTCCGCAAGTTTGCGCCGCAGCCGGAATTGGTGAACCGCACGATGAACCCGAAGGGCCACGAAAGGGCCAATATGGTTTTGGGTCCTTTTGCCGTCACAAAAGAACCTCGTACGCCGGAGCGAAACCCGGATAATTTCAAAAACATTATCGTGCAATTCTCAATGATTCGCCCAGCGTCGCGTTGAGATTTTTGATATGCTACGGTTTCGCCTTTGTACTTTTGCAGATGTAATTCTATGACCAGACATCTTCACATCGACGCATTTTCAGGAGTCAGCGGAGACATGTTTTTGGGTGCCCTCGTAGATACCGGTGTACCATTGTCTGTTCTTAAAAAAGGCCTCAAAGCCCTAGGCATTAAAGGTTATCGGCTTCGTGAACAGCAGGTGATCCGCAACAGCATCCGGGCCACCAAGGTGGATGTGGACATCCAAAAGGGATTTACCAAACCCTTATCACTTGCCACCATCAAAAAAACGTTAAAAAATAGTCCCCTGCCCGACGCCATTCGGACTCAGGCCCTTCAAACCTTCCAACTGCTGGCTGAGGCTGAAGGCAGGGTGCATGGCCAAGAGCTGAATAAAGTACATTTTCATGAGGTGGGCGTGATCGATTCGCTGGTGGATATTGTCGGGACCCTCCTGGGATTTGCCCATCTGAACGTGACGACGGTGTCATTTTCTCCCATCAATCTGGGAGCCGGCACGATTTCCACGGCGCACGGGCTGCTTCCGGTGCCGGGACCGGCAGTGGCGCATATGGCCCAAGGAATTCCCATTCTCTCCAATGGACCGGCCATTGAATTCACAACTCCGACCGGTATCGCGTTGGTCAAAACTCTCTCTCAGGATTGTAAACCGCTCCCACCCTTAACACCACAAACGGTGGGGTATGGCGCGGGCACGGCCGACCCTCATGGCTGGCCCAATGTGCTTCGACTGTTTGTTGGTGCTCAAGATTCTGATTCTAAAAATCTTACGGAACGCATCATTCAGCTTGAGACAAACATCGATGATATGAATCCGCAATTGTATGAGGTGATCATGGAGCGCCTCTTCGAAGCCGGAGCTCTCGATGTCACATTCACGCCAACCATCATGAAACGGAGTCGGCCCGGCACGATTGTAACCGTCATCGCGTTCTCACAGAACCTTCAGGCCTTAAAGTCGATTCTCTTTTCCGAAACCTCGACGCTGGGAATACGGATCCAGGAAATGGACCGAGCCATTCTGGCTCGCTCCTTCCAAACGATTAAACTGTTGGGGGGTTCTGTCCTCATGAAGATTGCTAATCTTGGACAGGGCCGTTCAAAGGCCACTCCCGAGTATCGTGATTGTGTCGCATTGGCTGAGCGCACCAAGCAGCCTGTGCAAACAATCATCGACCTCGCACGTCAGACCTATATTAGTGCGAAAATCCCATCCCCCCGCAAAACCGCTCCTTCCAAATTGGCACGGCGCAAGTAATCCACGCATGTCCTCCTCTCAACCGACCAAACCCCTTCTGGCGATTACCATGGGCGATCCTGCCGGGATCGGACCGGAAATTATCGTGAAGGCGCTCCAGTTATCGAAAGTCTGGCGAGTCTGTCGCCCCCTGGTCATTGGTAGCCGGGCCATCCTGGAACTCACCACACAATCATTAGGGGCCTCCCTTGTTCTTGTGCCGGTGAGCGGTCACGAATCATCCCCTCATCCTCGCCTGTTCCGCCGTGGCTCTCTTCATTTCTTGGATCCCTTTTCCGGATCGAGTCGTCCGGTTAGGCTTGGACGTGTGACGGCACGGTCAGGGGATTTGGCGGTCACGTGCATCCAAACAGCCGTCCGATTAGCCCAGGCCGGTTGCGTGCAGGGCATTGTTACGGCTCCCATTAATAAACATGCCATTCATTTAGCGGGGCACACGTATCCGGGCCATACCGAAATGCTGGCGGACCTGACGAACGCCAAGGAGTCGGGGATGATGATTGTGGGCGGTCCCTTGAAAATTCTATTTGCAACCACCCATCTGGCTCTCCGTGAAGTTCCGAACGTGTTGACACCAGCCACCATCCTTCGAGCCATTCGATTGGCCCATCAGGGACTCACCCGCTTGTTCCATATTCAGAAACCGCGCATCGGCGTGGCGGGCCTCAACCCCCATGCCGGCGAAAATGGTCTGTTTGGAGACGAGGAAGACCGCGTTATTCAACCGGCCATTCGGCAAGCCAAAAAGCAGGGCATTGCCTGCACGGGTCCTCATCCTGCCGACACCTTGTTCGGCAAGGCGGTACGAGGATCATTTGACGGGATTGTCGCCCTGTATCATGACCAGGGATTGATTCCCCTCAAAACCGTGGCCTTCGGCCATTGCGTGAACATCACGGTGGGCCTGCCAATCATTCGCACATCTGTTGACCATGGAACGGCCTATGACATTGCCGGGCATGGCAAAGCCGACCCCACCAGCTTGGTTGAGGCCATTGAAATGGCAGCCAATTTGGCCACACGCTCCACATGATATCCAAGGCGTAAAGATGGGAGCGCGACAATCGACATCCTCCGCCAAACCACCGGCATCTTCGACCGGTCGTGCCTGGAGTGCGAGAAAAATCGCTGCCGCCACGTTGCAAGGAATTGAACGATCCCGAGGGTTTAGCGATGACGTGTTCGATCACATCACCAAAGACCTCGTGGTCTCCGAACGCGATCGGCATCTGGCGTTTGAGTTGGTCTATGGAGTGTTACGACATTACATCGCCCTGGATTGGCGATTAGATCAGGTCTCCCGCAAGCCTATGGTCCGCCTGCCGCTGACGGTCGCCACGACGCTACGGGTCGCTGCCTACCAATTGCTCTATCTCGATCGCATTCCGGCTTCCGCCGCAGTGAATGAAGCTGTTCAGCTCATCCGGAAACAACCCGGTCACAATTGGTCCGGCTTCGTGAATGCCGTATTGCGTAATCTGCTTCGGCAATCTGCCCCCCCCATGCCCGATCCGGGGGTCGATGCCACCCAGGCCCTCTCCATTCGATATTCCTGCCCGCCATGGTTAGTTGAGCGCTGGCGACGATCCTTCGGCCTCACGCAAGCGGAACACCTTTGCCAACAGTCTCTTGGCCTTCCACCATTAACCATTCGAACCAATTCCCTTCGGGGCTCCCGTTCCGATTTACTTGCCCGCCTCCAATCGGAAGGCATCCTTGCACAGGAAACCACGGTGAGCCCTGTCGGCCTGACCTTGGACAAATGTGGTAATCCCGGACAATTATCTGCCTTGAAGGACGGTTGGTGCTACGTGGAAGACGAAGCCGCCCAACTGATTCCCTTGCTCCTTGGCCCTCAGCCCGGTGACCGGGTTCTTGATGCTTGTGCGGCTCCTGGAGGCAAAACCACGCACATGGCTCAATTGATGAAGAACCAAGGGACCATCGTGGCACTCGATCGTCATCAGGGACGGCTGGACCGGCTTGTATCTAATTGCGCCAGACTTGGGATCTCCATTGTTCAGCCAGCTCACGTTGATCTAAGCCCCTCTTCCGGCCACGGCCCGGCTGAAGATTCCTCAACTACTCCCCTCAGGGTCCCATCCATGCTGGCGCAACCATTTGACCGTATTCTGGTCGATGCGCCTTGTTCTGCTCTCGGGATTCTTCGCCGACATCCGGAAGGAAAATTACTAAAATCGTTATCGACCGTCCAACATGCCCAAGCTTCTCAACGCGAGATTCTTGATCGGGTCAGTGACCTCTTGAGACCAGGGGGAATCTTGGTCTATAGTGCCTGCTCAGTCGAACCGGAGGAGACCACGGAGATCATCTCCGAATTTTGTCAGAAACATCCTGAATTTTCTCAGGAATCCGTCACACCTTGGGTGCCCGTTGCGGGGCAATCACTCATTACTGACCCTGGGCATTTGTGTACGGCCTTTCAGACGTTGAACATGGACGGATTTTTTGCGTGCCGATTGAAAAAATCTGAATGACAATGCCAATCACCCCTTTAATATCCCCTTCTATTCTTTCTGCTGACTTTGCCCGGCTCGCGGAAGCCGTACAGATGGTAGAAGCCGCCGGTGCGGATTGGATTCATGTGGATGTGATGGATGGCCATTTCGTTCCCAATTTGACCGTTGGTCCGCCCATGGTTGAAGCGCTCCGCAAGGCGACCTCCTTGCCCTTGGATGTTCATCTGATGATGACCAATCCGGATGCCTTCATTTCTGAGTTCGTCGATGCCGGCGCTGATCTGTTGACCGTGCATGTCGAAGCCTGTCCACATTTACACCGAACCGTTCAATCTATTATGGAACGACAGGTCAAAGCCGGAGTGTCCTTAAACCCTGCGACCTCGGTCACCGCCATTGAGGAAATACTTGGCGACGTGGATTTAATCCTGGTGATGTCCGTGAATCCCGGGTTTGGTGGCCAACAATTTATCTCCTCCACCCTGGAGAAGATCCGGCGTATCCGGACGATGATGACCAATTCCCACAGTTCGGCCCATTTAGAAGTGGATGGGGGAGTCAACCTGACTAACGTGGCTTCGGTGATTCACGCGGGCGCGAATGTCCTGGTTGCCGGTTCCGCCATTTTTGGCAGCAAGAATATCCCCGAAACCATTCGCCAGATGCGAACAGCCGCTCAGACCGTGATTGTCTAATCGGGCCCATGAATTCCCCCAATAACACCGACAGCCTTCACCCTCTCGAAATTCAGGTCCTACGTGCACTGGGGAAAGACCCAAAGCCACTCTCAGACCTTCAACTTGCCACCCACACCGAGCTTGCTCCCTCACAAGTCAGCATGGCTGTCGGGTGGCTACTCACGAAACAATTAGTGAGCCTGTCGACCGAATCCACGACGACCTATGTGTCCCTCACTACGGTTGGGACCCAATACCACCAGCCGGACTCTTCTCCTCTTGAGTGGATCATCCAGACGGTGAAGAATGCTGATCCCGAAGGCTCCCCACCCACCGTAAAGGACCTTCAAGCCACGGGGAAATTCCAACCCTCCGAGCTAAGCCGAGCAATCGGGATTCTTAAGAAGGAAGGCGTCCTTCAGATGGGTGCGGGTGGAATGTTGGAAATTACCAGCAAGGATAGTGACACTGTGAGGGATTTGCGAAGCCTCATCAATCAGGTTCATGAAGGCACACGCCCCCTGGATTCGTTTACTTCCGATCACCAGGCATTACTTCGCCAATATGCCGTCAAACGCGGCAATACGCAAGAACCCTTTCGCATCGATGATCATACCGAACGGACTTATGTCCTCACAGCGGAGGGCCGGACTCTACTGCCTCATTTACGGGAAGGCGCCGCCCAGGAAATTTCACAATTAACCCCAGAACTCTTAAAAGACGGATCCTGGCGGAACGTGTCCTTTCGCAAATACTCCATCAATCTCCGACCTCCCCGATTGGCAGTTGGCCGACGCCATTCCTATCGGGAGTTTCTGGATACCGTGAAGTACAAACTCACGAGCATGGGATTTCAGGAAATGCGTGGCGAACTCATTGAAACGGAATTTTGGGATATGGACGCACTCTTTATGCCTCAATTCCATCCTGCTCGTGCCATCCATGATGTGTATTTTGTTAAAAATCCCAAGATGGCTAAGAATATTCCTGAGCCATTTCTCAGCCAGGTCGCCCAAGTCCACCGGGATGGCGGAACGAGTGGATCGAAAGGATGGAAATACGAATATGACAGCGAGCGGGCGAAGCGCTTAGTTCTCCGCAGCCAAGGCACCGCAGTCTCCGCTCGAACGTTGGCACAAAATCCGCCGATTCCCGGCAAATTTTTTTCTATTGCCCGGTGTTTTCGTTATGACAATGTCGATGCCACGCACGCCACTGATTTTTTTCAGGTGGAAGGGATCGTGCTCGGTTCCGATATCAACTTTCGGACACTCTTGGGTCTCCTGCAATTGTTCGCCACGGAAATGGCACAAGCCAAAGAGATTCGATTTTTCCCAGCGTATTTTCCATTTACCGAACCCTCCGTCGAATTGCATGTCCGTCATCCAAAACTTGGATGGATGGAACTGGGGGGCGCGGGGCTTTTCCGCTCTGAAGTCACCATACCTTTGGGAGTGACCGTTCCGGTTATTGCCTGGGGACTCGGGTTGGATCGGATGGCCATGGTCGCCCTTGGCATACAGGACATTCGCGATTTATTCACCTCCGATTTAGAAGCGGTCCGCAATATGCGCCGTCAATTTTAAATACCCACGATGCCAACCATTTCCATTTTCCAAAAAGATTTCTGTCGACTTGTCGGTCGAAATGCCTCCATGTCCGACATTGAACAATGGATGCCCTATGTGAAAGGGGAGGTGAAAGACGTCTCACAGGACACGGGTGAAGTGCGCGTGGAGCTTCAAGATACCAATCGGCCTGATTTATGGTGCGTGGAAGGGATTGCCCGACAAATTCGATCCGTTTTAAATAAAGGGATGCCCCCTTACTCCTTCTTTTCGGATAAGAAGGGGGCGAAAAGACGGATTCAAGTGGCCCAAGGCATGGAAACCGTTCGACCTTATGTGGCGGCTTGCGTCTCGTTGGGATATGCCATGACAGCTGAGGGCCTCGACCAATGCATTCAAACCCAAGAAAAATTGGCCGACGCCTATGGACGAAAACGTGAAACCGTTTCCATTGGCCTTTATCGGTACTCTTCCATTTCGTTTCCTGTCACGTACGGGCTCGTGAAACCCGATGAAATTCGATTTACGCCATTGGGATTTGAGGAAAAAATGACTCCTCACGAAATTCTCACCGTCCACCCCAAAGGCCTTGAATATGGATCGATCCTCGCTGAATGCGACAGGTTGCCGCTCCTATGGGATTCGGATGGACAGGTGCTGTCCTTTCCTCCCATTATCAACAGCCGGGAACTCGGTGAAGTGCAGCAGGGAGACACCGATTTATTTGTGGAAGTCACAGGAACCGATCTGAGTATGGTGGTGTTGGCCTTGAATATTTTTGCCTGTAATTTAGCCGATCGTGGGGCGACCATCGAATCGGTGAATATTACGTATCCCTATGAAACCGAGTTCGGCACAACCGTTAAAACCCCCCTGAGCATGAATCAATCACAACGTATTTCCCTAGAGGCGATCGAACAGGCTTTAGGAATGGCGCTTGGCTCGGAGGCTATTCAGGAAGCCCTAGCCTCTTATGGATACCTGGTGAAAGCCACCAGGCAAACAGTATCCGTCACCTTACCCGCCTTTCGAAACGATTTCATGCATGTGATGGATGTGGCGGAAGATGTGGCCATTACCCGAGGCTATGATTCCTTTTCCCCTATTATGCCCCAGTCTTTCACCGTTGGAAGTCTCTCCGTGGAAGAACAGACCAGCGATCGTGTTCGTGATCTTCTGGTCGGATTTGGCTTTCAGGAAATTTTTTCCAATATCATGGCTTCTCATCAGGAATTGGTAGACAGAATGCGTATTGCTGATACGGAGTATGCGCAACTGGTGGAAGTGGATAACCTAATGTCCCAAACCTATGCCTGTCTCAGACCTTCCATTTTGCCGTGCCTGCTTCGGGTGGAAGCCCTATCGCCTCGCGTCTTTTATCCCCATCTGCTATTTGAGGTTGGAGAAACGGCTCAACTGGATTTGGAAGCCAATGCGGGTTCTCGCACGACATTGTCCATAGCTGCCATCAGCGCCAATTCCGGAGCAAACTTTTCAGAGATCCATAGCTATCTGGATTTGCTGATGTATTACATGGTGTGGCCCTACGAACTGGAGCCGGTCACTCATCCCTCATTCTTAGAAGGACGAGTCGGCCGAATCCGTTGTAATGGGCATTCAGTGGGATATATTGGAGAGTTTCACCCGGAAGTACTCGAAGCCTGGCAAATCGATATGCCCACTTCCGGGTTTGAGTTCGAGATACGAAAGCCTGAAGCTTAAGCGGGGACGGGTTGTCCATCTCCCTTGGTGCTTGACACAAGGTGAGAAAAGCCTTGAGGATCGTGAATCGCCATCTCTGAAAGCATTTTTCTATTTAACAACACATTGGCTTTCTTCAGCGCATTCATGAACTGACTATAGGTGACGCCTTGCGCTCGAACTGCCGCACTGATTCGAGTCACCCAGAGCTGTCTGAAATTACGTTTTCTCTGTTTTCGTCCGGTATAAGCATAGGCTTGCCCCTTATCGACTGATTCGGTAGCCGTCCGGAAAAGCTTACTTTTTCCTCCATATTGGCCACTCGCCAGCTTGAGCCGCTTTTTCCGGCGCTGCCGAGTTTGTGGCCCACCTTTTACCCTTGGCATGACACGTTCTCCTTTATTATTGAAAAATTACTTATAGGGGAGTAACCGAGACAGCGAAGTCCGGTCTTCTTTTCTGACCTCTGCTGCGCCGCTTAGTCTGGATTTTACTCCAGGCGACTTGGAAGTGAGGATATGACGCATTCCTGCCTTCCTCCGCATCCACTTACCCGAGCCGCTTCGTTTAAATCGTTTACTGGCTCCTGAGTGATTTTTTAATTTCATTTTTGCCATACTTTATTTCCTTATTCAACGACCGACAAATTGCCGGACTCCCACAATTAGCCAATTACTTCGGGGCGACCACCATGTAAAGATTCCGTCCCTCCATCCTGGGAGGACTCTCAATGTTTCCTGCGCCTTTTAACTCCTCAATAACCTTCTGAATCGCTTTGAACCCAAGCTCTTGATTGGCCATTTCTCGCCCCCGAAACATAACCGTAACTTTGGTCTTATTCCCTTCTTCCAGGAAGTCCCGTATTTGCCTGACTTTCGTCTCCATGTCGTGCTTGTCTGTCCGAGGCCGAAATTTAACTTCCTTAACCTGGGTGGATTTCTGGTTAAGTCGCATGCGATGTTCTTTTTTGCTCTGTTCATACTTAAATTTCCCATAATCCATAATACGGCAGACCGGAGGGTCCGCGGTAGGAGCCACTTCCACCAAGTCATATCCAATTTCCCTCGCCTGCCGAATCGCCTCTGATGTCTTCAGGATTCCAAGCTGTTCACCTTCAGCACCAATAACCCGGACTTCAGGATTTTTGATGAAATGATTAATACGTTGTTTGGGGGTCACCGGACGAGTCATTCGAAAAGTAAAGAACCCTTCTTAACAGACTCGGGCATGTCTTCCCGAATAAGCGTCACCATATCAATAATAGGCATCGTCCCCAAATTTTTCCCGTTCCTTTGTCGTACCGCAATCATTTTTGCTTCAGCTTCACGATCCCCCACGACAATCATGAAAGGGATCTTTGCCTTTTCTGCCTCACGGATTTTAAGGCCAATCTTTTCATTTCGCAAGTCTATGGAGACGCGACAGCCCTCCCGACGAAGATTTTTTTCAACCTCTTGGGCATACCCTTGATGTTTTTCTGAAATTGGGAGGACTATAACTTGAACCGGGGCCAACCAGGCCGGAAAGGCACCCCCAAAATGTTCCAATAGAATCCCAAAAAATCGCTCAATCGATCCGAGTAAGGCCCGGTGAATCATAATGGGTTGATGAGTTTTTCCATCATCACCCACGTAGGTCAGACCAAACCTATCGGGATTATTGAAATCGACCTGAACGGTCGAACATTGCCAGGATCGGCCTAAAGCATCCTGAATTTTGACATCTATTTTAGGCCCGTAAAAGACCCCTTCCCCAGGATCTTCCTGGTAGGTATAGCCGCCGTTTTTCAGCGCAGTTTCCAACGCTAACGTCGCTTGGTCCCATTGGTCAATCGTCCCCACAGCTTTTTCGGGCCGAGTGGAGAGAAACATCTTGAATTCCGTAAATCCAAAAGTTCCCAGCATACTCGTAATAAATTTCAGGACTTTTTCCACCTCTTCACCCAGCTGGTCAGGGCGGCAGAATAAATGAGCATCATCCTGGGTAAAGCCCCGAACTCTCATCAGGCCATGGAGGACTCCGGATCGTTCGTACCGGTAGACCGTTCCCAATTCCCCGTAACGGATAGGCAGATCGCGATAACTGCGCAAATGTGATTTATACACCATGATATGAAACGGGCAATTCATAGGCTTCAACTGATATTCACTGGACTCCACAGACATGGTGGCGAACATATTTTCTTTGTAGAAATCCACATGCCCGCTGGTTTTCCATAAATCCAACCGAGCAACATGTGGCGAATAGACCAACTCATACTCGTTGGCCAAATGTTGTTCCCGCCAAAAATTTTCAATCAGCAGACGGATCTGTGCCCCTTTGGGATGCCATAAAATAAGACCTGGACCGGTTTCGTCCTGGATGCTAAATAAATCGAGGTCTTTCCCAAGCTTTCTATGGTCCCGACGCTTGATCTCCTCTAAATTGTCCAAATGAGCCTGTAAGGCTTCTTTTGAAGGAAAGGATGTGCCATAGAGCCGTTGCAGCATGGGATTTCGTTCGTCCCCCCGCCAATAGGCTCCTGCACTATTCAGGAGTTTGAATGCTTTGACATAGCCAGTGGCTGGCAGATGGGGGCCACGGCAGAGATCGACGAAATCCCCTTGAGTATAAGCGGACACCGGCTCTCCATCAGGAAACCCCTGAATGAGTTCTACTTTATAGGGTTCACCACGACTTTTGAAAAATTCTATCGCCTCTTCCTTGGAGAACTCACGTCTTGAAACCGAAAGGTTACGTTTGATGATTTCCAAAGCTCGAGCTTCGATTTTTTTCAGATCTTCAGGCGTGAACGGGCGTTCATAGGCAAAGTCATAAAAGAAGCCCTCTTCGATGGCCGGACCAATGGTCAATTGTGCCGTAGGAAAACACTCCTTCACCGCCTGGGCCATGATATGCGTGCTACTGTGACGATAAATTTCCTTGCCTTCCGGTGAATCGAACATCAACGGCTGCAAGGTTGAATCGGTTTCAAGGGAGGCCAGAAGGTCTATTTCCACACCATTAGCCTTAACGGCAAACACATCCTTAGGAACTGCTCCCTTCAGTTGTTCTATTGCGGCCTTCGCCGAGATCCCTTTGGGAAGGGCCTGACTACTTTCGCCTTTCAGTGATACCTGAATAGATTCCATTAGAGTACAAACACCAAATAATACAAAATTCTACATTCCGTGATGGAACGCAAGAAAAGGCACCACTCCTATGAAAGAAGCTGGATACCTGTCAGGCTTTGTTGGAGAAAGATCAATGGTAGGCGCGGGCGGTATTGAACCGCCGACCTCTACCGTGTCAAGGTAGCGCTCTCCCCCTGAGCTACGCGCCTATATTCTTACCGGCCATATGCTAGACTGCATTGGTGGTCTTGTCAAGAAATGGTTATTTTTCAAGGGGAAAAGGAAAGGTTATCCAGCAGAGTCCGATTCCGGCTTCTTGCGTTTTCCGGCAAAAGATTCCTTTACCTGACTAACGGAAATTTGAAACTCTGTAATTTTTTTTCTGAGTGTATTCCGATTGAGGCCCAGAAGCCTGGCTGCTTTAATCTGATTGCCATGCGTTTCCCTTAAAGCGAGCTCAATCAAGGGCCGTTCAACAGCTCTCATTAAAGTGGGATAGAGATTTTTCCCTGAACCGACATTCATCGCTCGAACAAAATCCCCCAACTTTTTTTCCACATAACTGGCCAGGCTCACATCTTTCGGATCAATAGCCGCCTCTTCCGAGGGTTGATCTCCCATGACCTGCCGGATCTGATTCATGGTACTCCAGGCGGGCAGGGGTCCGGCATAAATAAATGTTTTCGACAAATTCAATTGGCCATTCAATGCCGACAAGGCAGGAAAAAATTTCTTCCCGGACTCATCCAGAATCACTCCGGTAAATTGTTGAGAACGCATCGCCGCTTCCAAGGAGGAACAGTCATCCAACACCGTAATGGTGTTCTGAAGATCTGGACCTTGAACCCGGGACTTGAGATCGGGATCTTGGGTTAGCAGAGCAAACCGTATGTGAGAAGAGTTAAAGGGCACGGTATTTTGGTCAGGTGAAATGCAAACGAGGATTATGTCGGAACATTATTTAAAAATCAATTGAGGTCTATCTTCTGGGTTGGGAAGATCAATCAATTCCAAAAAGTGGACCCAACATACGTAATGTACCCCAAATCAACATGCCTCCAATCACATCCAACAACAATCCCGCTTGCACCATTCGGAGAACCGGAATCCTGCCCGTTCCATAGACAATGGCATTCGGGGGGGTAGAAACAGGCAGCACAAATGCCAGGCTTGCAGCCATACAGGCACCCAGCACTGGAGGGACAGGAGAAAAATTGGCCGTGTGGGCAATGGCGATGAGCACCGGCACAATCATGCTGGTCGCTGCGGTATTTGATGCAAGTTCCGTGAGAACCAGGGCTGTAAGAATAGCCACACCCGTTAAACCCCAGATCGACTGAATGCCAAACATATTCACCATACCCTGCCCGATCGCTTTCGCCAATTCAGTTTCGACCATCAACTCGCCAAAGGCGATACCTCCCCCGAATAACAGGATGGTTCCCCAATGAATATTGGCGGCTTCTTTCCAGGTTAAGGTGAATTTCCCCTGTCGAAAATTCAAGGGCAGAAGAAACAAAAGCCCGGAGGCAAAAATAGGCACCAACTCTTTCGGCAAATGAGCACGAACCCATTGCACGACCACATGATCACCTTCAAACCATATTGAGAGTAAGGCCGGGAGGATCCACAACATGACCGCCAACACAAAGACCGCAAATGTATATTGCTCCCCACGTGACCAAGGCAGTGGTGCCGAAATCTTGAGAATAGGAGATTCTTCGTGAAAAGACGAGGAAGAAGGGGGCGGATGCAACCAATATAAAAGAGTGAACATCACAAGCAGCATCACACAGGCCAACGGCAACCCAATCAGCATCCATCGGTCAAACGAAATGGTAATATGGGCCTGCTGGGCTAATAAGCCCACCCCGATTAAATTCGGCGCGGTGCCAATAAGAGTGGCCACTCCCCCAATACCAGCGCCATAAGCCAGGCAAAGCAAAAACCCGGTGTCAAAGGTCCCCATATTAGGATAACCTTGTCGAAGTGCACGTAACACTCCGAGCGCAATGGGTAACATGACCGCCGTTGCCGCAGTATTGCTAATCCACATGGACAAGCCGGCTACTGCCAAACCCATGGCCATCATGATACGAATAGGGTTAGAGCCCACGCACTTACGTGACAAAAGCCAGTTGCCAAACCGGCGGTCCAACCCATGAACGGATAGGGCCTCAGAAATAAAAAAACTGCCGATAAACAGGAAGATGATGGGGTGAGCAAAGGCGGAAAACACAGTTTGCATCGTCCCCAATCCGGCAACCACACACAGTCCACAGCCCAGCAAAGCGGTAATGGGCAGAGGAATAGGCTCGGTAATCCACATCACCACCACCCAGGTCAAAATTGTTGCCAGAATTCTCGCAGGATCTGGCAATGATTCGGGAAGCAGCATAAACATCAACCCGGCAAGGAGGGGGCCGGCAAAAAGACCAAATTGATGCGTAGGAATGGCGGTTTGTGAACCTGGACCAGATTGGCTCATGCAGCTCTTGGGATGGACGCGATCAAACTTAGGAAGTCCGGTAGGCCTAGAGACCTCGACCGTATATCCTCTTTTCCGTGTATGCCTAAATGGCCTTGTCGGGTAACCTCTCTAGGATTTGGAAGTATGCAGCAGGTATCATACAGAAGTCAGGATATGTGAGATAGAGACCTCATGAAAGGATTCAACGATTTATCATTATGCACTCAAAAATTCATACCCTCGATAGTCTATTACAACGAATTACCGTTCATCAGCAGGCGGGAGAATTCATTGTCTTTTCGAATGGGTGTTTTGACTTGCTTCATATAGGACATACGCGATATCTGGCAGAAGCCAAGGAGTTGGGAGATCGATTAGTGGTCGGAGTGAATAGCGACAGTTCAGTTCGTCAACTGGGTAAGGGGACAAATCGACCAATCCAAAGCGATGCTCAGCGAGCAGAGGTCATTGCCGCATTAGGGTGCGTAGATTACGTGATACTGTTTGATGAGCCGGATCCCTTGAATCTCATTAAAGCGATCCAACCCAATGTCCTTGTGAAAGGTGGAGATTGGAATCCGGAACGAATAGTCGGAAAAGATTTTATTGAGGAACGGGGAGGATTTGTGAGAACAATTCCACTTGTCTCAGATGTTTCTACCACCGCGATTATTGAACGGATTCTCACCACGCAGGGAATAAACCCATCCTCCTAGTCAGCACGCAGATAAACATTTTCGTGGTGTATTTCAGATCATGAACATCCCTTTCGTCTTCCATCATTTTGCAAACCAGCTGCGAACGGTCGTTCCAGCGATCCCGGAACGTACACCCCCGCCCTGTTTACTGAGCACACAACAGGCCTGCCTCGCCCTGGCCATGACCCTGTTCACCCTTCCGGAGAAAAAGACGGCCGGCATTGAGGGCCACACACACCTCATCATCACGCCAACGCAAGAACAAGCCGAAGAATTATATGAAGACCTGGAATTTTTCTTCTCGTTCATCAGGCGAGATCACGAGACACTGGCATTATTCCCACCATGGGCCACCATTCCCTATAATCCTGCACTGCCGTCCCACAGCGTCATCTGCCAGCGCGTTCGATCTCTCCACCGGTTGTCCCGGGGTGAGAGCACCGTCATGGTGACCTCACTACCCGCCATATTGCATAAACTGCTTCCCCCGGAGGTCTTCGCTGAAGCATGTTTTTCCCTCAAGATCGGCGAGACGTGCGAGCGTGAGGTGCTTCTTCGTTCATTAATCCGGTTAGGGTATGAACGTGGATCGTTGGCTGAAGTCCCCGGTGAATTCAGCGTACGTGGCGGTATCGTGGATATTTTCTCCACAGCTCAGGACCATCCCGTCCGTGTTGAATTTCTTGGGGATACGGTCGAATCCATCAGGACGTTTGATCCCTCAACTCAAGAATCCATCACCCATCTCAAAGAAACCTGGGTCCTACCCACTCGGGAGTTCATTCCTCCAGATTCCAGCCAACCGGATAGCGCTATCGAACACATTCAGGCAAGCATTGAATGGGATCTTCCCCGGTATTATCCCAAACTTGTCACATTGTTTGATTACATTCACACGCCCGTCACCGTCTCTTTCTACCGCCCGGTTGATCTGGATGCTGCGGCAGTGCAATTTTGGAATGCGTTACTCGAAACATGGGAACAGCTCCAGCCCGGCCCGGGGTGCGTCGCTGCCCATGCTGACCCCGATCAACTCTATGAGATGTGGGAGACCATTAAAACCTATACCAGCATGTGTCCGACGGTTTGGTGGGATAGCGTGGCTCCTGATACCAGCACCATGCCGTGTGTGCCTGTTTCCTTACAGGCTCAGTCTCCCAGTAGTGTCGGGGTAGGCATTCGCGGACTTCCCTTTAAGGAAACCCTTTCCAAACTGGACCAATTGCGAGCGGACTCCGAGATTTTTTTTGTCGCTCGCAGTCCAGGACAGGTGGAACGCCTGCTGTCCTTATTGCATGACCACGGCTTCCCAGCCAACAAGTGGGAATACCCCTTCCCTCAACCAGTCCCAGATGTTCGTGCCCCATTTTACTGTCTTGAAGGAGACCTCTCAGCAGGGTTCCTTTCACCTGATGGACATATCGCGTTCGTCACCGAGGAAGAATTATTTGGGAAAGGCATCCGGCACCGTCCCCACACCAAATCACCTACTGCCAAATTTTTCTCGTCGTTGGAGGATCTAAAAGAAGGCGATCTCGTCGTCCATCTCCAACATGGGATTGGCCGGTATCTGGGTTTGCGCCGTTTGGAGGTGCAGGGCTATACCAGTGATTATTTGCTGTTGCAATTCGGTGGAACCGACACCCTGTATGTTCCCCTGGACCGCCTGAACCACATCCACCGGTATCGGGGAGCGGAACAACGGTCTCCCAGATTGGATCGCCTGGGAGGTACGGCTTGGGGCAAAACCAAGGCGAAAATCAAAAAGGGCATCGAGGACATGACCGAGGAACTCGTTGAACTCTATGCCAACCGGGAAGTCGCCAGACGAACGGCGTATCAGGAGGACACTCTCCTGGTGCATGAATTTGAAGCTGGGTTTGAATATGAAGAAACGCCTGACCAACTTCGAGCCATTGAAGAAATAGGACGAGACATGGAATCCCCGAAACCCATGGACCGCCTGGTCTGTGGAGACGTGGGATACGGCAAAACAGAGGTCGCCATGCGTGCAGCCTTTAAGGCGATCCAGGCCAACCGGCAGGTGGCCGTCCTGGTTCCCACGACCTTACTGGCTCAACAACACTTTGAAAACTTCTCGTTACGGTTTGCCCCGTTCCCGGTCAAAATCGGTATTTTATCGCGGTTTCAATCAGCCAATGAGATCAAAGCGACATTGAAAGACGTGGCTGCCGGCGTGATCGACATTGTGATCGGGACGCATCGGGTCGTGCAAAAAGATGTCGTCTTTAAACAATTGGGCTTGGTGATTATCGATGAAGAACAATGGTTTGGCGTCCGCCATAAAGAACGTCTGAAACAACTCCGGACCCAGGTCGATGTGCTCACGCTTTCCGCGACCCCAATCCCTCGAACTCTGCAAATGGCTTTTTCAGGAGTGAGAGACTTATCCGTCATTGAGACCGCACCTCCAGGTCGTTTGGCGGTGGAAACACAGGTTCTCCGGTTTGATCCGACTGTGGTACGAGAGGCCATCACACGGGAACTCGCCCGGGGAGGGCAGGTGTACTACGTGCACAATCGGGTTGAAACCATGGAGCAAACCGGAGCCTGGTTACAAGATCTGGTTCCGGAAGCACGGGTATTGATGGCGCATGGCCAAATGAATGAACAATTGTTGGAACGTGTGATGTTACGATTTTTTCACCAGGAAGCCGATGTCCTGCTGGCCTCTGCCATCATTCAATCAGGATTGGATATTCCAAGCGCGAACACCATCCTGGTTGATCGGGCGGATTTATTCGGGCTTTCCCAACTGTATCAACTTCGCGGACGTGTGGGGCGAAGCGGGCAACAAGCTTTTGCCTATCTCTTCATTCCAAACGAGGAAACCCTGAGTACCGACGCACAAAAACGCATGAACGCCATTCAAGAATTTGCCGAACTTGGGTCCGGGTTCCGGATCGCGGCCGCTGACCTTGAAATCCGTGGAGCGGGAAATTTACTCGGGAAACAACAGTCCGGCAATATCGCCGCCGTCGGGTTGGACCTGTACTTACAAATGGTGGAGCAGGCTGTTCAGCAGCTTAAGGGCCAGGAAGTGGAGGAAGAATGGGAACCCACCCTTCAACTTGATGTCTCTGCCTTCATTCCCGAAGACTATGTGGAAGATGCCTCTCAGCGGCTTGGACTCTATAAACGCTTATCCGGGAGTGAACGGTTAGGGGATTTGGCCTTATTATATGGGGAGACGCTCGACCGGTTTGGATCGCCACCTACCGCCATGGAGCGCCTATTTGAGGTCATGCAAATCAAAGTATTAGCCAAGGCCCTTCAACTCGAGTACGTCGAAGTCCGTGGCGGACTCATGAACGTGCGCTTTCATGAACGGGCCAAACTTCCGGAACAGGGAATTCGTGCTTTGATGGACAGCTGGAAAGATCGTCTGGACTGTCTTTCTCCTCGTGCCTATCGCTTGACTCTTCCCGAACAGGATTGGGCCTCCATGTACCCCAGGGCTAATACGATATTACAAGAACTCTATCAGTCAATGGCCAAAGAGGAAGTGAAACGCTGACATGAAGGGCGTGCGCGAATGCCTGAAAGGCTGCTCTTCACACACATTTCTCATCTGGGTAGTGGCATGCCTTCTCTTCTTTCCCGGCGTAGGCCTGAGTCTGACCGACAGGATTATTGCGGTGGTGAATAAAGAGGTAATTACCTGGTCCGATCTGGATAAGGAAATACGGGACGAGTACAAGCGCTTGACCGCCAAATATCACGGAGAGGAACTGGACCGCCGATACCACCAAAAACAACGAGAAGTCCTAAATAGACTCATCGATGATCGGCTCCAAATTCAAGAAGCCCAAGCCAGGGGGGTCACCGTCACCCAGGACGAGATTGATGCCGCTTTACAGCGAACCCCTCTGCCACCTACCCAAACCGAAGAAGAATTCGCCCATCAAATGCTCCTGAAAAAACTCTATGACTTCGAGGTTCGCCGAAACGTCGTTGTCGAGGAGGAGGAAATTAAACGGTTCTATGACGCCAACCCAACTCTATTTCTCACATCCCCACACTACCGACTCAAGCAATGCCTGATAGCCGGAAAAGAAGGATTTGAACGCGAGCGAGCAAGAAAGAAAGCTCAAACCATGTATGCCGCATGGACTCCGAATATCTCGTTAGAGGACCTCGCTACCAGTCATTTCGAGCAAGTGGGTGAATTGGGATGGGTGCGGGAAAACGAGTTATTGGCCCCTCTGAAGCAGGTAGTCAAGGAACTGAAACCGGGACACATCTCGGCCCCCATTGAAACCCTCTTAGGATTTCACCTCGTCCTGGTGGAAGAAATTCAGCAACCCCAACCGCTCCCCCTTGAAGCCGTGGAACGAGATATCCGTGGATTGCTGACTAAACAGCGATCCGAGGAAGCGTATCGGAATTGGCTGGCCGATATAAAACAAAAAGCCTTCATCGATGTGAGGCTTAAATAGAGAGGTTCATTTCACCCCTGCTGGCCCAAGACCTTCTTCCATCACGAATCCCTCTCATTCTCCATCCTACACCTGGTCAAAGCGCCGATAGGTCTTTTGGGCCAGATTGTAAATCTCAATAAACCCTGCAGACGCATTCTGGTTGAAACTCGCATCCTTATTAAACGTGGCCAAATTGGCATCAAATAAAGAATAGGGAGATTTCATCGCGACCACATCGGCTTTTCCTTTAAACAGCTTTACTTTCACCGTTCCCTTCACACGCTGGTTGGCGGAATCCTGGAAAGCATGGATGGCATCCATTGACGGATCAAACCATTTGGCCCCATAACAGGTGTACGCCCACTTTTCATCAATGAATTTTTTCAATTCGTTTAAGTCACGGGTATTGACAAGTTTTTCCAGATTAAAATGCGCTTTGATGAGGATTTCCGCTCCAGGAGCTTCATAGACGCCACGAACCTTCAATCCGACTAAACGGTCCTCCGTTAAATGCACAATGCCTACCCCATGCCTTGCCCCTACAGCATTGGCGCGTTCAATGACCCGGCAAAGGGAAAGCTCTTCACCATTGATTGAACAAGGGATTCCTTTGTTGAACCCAACTTCGACAATTTCCGGTTCATCCGGTGCCTGTTCCGGGGGAATGCACACCTGCAGAAATTTTCGTAAATCAGGAATGCAGGCCGGGTCCTCAATATCCCCTCCCTCATTAGTGGAGCCCCACATATTGTCATCATGCGAATACAGGTACTCTTTAGTTTGCTTAATGGGGATATCGTGTTGTTTGGCATAATCAATCTGTTCATCCCGGCCCATACTCCATTCACGAACCGGAGCAATCACTTTCATCGTGGCATCCAATGTCGTGATGTAATTTTCAAAGCGAACCTGGTCATTCCCCTTTCCCGTTGAGCCGTGAGCAATGACTTTGATTCCCCGCCCCTTGGCCACGCGAACGGCAATTTCCGAAAGCGTTACCCGGGCTAGGGGAGTCGAGAGAGGATATCCCCCCTGGTAATCCGCATTGGCTTTAATGGCCCGAGACAGCAGTGTTTCAGCAAATTCTTCCCTGGCGTCAATGACCACCGCCTCCTCAGCACCCAGTTTGATCGCCTTCGCTTTGACCGCTTCAAGATCCTCATGTAATTGGCCTACATCGACTGTCAGTGCCACAATGGAACAGGCATAGGCTTCCTGAATCCATTTAAGCATAATGGAGGTATCCAGTCCTCCCGAGTACAGTAAAACACACTTATCAAACGTTCCCTTTTTGGCTTCGTGAGATGCAATTTTCTGATACGTGATTTTTGATTCCATGCCGTGTTCACCTAAAATAAGGTTGTGTACATTTATTGAGCCCTCACCATGTGTCAACCGCAAGAGCTCGCTTTTTTATTGAATAATAACCCAAGAAGATGAAGGAATTCGATGCTAGACGGTGACATAGCGATCGACCACGGCGGCACCTACCGCATCACCCCAGACATTCACTGCGGTTCGAAACCGATCGATCAACCAGTCAATGGCCAAGAGGAGTCCGAGCCCCTCGAGTGGAAGCCCGACAGCTTGAAAGACCACAACCATCGTTACAAGCCCAGCTTCAGGAATCCCTGCAGCGCCAATGGCAGACACGGTCGCCACCACAAACAGGACAATAAGCGCCCCTCCACTTAATTCAATCCCCCAGGCTTGCGCGATAAACACTGCGGCTACGGCTTCATACAACGCGGATCCATCCATATTGACCGTCGCACCGACTGGAAGAACAAACCGACTTGATCGACTGCTCACCCCGGCACTTTCGACCCCCTCCATTGTCAGAGGCAAGGTCGCAGACGAACTCGCGGTCGCAAACGCACTCGTCAGAGCTGCGCCAAGAGCACGCACATATGTCAAAGGATTCCGTTGACCTCCAAAATGCAAGATGAACCCCAGAATAATTCCTGCATGGATGGCCAATCCCAGTAGCACGGTGATTGTGAATAACCCTAAACCAACTAACAGCGCGACAATACCGTCAATTCCACCGGCATTTGCTAAGCGCCCTGCCACCAAGCCAAACACGCCAATGGGACCGATCCACATCACAAGGTGAACCAGCTTCATGATCGCCCCAAACACCCCTTCGAAAAACTTGAGCACTAATGTACCATTTTCCCCGACCGTCGTCAGGGCCGCCCCGAATGCCAAAGAAAAGATGACCAATGGCAATAATTCACCCTGCGAAGCTGCCGCGAATAAATTCGGGGAAAAGATTCCCTTTATGAGGTCGAGCCATCCGATGTTCACCGCCGCCTCAACTCCGGAAGGGGCCATCGCCGCGGCAATATCGGCTCCCGCTCCAGGTTTAATGAGACTGACCAGGATCATTCCCAGCCCAATGGCCATACCGGAAGTAATTAAATAGTAGGTGACCGTCACTCCTCCTAATTTTCCCAACTGGCGAATATCACCCAGGGATCCAACGCCCTGGATTATCGAAGCCACAATCAAGGGCACCACCAGCATCCGCAACATCCGGATCCAGAGCTCACCCAGAATTTCCACATGGCGAGCGACTTCTGGAGCCAGGGCTCCGAGCACCCCACCAGCCACCGCACCGGACACCATGAGCCACACGAGTGGACCATGGCCATTTCCACGATCTACAGATAAGGGTTGTTTGGTAATGGGACAAACCTGATTTTAGGGAAGGGAAACGCTACTTGGTCTTTTTGGCTAATTTCTGCCCAGCTACCCCGACACCCAGAGTAGTGGACTTTGATTGCCTCACAATGTCATAAAAACTATCGAGGGAAATAATGGGCTCAAGCTTCTGATGCAAGTAAATGAGTGCCCTGGATGGTTCCACCCCAATCTGCCAACCAAGATCCTGGTCAGGCTTCAGTTCTTGAACATAGGCAATGGCCGATGCACTGATAAAGGTCTTTCGTTCCCCTGTGAGGGTTGATTGCCTGACCTGTACAAAAAACATGCTCACCCCTTTCAATCGTAACCGTTCAAAGGTCTACAACCAGGTGAAGGCCTGCCCCCACCCTTCCTTGGCATGTGCGGTCACCTCAGCGATGATTTCGGCCGGAACGGCTTTTGGGTCACCCACCTCCATCTGATTATAATGAAACGCATAAATATGAGCGGCAAAATGCTCGAAGGTTAATGACGATTCTCCCGGAATTTCCCAATGACCGACCACAGACGGTTCAACCCCTCTCCCCCAATTTTGACGGCCCTCATTATTCGGATTGAAGAAATAGACGCGAACCTTCCCTTCTTCATCCTCGGCAACACGCTGGATGGAGACGGCGTGATAACCTAAAAAGACCCCATGCACATTGGTAATAAGGAGACCAACTGGATTCGGATACACCAAATCATGCCCCCCGTCGTATAAAGGATGATGGGTGGCATAAAATAACCGTAAAAATTCCTCATACCCGGAGACCGTCTGGTTAACCATAGTAATTGAAGCCAGACTGGTCGCCACCCACCGACCATACAAAGCCGGGTTCACCCATTTGTGTGGATCTTCACCCCGCAACGCCGCACGCCTCATCTTTTCATCGTAGATACGATCCAGATGCGGTACCAGAATGCGTGATACCGGATCGAGCTTCAAATCAAATTTTCCTTCCGCGACTCCTCCCCCGATTTCTCCGGATAAGATCCTCTGCCCCTCAAAAAGAAATTCAACAGTGTCGTCCCGAGCCGCGCTGGTCAATAATTGGAGCAAATACCCAGGATCATGGAGACTCCAGAGACTCAGGGCACGGGCGCCCTGACAGGTCGGGTTGTTTCCCTGGCCGACTCCCAACGGCTGCCCTAACATGGCAATCGCCCCACCCACAATGGCAGCATTGGCCGTAATCCCAGTCCCGCGGGGCAGATGTTTCTTGGTGACTTGTTGAGCAGTAGAACACAAATCAAGATTAAGCAATTTAGTCAGACCATCAGCGACCTCTGGTCGTGCAAGAAGCATCCGCTCTAACATCTGTTGAAACCCATAGATGATCCAACTCGTAGCAGGATGAATGGTCAGGCGCATTAACTCAAAGACCTTTTCCCGATACTGTTCCATGTGGGCCTGGCCTACCTCGGTCAAATCCAAGGCAATCGCCAGGATTCCCGTTTCGTCATTCTTGAGGACATGCTGGAGGAACGCGACATGGTATTCGCTGGATAGACCGGTCAGCGTCAACAATTTCCCCACCACCTTGGCCTCATTCTCAATCTCATGTGTGGTGGCTTTGGCCAAAAGATTGCGATAATTCGTGGGAGAGCCCGCTTTCTGGGCCAGTGGTGTGGGAGCGCCCGTGGCCTTGAGGTACCGGTCCAGTCTAGCAGCCAGTTTGGGGTCTGGATCCCCCTGAATGTTTTTGGCTTGCTCAATCATTTTTAATGTGAGGCTTACATCAATAGGACGCTGAGCCACTCGCGCATCAATATCATCAAGAACATGTTCCAGCAACCCTTCCGAGGAAACCTCTTGCTCAATCATGGCTAATATTCTGCGGGCTCGTGCATAGACCTTCGGACGCAGACGGGACTCCTCGGTCTCACTGCCGTACAGCAAATCAAGATTGAGCCCCATAACCGTCTGTAAAAATGCTTGAGCAAGTTGCGCAGAAAATTTCGGGTGTTGCGAGTCGCCGGCTGCAATGGATAAAACCCGAAGCTCGCTCAGCATTTCTAATGACGAATACTGCCCTTCGGCACGGAGCCCCCCACCCACCAACTCGGCTAGAAGCCGGTCAGGATGTTCCCAGGGTCCGGCATGAAAGACCCCTGCGGAATCAAAACGATGGGCCTGTCCTCTTACGATTTGCAGACCTTCGTCGCTTTCAAACAAATCCGTGGCACGACGAATAACCTCTGGCTGATACTTGGCCTTGGCAAATGGTTCCGCCTGCTCCAAAGCCTCAAGGGCCTGAAGTAACGCTTGTTCTTGACGGGCAGTGGCGTCCATTAATTCAGGCTGAAAAGAGCCTTGGGGGGAATCACTCATAGAAATCATACTCCTCATAACGTTGGACGAGCTCACGCAGGGCTTCCGGATCTTCTCCCGCCAGAAAGACGGTGCCATAATGATTACCGAAACCCACACGCTCTGCCACTTTGGCGGTGACAGGTTCAAACATGGTATGCCGGTCCATATAGGGATGGGCTTCCAATTCTTTTGGAAATTGTAGTTGATGGACGCTGGCTTTTCGAGGATACACCATTAAATTAGCTGCAAAAACTTTATGGTCTTTTTCTTTTGGGAAAAACCGGTCCAATTCTGTTTTGGAGGTATTGGGATCAGAGCATAACAATAAAGCTGCATATGGATTAAAGCCATGGGCACGCTGAATGAGTTCAAAAATATGGCCGCCGGGTACACGGGCCGCCACCTCCCCAAAATGCAACTCCCCCTCCGGATCCAAAAAATATTCCGGATGAATCATACCATTAACGATGCCAAATGCCTTCATAAGTTTTTCAATCGCCTTACGAATCTTTGTCCGGTGTTTGCTGAGCTTCGGCGTTTCCGGCACGATCTGGGAATAGCCCAGATGCACGTACTCGGTAATATTCATAAATTCGATTTTTCCCTTATGGATAAAGGCTTCGACCGAAAATTCCTGACCGGCCAAATGGCTCTCGGCCAGACAAGGAAAGGCATCGTCGGGAAGGGAGATGATGTCTTGTCGACTTCGAACAAACACATGGCCCACACTCCCAGCCGCGGAGAGAGGTTTCAGATGAACCGGTTCCGGCGCTTCCTCTTGCAAGCGAAGTCTAGCCTCATTGATGTCATCAAAAAACGCGAGTGCTTCTTCCCGTGAGCGAATTTCTTCAAAAACCCCGACACGAATGCCGTTCATTTGCGCATTGCGCTTCATCATGGCCTTGTCGCGGAACAGCAGAGCCCGTTGAAAGGCACGTGGATCTTTAAGCAGACGGGTGTTGAGGGACCCGGCCCATTCTACCGTTTCTTCATACAGCGGAACAGCATGACTCACCCCCCGCTCCACCAACTTTTCATAGAGTCGGTCGGAATTCTGATTGTGCACATAAAAGTCCCAGGTCACCACATCCACCCCATCCTCTTTTAATGCGATATCAAAACCCTCCGGTACCACCGCGACGAAGGGGATGTTGTGTTCCTTTGCTGCTTCCATCGTTTCCAAGCTATAGCCGAGCAGAGCCACTGGGGCCCTCTTTCCTATCCGGGCTTTCTTGACCACTGGGGCTTTCTTTTCCATGTCAAATCTCCTTAAGTGGGGGACATATCGAATAAACTCCTCCATGCTGTCGCTGCTAGCAGACAAATGGAGAACCCATCAGCAATGATAATTCGCTCGTTTGGGAGGAAGGACGTGTTAGAACAGATATTGGTACAGCTCAAAACCCTCTTCATGGTAGGGCTTCAACCAACCGCCGCCCCACTCTAAGACTTCGTCACGAGTGGACGCAATACATTCAAAACCGAAACGGCGATAGGAGCGCGTGGCCCAAAAGGCCTTGGGATGGGCAATTAACACCATGCCACGTTTTCCCTCGCGCCGGGCCACATCGCGGACGTAATTGAGTAATTGAGGCCCAAACCCTTTGCCGGTCTGGTGATCATAGACATAGATGTACCCAATATAAAACATGTCTCCGACTGACTGGGTAGATACGATGCCGACCGGCGCATTCCCTTCTCGCCCGATATAAAACTGCCGCCGAGCAAACTCCCGTTCCCCCCAGGATTCATCCACCTCATGCTGTGCCATATCCTTCTCATGAAGAAAGGGTCGATACCAGTCAGCAGAAGATCTGAGGATATTGGCAGCAATAACCATCTCATGACGTTTGGCCGGCTGAATATCCAGCCGCCGATGAATAATTCTCCTACCGGTTCTTCGATGTAGACGTTCCCCTATTTCCGTTTGATTCTGCATCATAAAGATTGATCCTTTGTTTAAATTTGTGCCACGGACTCATGCTCCTAAAGAGCCGAGCCCTAGGATTCTTGCCTATTTCTTATAATTTCTTATAATTGTTTTCAGAGGGAAAATTGGTGTGAGCATCCCCTTATTCACACCGACATTTCACATTGCGTAAGATTTTGAAAATTTCTTACGAAAACTAATGAAGTCTTCATTCCATTTTCGTAAGGTATGAGGGCGCATGGGAAATTACGGCACACCGTATTCACATTGCCTCAACTCATGGTAATCAAGCGCAACCAGTCAAATGGTCTTGGCTCGATCACCGAATTGAATTAAAACCAGTACACCTCACAGAGACATTCAAACCATTCATTTGTAAGGTATGTCTTATGGTCATCCCCAAAATTCATCTATCCATACCTCTTAATACCTACTAACACTTCGCAAGACCTGTTCCAGCAGTTAAATGGTTGATATTTGAAAATTTATTGAATTTTGGGACTGCAATGTCCCTACAATTGGGACACACTTGACTCATTTGCATATTATGAGACAACATTGTCTCAATGCCGGATTCAACTTCTATAGTCATTATGGGTTCCCCGGAGCTGGAACAGGCTTTGAATCGTGAAGGCCTTGGGGTTGTACGGTTGGAAACCCCGGAAAATGTGAAGACCCTGTCGATTGGTTCACAGACCCGCCTGGTTATACTCGACGGTCAACATCTTGGAGACTCCCGGATGTTTGAGATGATGAAGACCATACAAGAACACAGACCCTATCTTGATGTGCTGGTATTTAAGCCGGGCGCCGATGCCGGCTATGTTCATTCTGTCTTGAAAAACGGCGCAGCGGATGTGATTTACGAGGATTCACATGAAAAACTTCATCAAGCCATAGAGGCCATTCAGAACAATCAAAAGTTTTCTCCCGATACCCCGGATTTGCGTGATACACGCAAAAGGGTGGGAAGCTTTGAAGGCATTCTCAGCCGTAACGGAGCCATGTGGGATATTTTTGAAACCATTACCCGCACCGCGAGTTCGGACGCCACAGTGTTAATTGTGGGGGAAACCGGAACGGGTAAAGATTTACTGGCTCGGGCGATTCACCGTCAGTCCGGGCGAACCGGACGATTTGTGGCCGTCAATTGCAGCACGATCAGTCCAGAAATTATTGAATCGGAATTGTTCGGCCATGAACGCGGGGCTTTCACCGGAGCCCATCAACAAAAGCAGGGATTATTTCGGTATGCCGATGGCGGCACCATCCTTCTGGATGAGATTGGGGATATGCCGGTTCAAACTCAACTCAGTCTTTTACGGGTATTGCAGGAACAGACGGTGAGGCCGGTTGGGTCTCATCATGAAGTACCCATTGATGCGCGTGTCATTGCCGCGACCAACGCCTCGTTAGCCAACGCCGTTCAAACCGGCTCCTTTCGCGAAGATCTCTTCTACCGGCTTGACGTCATTCGCTTAGAAGTGCCGCCTTTACGAGAGCGACCGGAGGATATCCTCTATATGTTCGGGCATTTTCTGAAACGCGTCTGTGCCGACTATGGAATGGACTGTCCGGAATTGCACCAATCCTTCATGGATCTGCTCTTAGAGCAGACCTGGCCAGGCAATGTCCGACAATTGGAAAACCTCACGCAACGTCTGGTCTTAAAAGGCCACAACCGTGAATTGACCGGGGAAGATCTGGCTGAGGTGTTGTATTCACAGGATATTCCTGGGTCTTCTTCAGCTCCGACCGCTCTTGAAACAGAAAGCGTGAACCAACCCCTCCAAAGCCAGGGTGATCACACTCCGTCCCTCAATCCGGCCCTCACGCTGGCGGCCTACCTTGAGCCACACCTCGCCACCCTGGAGAAAGAGTATTTGGAAACCGTGCTGTCCAAAAATAGCGGTCGCATTGCCGAGTCAGCCAATCAGGCCGGCATGAGTCGCCGAACGCTCCTGCGCAAGCTCAATGCCTACCACATCGACAAACAAAATTTTCGAAATAAGAATTCAGAATTAAAAGATTGAAGGGAGGAGGCCACCGGGGCTCAAGGGTTGATATACCGCTCCCGGAGATAGCTCAATAAATCTTTCACATGGTCACGAGTTCCTACGGCCATTCGGAGAAGATCCTGGGTTTCATATAGGTGGCCATGGCGGTGAACCCGTTCCCGCAAAAAATTCAGAATGGTCGCGAAATCCCCCTCTTCGATACGGTGCTCCAAATCCGGGAAGCCTTCCCGTAAGACAGCAAAGAGCGAAGCCGCGTAAAGATTTCCCAATGTGTAACTCGGAAAATACCCAAAAGCCCCACCCGCCCAGTGGGCATCCTGCAACACACCTTCCGCATCATCCTTTGGTCGCACTCCCAGGTACTGCTCACTCAATTTGGCCCATTCAGCCGGAACATCTTCAACCGTGATGCGTCGCTCCAACAGAGCGAGCTCCATTTCAAACCGCAGAATGATATGCAGGTTGTAGGAAACTTCCTCCGCAAAAATCCGAATGCTTCCAGACTTCACCCGATTGGAAGCGAGGAAAACCAATTCCGGATCAAACGCCTGGCCAGGAAAATGTCGGTCGAACACCGGCCGCAGCCACCGGTAGAACCCACGGGATCGTCCAATCATGTTTTCCCACAGGCGGGATTGTGATTCATGCATGCCGGTTGACGTAGCCGCATACACGGCTGATCCACCCTGTCCCTCCTGGATACCCTGCTCGTACAGCGCATGCCCCAGTTCATGCATCGTCGCCGCCAATCCACTGAGCAGATCCCGTTCATGAACATGCGTGGCAATACGCACATCCCCGCTGCCCACCCGGCATGAAAATGGATGCTCCGCCTCGTGCAACGCACCTCGTGTCGTGTCGTATCCCACCGCCTTAATGACATCCTGATGCATCGCCAATTGTTTGGCCTGATCGAATTGGCCGTTGAAGTCAACCGACCCTTTCCTGGCCAGGGCCTGTTGCCGGATATCGGTCAGGCCTTGTTGCAGGGCCCCGAACATCCGGCGTAACTCCTCGACTGTCGTGCCGGGGTCATAGTCTTCAAGAAGGACATCATAAGGATGACGGTTGGGATCAATGGCTTGGGCTCGCTCGAGTGCCAAATCCACATTCGTCTGAAGGCTCTCTGCAAACAAAAGATAATTTTTTTCTTTTTTCGCTTCTCCCCAAGCGGCGACACCACTGGCACCGGCCTTCGCGATCCTGCTGGCGAGTTTCGACGGCACACAAGTCGCCCGGCCGTAGGTGCGGCGCATATTACGAACTGCGGCTTGTTGCTCCGGAGTCAAATCAGGTAGGGCGGCAACCGCCTCAATCAGTTCACCCAGTCGAGGTGAGGTGGCTTGTTCGTGATACAACCGTCCGATCAATTCACTTTGTTGAGCACGGCCCCTTGCCGACCCCGAGGGCATGGTCACTTGCTGATCCCAACCCAATAGCCCTCCAATGCCTGCCAGGGTATCCAGTTCGGCAATCTGCTGAGACAGTTCATCCCATACTGATGTGGTCATATACCCTTCCCTTCCCTACACTAGACGGTTGGTTTGGAGTTGCGGGGGGATTTCCTCAGAGGACCGGAAACCGTTCCGGTAAGTTCTCCCTCAACGATTGTGAAACGCCTTTGCGAGATTCTCGCCGGCTTGCTTGAGAACCTGGCTCGTTTTAGCAAAAGCAAAACGGACGAGGTGCTGTCCCAGATCTGTCGCCTGATAGTAAAAGGCGCCACCGGGAACCACCGCCACCTTCGCCTCCGTAATCAACCGCCTGGCAAACGATTGGGAATCACCCTGGTGTCTCCATGGCCCGTAACCGGCTAACAGGTAATAAGCCCCTTGAGGCGCATAGGGCTCAAATCCACTGTCAGTCAGCATCTGCATGGTGAGATCCCGACGCCGCAGGAATCTCGCGCGTAGGTCGGTGTAATAGCTCTCGGGTAAGGCCAGAGCCGTGACCGCCGCGTATTGAAAGGGCGTCGGCGCACAAATCGTGAGGTAATCATGGACGGTCCGGATCGCCGTCGTCACATCCTTGGAGGCCAAGACATAGCCAAGACGCCATCCGGTTGCCGCGTAAATTTTGGACAAGCCCCCGGTGATAACCAGGCCTTTCCAGTCGGGCGCCAGAGTGGCCGGGGCAATATGCCGATAAGGTTCGTAGTAGAGATGATCGTAGATTTCATCCGTCACCACATAGATCCCATGTTGGTCGGCCAAAGCCAGAATGGCGTTCAGTTCTTCCCGCGTAAAAACATGGCCTGATGGGTTATGGGGAGTATTCAGGATAATAGCTCTGGTGCGTGGACTGATGGCTGCTCGCAGTTCATCCAGCGGTAAGGCGTAATCAGGTGGGCGGAGGGTCACAAACCGTGGCGTCCCGCTCGCAAAATACACAGCCGGAACGTAATTTTCGTGGGCGGGTTCGATGATGATGACTTCATCCCCAACCTCGACTAACGCCAGCATCGCCGCCACGATCGCTTCCGTCACCCCACAGGTAATGGTGATCTCTGTCTCAGGGTCAAAGGTAAGACCATGACGTTCATGGACATGTCTGGCAATGGCTTCGCGCAACTCTGCCAATCCCCAGGTCACGGAATATTGATTGAGATCATGGGCAATGGCATCAATCGCGGCTTGTTTCACCACAGGCGCAGTGGGAAAGTCCGGACGGCCTTGAGCCAGGTTAATGGCTTCATGCTCCATGGCAATTCGCATATTTTCGCGAATTTGCGATGGTCCGATCCGGTCCAGTCTGGAGGGAGGGGAAAAGGTCATGGGTGTATTCGTATCACCAAACAATGGCATGGCTTACCTTCATATTAAGAAATGGATACATACACAGGCAGAGCCGGCGATTTCATTTGCCGGCCAGGCATGAATAAAACAGCATGGTAAAAATTGTGGGACTCGTCAGAATAGGAGATCTCATGGAAGTTCTTCAACTTCCAAAGGAAAACAGCCAGGAAAGCATATGTGGCGGATAACGAAAGAATGAGAGTCGGAGGCTATTAAATATATCAAATATTTGGGCTTTTCATCGGCCTATGTGTGACAAAGACTTCGCAAAGGAAATTGAGGGAGTGCTCAAAAAGGGACGTTCTGTCCTGGTGCTTCTCGAAGGGAAGGCCGCAGCCGTTTGGGCGAGCGGAGCGTACGGAAGAGTACGTGAGCACGACCAAGCGGCGAGAACGCCGCTGGCGGCCTTTTTCAACACTCCCATTAGGGAAGGGGAGAGTCCAGTGTGAGCAGCTCCCGCAACTGGTCTAATAGCATCTGTTTGCCTTCCCCTGTGTAGGCCGATAGGAACAGCGGATCTTCCTCCATGCCCAACCCCTCACGTAATCCCCGAAGCGCCGCCTGGCGATTTCCCCTCGTAACCTTATCGGCCTTGGTGGCCACCACCATCACGGGAATCCTCAATCCCATCAACCACTCGACCATGGCCCGATCTGATTCCTGCACCCGGCGGGAATCCACCAGCACCACGACACCCTGTAGGTTCTGGCGTTTACTGAGATAGGCTTCAATCAAAGGCCCCCAAAGCTCTCGAATCCGTTCAGGCACTTTGGCAAATCCGTATCCGGGAAGATCGACTAGCATGAAACGAGGGCCGTTCGTCGCAATCTCAAAAAAATTGATCGTTTGCGTTTTGCCTGGAGTCTTGCCGACCTTGGCCAATCCTTTGTGGTTGACCAGACAATTGATGGCCGATGATTTCCCCACATTGGACCGGCCAACGATCGCCACTTCCGGAAGCGTCGGTTTCAGGAATTGCTCAACCGTCCCGCAACTCGCCTTGAATTCAGCAGAAAATATTTTAAACGCTCCCACGATCAGTTCCTCTTTTTCATTAATAGACGAACAGAGAAGTTGACGACCATCCTGCATGAGTCATCATGAGGCCACGGAGCCATCTTATCTTAGGAGGCCAACGTTTCCCTATACCATTCATTAAACAACCGGCTGCTTGCTGAAAGCGTGGCTTCTTCATCCCGAATCCACCTGGCAACCAATCCCAACGCACACAACGTATCGGCAACCGGCTTGATTGTCGGCAAGCCAACGGCCCTCGCCACCTCGCTTGGGTTCACCGGTTTGCTCGAATTGATCACATAGGCCAGGACCTCATGTTCGAGGGGTTCCCGCAGTTGATTCACACAGTCCTGAAAAAATGAAGAAAGCGATTGTTTGACATCATTAACCACCTGTTCAGATCGACCATGGTTTCCTTCACGTAATATTTCAGCCTGGAAGACCTTGAAGATATAAGGATGAGTCCCTGCATAGGTGAGGACGGTGGCGTGCTGTTCTATGGAAAGATCCGGACTGAATAGCTGCTGGGCCTCTTTTTCCAAAAACACTGCCAACGGAATAGACTTCAGTGTGTGTGGTAAATCGCCTCCTCTCACCACCTCCCGCCATGCTCGTCCTCCCGCAAAGACCGTGGATCCTCCAGGCAAAAGGTCAATGTCTGAAAGCGAACGAACCTTCCCTTCAACCAGCAGGTCACAGTTATCAAGGAGAAGAACGGTTTCAGGATTTGGGGGACGGGAATGGAATCGTTTCCAATCAGCCTCGTCGGCGACATCAACATACACCGCTGAAGGCCCGGTGGACTTGGAAGATGGCGTTCTATGATTCAATTGCCAGGCGAGGTGAAGCAACAAAGAGGTTTTCCCTAACTTTGGCCCCCCAACAAGGCTTAAAGATTCCCCTCGTTCCAGCCGCCGCAACATATTGCGGACGAATCCCTCACGGCCCTTGAACGCTCCAGGCCGAAAAACCGGCGCCGCCGGATCTGGTGAAGAGAGCTGATCAGGAATGGTGGACATAACAGGGAGTGTAGAAGCTCACTCCAAGGTTGGCAACGAAAAGCTCATGATATTTTCGACATGTTCGAGGACAAAATTTCATCAACTGAAATGATTGGCCTATACGAGTGTTGCCGGGTTTCGGCCCATAGCTGTTAAGCTAAGGGGACAGAAAACTTTCAACTAGCGCTGGCCTGGCGCTTTTTTTGTGCTATATTACCGATAGCATTATATAGGCTATCGGTTTAACCAGGAGGTCCTCATGACGCGAGAAGAACGCACCCTGCAACGCATTAAGACTCAGCTGATTGACCTCGGCCCCGTCCTGCCGGGGAGCCTGAGCACCCAATGGAATGTCTGCGGCACGACCGGGTGTCAGTGTAAAGACCCTCAGGAGCCGAAGAAGCATGGGCCTTACCATCAATTGAGCTTCACCTTGGCCGGCAAGAGTTCCACCCTGTTTATTCCCAAGAAGGATCTGGCGGAGGTCCGGCGGCGGCTCAAACGGTATCAGCGTTTGAAAACGTTGACGACCGACTGGGTCCAGGCTGAGGTCGCGCTGGCTCGCTGCCAGGGCTTCGGGAGCCGAGCATGAGGGCCGCCCTGTTCGGGGTTTTGGAGGGGTTTAAAAAAAACGCCTCAATAGGCTGGCTAAGGAAACGGGGTTCGCTCAACGCCAAGGCGTGCTGCAGCCGTATGACTTCCTGGTGCTGATGACCCTAGGACAATTCGGGATGAAGCATCCCTCGCTGGGGGGGATGGTGGGGGCTCTGAAAGCCCGCATGAGTCGGGAAGCCCTGCATCAGCGGTTTACGGCCTCTGCCGCTCAGTTTCTCAAGCGCTGCTTGCACACGATCTTGCACCAGAAGTTCCAGGGGGCGGGTATACGCACGATGTTGCTGCGGCCTTTCGGCCGCGTGTTGTTGGTTGATAGTTCGAGTTGGGATGTCAGCCCAAAGCTGCAGAAGGTCTGGCCTGGGGCTGGCGGTAATGCCTCCCCAGCTAATTGCAAGATCCAAGTAGCCTATGACTACAAGCAGGGAGAACTGATCTTCCTGGAGACCACCGCTGGGACGGTGCCGGATAATCGCTACACGGATCGGCTGCCCGCTCTCCTCAACCGGCAGGATCTCGTGCTTATGGACCAAGGCTATTTCAAGCTGCGCACCCTGAACGCCATCATGACCCGCGACGCGTATTTTTTAACCCGGTTCATGGTGGGCACCACGGTCGAAGTGGCCCAGACCGGCGCGCGCCTCGAGCTTGACCGCTTCTTGACCCAGGGGCCCGTCCTGACCCGGGAGATCCAGGTGCGCCTGGGCCAGGGGCCTCAGCAAACCCCTGCCTGCCGCCTCGTGTGCTTGCGCGTGAGTCCCCAGATAGCCCGGCAACGGCGGCGGCGCGTCAAGGCTCACGCCCAGCAACAAGGCCGGACCGCTCGGACCTCGACTCTGACGTGGTGTGACTGGACGCTTTTCATCACGAATGTGCCTGAAGCCTGGTTGCCCCTCGATCTAGTGCGAGCCTTGTATAGCCTGCGCTGGCAGATCGAGTTGGTGTTCAAACAATTCAAATCGATTCTTCAGGTGCACCACTCGACGACCGGCAATGAACATCGAGTGCGCTGTGAACTCTATGGCAAATGGATTGCGGCGGTATTGGTCCATCGTATTCATACGTGGGCCAACCAAGCGCGGTGGCTGACCGCGGGACAAGAGATCAGCCTCGAGAAGTTGTACAAGCGACTCCAGGAGCGAGCCTTTCAGCTCGCACAGCAGTTGATCATCTCGTTCAGCCAAGGGAGGACCCACCTCATTCGTGAACTCGAGCCGTTACTCCGGCACTGTACCAAACAGTCCCAACGATCCCGAATGACGACCTTAGAGATGCTGGAAGCCCGAGTCGACCCCAAATTGTCTCCCAGCAAGGGCCCGGCTTAGCTTAACAGCTATGGGTTTCGGCCCGGCAGCCGAGCTTTTGCCTGGCGCGTCCCATAGGGCGGAACCTTTGTTGTGGAGCAAAAGTACCAAACAACGGTCACGCTCTCCGAGACGCACCATCGAAATAAACGCCCTCCCTGGCCAGATCGGATAGGGCGGACGCCAGTCTTAGGAGGCAGCCCAACTCGCGGAGCCTGTCCTGAGTTTTGTCGAAGGGCTCGGACAAGGCCTGCCGAATATTGAGAGCGTCCGCACCAGAGGCCAGGGAGCAGGCGTCAGGGAAAAGGAAGTGTAGAGTCGCAATTATTGGATTATTCTCCCTCGCCATTGTCGGGGATATAGAAAAGCCAAAAAGCAGGGATTTTGTTTATTTCGAATAAAAGCTATCATCAGGTATGAAATAGAGGTCAAGGCATACCCGATTTTTTTAAAGCTTTTATGTAACAGGGCTTTTTGAAATTTATGGGGTCGTTGAATAAATTCTGCCAGCTACAAACTCCATGGAACTTGTGGCGCCTTGCGAATCAAATAGCATCCTCCATGGCAAATGAAGATCTTCTTTCCCGTGGAAAAGACTTTGAACAAAAACTCCAAGAAGCTCTCGTCGCTTCTACATTCGCCCTGGTGTTTCAGGAACATATATCGCCTGTTCAGATACGAATGGCAAAGGTGCACGAGAAGCTTCTAGACTTTGAACTTATTTCTCAGGAAAATTCGGCTTTCCAATTTGAATTAACCACAGCGTATCCGCCAGATTATAAAATTAGAGAGGAGTATAAAAATGGGAGACGCCCCTCCTTTCCTATGCAAGCAATGGCTGGAACCCCGATGAATCCAGATTGGATTGCTCCGGTGATCTGCAAGAAAACTGAGAAAGCTCGGAGAATTGATGGATTCAATGGCCACCTCCTTGTATACGTGAACATTCATGGTGGTGGGCCAGTTGGACGAGGGTTGGAAGAACTCATGGACCTTATTTCCGACTCTGAAACTATTTGGCAGTCTATATGGTTGATCCGGGGCATTCCCGATTTAGTTTCTACTGGCACGGTTTTACTGTGTAATTCTTTTGGTCTTGGTTGTGAGGAGCGGGAATGGTTGCATATTAAAGAAAAAAATAATGGATTGAAACGGCTGGTCGACGAATAACAATGAAGTAGTTGTTCTGAAAATGAAAGAATTAAAAATCAAGATGAAGCCGTCCCATCCGGGCGCGTTCATTAAGTCGGAAGTTATAGACGAACTCGGTTTAAGTGTGACAAAAGCAGCCGAAGTTTTGGGTGTGCTCCGCGCCACTCTGTCGGATTTAATGAATGAAAAAGCCGCGCTTTCCGCGGAAATGGCCCTACAAGTAGAAAAGGCTTTTCAACTCAACAAGGATATGTTGTTGCGAATGCAAGCATGGCATGACTCCGCCGAAATGCGAAAGCAGGCCGGGAAAATTAAGATTTCTCCGTAAGTGCCTGCATAAAATTAATGGATAACCTTTCAAAAATTCATCAATGGCGCAAAACCATTGAAAGCCAATGTGTGGTTCCTCATTTTTGTACTCCGGAATGGGTTTCAGAAAAACAGGTATTTGAATATTCAACTGTCTCTGTTGAAGTGGTCGCTTACCTGAAGGCAGTTAGGGCTGTTCAAAGCCTCAAATCACTAAGACTTCTCCAAGCAAACGGACTGATTATAGATTTCTATACGATAGGACGTGGTATTTTAATGGTTCCTCCAAAATATCCAGACCCTTATCGCCTTAATAATTACTTTGACGCGTGTGCATTCAATCCAGGCGACCAATTAGAGTTTTCTGCCTCTGAAAAATTGTTTAGACTTTATGAAAGGGATGGGTTACCAATAATCTTAATGTCTAAATCCGTAAAAAATGAGATTGCCCATAAAAATACTCCCTCATGGGTAAAATCACTAGCTAGTAGGCAACTATATAGTAGGAATTTTTCACTAACAGACGATGAACTCCTAGTTAAGGAGGAAATTCTCAAAGTCTTAACTGGTAATGGAAAACGGGAAAAACATGAAAAAGACACTGAGCACATCTTGAGGGCTAAAAAAGAAGGTGGAGTTTATTTTATTACAGTTGATAGGGGCATCCTGAGAAAGGCAAGGGATTTAAGAAATATCTGTGGGATTGTGGTTCTTTTGCCTAGTGAGTTTTTGGAATTACTGGACGAGTGGAAGATCTATACGAAGCAGGCTGAAGGTTCATAGCAGAAAGATAGGTTTAGCAAAGTAACCACTTGGGCATAAAAAGAGCCTGGCGGGTTCCAGGGCTTCCAACGTTTTTAACTGCCCCCTCATTTCCATTCTTTTTCTGCTTTCCTTTATTCACCGAATTTTGTAGGGTTTCCAACCTTGTATTTACCCCAAAGGCCCGATACAGAAACCTTTTTAGGGTAAACCATTATGACAATGAACATTAAATGTTTATTCGACGATAAATGCCAGGCTGATGCTTCCCCAAAGTATAATTGGTCCATAAATAGGGAAGATGGAAATCCTGAATTTTGGAGACATTGGGAGTGTGATGGAAATCCAAAACATATATTTCATGCTCCTGTTCCTCTAAACGACCCTAAAGTCCCATGTGATTGCAAACCATCAAAATAGGCCACTCTCAGGCACATTAAAAGTTGAATTTCCCCTGATACCAAAAATTTCGTTTCTGGATGCCAAACTTACTACACGCAAAAGACCCCCCAACGGTCCTAAGTTCTTAGCCCTGAGCAATTCCTTTTCCTTTCCTGCTTCCCTTTATTCAAAAAATTCTGTAGCGTTTGGGGCAAAGGTTGTTTCCGACCTGCTCAAGAAATTCAAACATGGGGTTGTCCTTGAATCCCATACATTGGGTATGGTCAGAATTGGGAGGAAGAAAAATGGAATGGCTTTCAAAATTAAAAAATAAGTTATCTAGAAATAAATCACCCCAATTTCAGCCCAAAGGTCCACCAGACAATAAGTTTCTTGGGACTTTCATGGTTGTTCAATTTATTGAATCCCCAAGATTTGGGTTAGAAGAAGCGCAATACAAGGAATTCACCGCCGAATTACCTAATGAATTAAAAGACTGTACCCAAGCATGGATTTTGTTTTATTTATCCTGGATTTTTAAGCTTTTAATTTCTTCAAAATATGGGGAAGTGTTCACCAGGCAGTTTGTGGCACAGGCAGTAGAACTATTTCAAAAGGCGGAAAACTTACAACCGGGCCTAGAAGGTTTATCCAACACATTCAGTTTCTGGATGAGCAATTTAGATGATTCAACTTCACATGTTGGAAAAAAGTTTGAAGGACTGGAAATTCCATTAGAGGTTTTTGCAGCATGGACCTTTTTGTTTTTAGATGAAGGGAGTCCATATTATAAAAAAACTGATACCAATAGGATTGAGTTTGAGGTAGCTAAGGCTCTTATCCTCGCCAAAGAAGCAGTGGTTAATCGCCTTCAAAAGGCCGTTGATTTTGGTGGTCCAGTAGAAGAAGCAAATGTTTAATCATCAATGGAAAATCCTCTGATAGCAGAACTTGATGACATGGTGATTCACAGTTTGGCATATATGGCGAAACAATTTAATTGTGAGCAAGTTTTTCGTTAAATAATTCGGCATTTTGAGAATTTGGAAACTACTCATAAATTCCCATGATGGTGAACAAGATAAACATTGGCTTTACGTAAGTTATATTATCACTCAAAGAAAAATGCTCATTATTTCCTTTTCACATAAATGGATTAGGCTTCTAGGGAAATAATTAAGTACAACAAGGAGACTTACATGGGTACCGACACCGTCAATTCACGTTTCCATCTCACGCCAGAAGGATGGATTGAGGGAGGATGGGCCGCTAACCAGCAGATTACAGATCCGGCTCCTCCGCCCAACGATTGTATTGAGACATGGGAAGAAAAGGAGCAATCCCATGATTACTATTCATCAGGGTTGTCGCGAGACTGGAAACTGATTTGGGCCTCGCAGGATTATTCAGAAGAAGAAAGAAAAAAATTTCGGGCTAAGGCTAAGGAAAATGCCAGCCCATTAAACCAGCTTTCTTGGAAGTTTCCTTTATGATCGGTTTCTTTATTTTCCACATTGACGATTATCCGACTTAAGTGATTCCAAATAATTTCCCAAGCATTCCTGTCTTGTAGTCAAGCCAATATAGGCTACCTTGTCATATGGAATTCCCTGTCGTCTTCATTTCTCCCCCTTGTCTGACGCCTGCCGCCCGGGCCTAGAGACGAACGCTCCCAGCAACTGGCGGGCCCTGTTTGAGCACAGCGAGTTGGCCCGCCCTCCCGAGACCTTCGTTCGTCTCATCTTATGAGACCGGACGGGGCGTCCCTGGTTTTGGCTACTTTTGCCGAAACAAAAGTGGCTCGGCTGCCGGGCCGAAACCTGGCACTTGCGGTTTTTCGCTCCTAAACAAAGTGGAAGTTTATTGGAGTGACTAGAATATGGGGAAATCGTGCCGATGTCATTGCCCAAGTCCCACGAATGCTGGGCAAGCCAACACATTTCCTAGGAGCGAGACTCTTTCATGGCTCTGTCGATTTCGCGGCCGGCTTCTCGCTTTTTGATGGTCTCCCGCCGGTCGTAGTTTTTCTTCCCACGCCCTAGGGCGATTTCCAACTTCACCCGCCCCCTGTCATTAAAATAGAGCCGAAGCGGGACGAGGGTGAGTCCCTTCTGTTGAACTTTTTCGGCCAAACGCTCAATCTCTTTTTTATGCAATAGCAGGGTTCGTGCGCGCAACGTCTCGTGATTCATTTGATTGCCGTGGCTGTAGGTGCCGATATGGCAATTATGCAGGATGGCTTTTCCATTGATGATGGCGGCGTAGCTCTCCTTCAAATTCAGGCGGCCCTCCCGTAAGGCTTTGACTTCGGTCCCGACCAGGACGATGCCGGCTTCGAGCTTTTCTTCTATCATGTAGTCATAGAAGGCCTTCCTGTTGGTACTGAGGACTTTGCTGGAGGGGTCTGTTTTTTGTTTGGCCATGGGTAATTATATCTTGAAGTATGGGATGATGCCGCTATCGGGGCTGTTGAAAAAAGCCGCCAGCGTCGTTCTCACTGCTTCGTAGCGCTCAACGTACCGCCCGGTACGCCTCGCCATCCTCGCGGCTTGCGGCCTTGCTGGACGACCTTCCTTCGGCAAAGCTCAGGACAAGCTTTGAACAGGCCCTCTTTATTTTATCGTAAACCTAACCAGAGTCGTCTGAAATAACAGAATTTCAATCATTCGATAGGCCCCCGCTGCCTACAAGATGCCGGGAAAATGATCTCTCCCTCGGGTCGAGATGACAAAACGGGTATAGGCCCAAGACGGATGAATCATTCTGGACGATACGATACAATAGCTGCACGATGAGTTATTTTGAGTCGATCCAGAGCCTTATACAAGATTTTTCCAAAGGTAATCCACTCGGCCTCAAGCTTTCCGAGGTTCAACTTCAACAGGAGTGGGAACACCTTGTGGGTTCAACGATGGCCAAGCATTCCTACCCTGAGAGTATCCGCTTTAAAAAACTGCACCTGGTGGCGGATAACTCCATTTGGCTTCAGCAACTCATGTTTTTGAAACCGGCTATTTTGGAAGCGATTCACTCGATGATGCCGGAACTGGCCTTAACCGAGGTCGTCTTACGTATCGGCTCCATTCCACAGGCTCCCCCTCAACCGGATCCGATACCCCAAGCTTCTCCTCCCTTTGTCGGTGAATCATCGCCCTTTGCCACCGGCTTAGCTAAACGCCTGAGTGACCCTGACCTTCAAGTCCTTCTTTCTCAGACTATCACTAAAGCCCTGGCTGAACCACCGTCCTCCACTACAGAGCCGGCGAAGAAGCCTGGGGTTTAGAACTCCCCTCCTCCCAGGTCTCTTGAAATACCCACTGCATGGTAAGTGTTCGATCCGTTGAACCGCTCCGGTTCCAGGGACCGATCCATCCCGCCTGACCTTCGGCATCAGCACGATAGCCTGCTCGAACGGCCTCTTCAAAGTTTTTTCGAAAGGTCTTTTCCGAAGCGTCATCGGCCTCATTGGCGACATACCGATGAAGGTTATCCGGTTCCGTCCAGAATGGATCCGAAAAAATGATGACCTGTAGCGTTTGGTATCGTCCGCGAGGATCGTCGGGAGTGGTTGGACGGATTTTCATGTCTCCAAAATCGCGAGTGGCGCGGCCGACATCGCCGAACCGCATAATCAGGGTTTTTATTTCTGGATCACTGGTATAGGAAGGGACGTGGACGGCTACCAACGACCCCTCTTGGGCACCGATACTATAGGGCGGAATGGTGCGGTCTGGTCTTGAAAGGAACATACCGAGGGAGATGACACCTATTCCCCCAATCAAAATGCCCAATCCCATGATGACGATGGGGTCTAACTTTTTGCGTTTTGCTGGTTGCTCTGTGGCTTTGTGAGGGAAATCCAACTCTACAACCTTCCCGGATGCAATCTCTTTTTCCTGCTTCCTCCCGTTTTCCAGGTGCAGGAGAGGTAGGGGAGTGATGGAGGAGAAACGAACAGGCGAACGGCAGTTCGATTTCCCACCCCTTGCACAGCCTCATTGCATCTTGCGTCCCTCCTTACCAAGGGTAGGGATTACCGTATTATTGATGACCGCTCAATTTCTCTGGTCATCTCGGAACACACCAACGTCTTCGGTTTGCAGGTTTGAGAAGGTCGCGTGACCTTATTCCGTTGAGGAGGCCGGTTCGTCCGGCATCTCGCCATTGAGTTCATCCGGATCCGGTTGGTCACTTTCATCGGTCTCTGCGAGTTTGGCCACGCCTACCACTCGATCGTCATCGGGCAAGTGGATCAGCCGAACCCCTTGGGCATTGCGCCCAATTTCCCTGATATCTCCCATGCGGGTACGAAGGATCATGCCCTCTGCGGACATGAGCATGATTTCATCCGTTTCCCAGACTTGATGGAACGAGATGGCCGGCCCGTTTTTCTCGGTGACTTTGACGCTGATGACGCCCTTGCCCGCCCGTGATTGGAGGCGATATTCCTCGACCTGCGTGCGTTTCCCATACCCGCGTTCGGTGACAGTCAGAATTGAGGATTGCGTTTCACTGGTAATCGTGACCATCCCGATGACCTCATTAGTCTTCGCCAACGTGATGCCCCTGACTCCACGGGCCGTTCGTCCCACCGGACGGACATCTTCCTCACGAAAGCGAATGACAATACCCATGCGGGTGCCCAAAAGAATTTCCCTCGTGCCATCGGTGATATCCACACCGATGAGCCGGTCACCTTCCTCCAGCGTCAACGCAATAATTCCGCCTTGCCGGGGATGGCTGAATGCGGCCAGATCGGTTTTTTTGATATAGCCTTTTTGCGTGGCCATCACCACATACTGGTCTTCGGCAAACACCCGGACCGGCAGAGTCGCGGTGACCCGCTCCCCCTGGCTGATGGTCAACAAATTCACAATGGCTTTCCCTTTGCTGGACCGTCCGACATCCGGCAACTGATACACTTTGAGCCAGTAGACCCGACCGGCATCGGTAAAGAACAACAGGTAATCATGGGTTGAGGCCGTGAAGATTTGTTCGACGAAGTCCTCTTCTTTGACCCCCATGCCGACTTTCCCTTTTCCGCCACGGCGTTGGGCCCGATAGATGGACACGGCATTTCGCTTAATATACCCGGCATGCGTAATGGTGACGACGACTTCTTCCTCGGCGATCAGATCTTCCATTTGTAACTCGGCTTCGGCCGGGAGAATCTGCGTTCGTCGCTCATCGGAATATTGATCTTTGATTTCTATTAATTCCTGTTTCACGATTTGTTGCACCATCGCATCAGAGGCTAATATGGTGCGCAAATGGGCAATGCGGGAAACCAGTTCGTTATATTCCTGCGTCAGCTTGTCCTGTTCCAGTTGGGTCAGGCGTTGCAACCGCATTTCCAGAATGGCGGTGGCTTGCACCTCGCTTAAGGTAAACTGGCTCATCAGGCCGTGGCGAGCGGTTTCCGGAGAAGACGCTCCACGAATGAGGGCAATGACCTCATCCAGGAATTCCAAGGCACGTCTTAAGCCCTCTAAGATGTGGGCCCGCTCTTCGGCTTTGCGAAGGTCGTACGCGGTCCGGCGAATCACCACTTCTTTACGATGTTCAAGGAACGCGGCCAGAATCTGTTTGAGGGTTAACACCTCAGGACGGTTCCCCACCAAGGCCAGCATGATGACCCCGAAGGTGGTTTGCATCTGGGTGTGTTTATATAATTGATTCAGTAAGACCGATGCGTTTTCATTTCTCTTGAGTTCGATCACCACGCGGAGTCCGTCCCGGTCGGATTCGTCCCGAAGATCGGATATCCCTTCCACCCGTTTTTCGTGGATGAGGTCGGCGATCTTTTCTATCAGTTTAGCTTTGTTCACCTGGAAAGGCAGTTCCGTCACGATGATGCGCGACCGGTCGGTGCGTTCATCGACCTCGATGTCCGCCTTGGCCCGAAGGGACAAGAGACCCCGTCCCGTTTCATACGCGTCTTTAATCCCTTGCGTGCCGTAGATAAATCCGGCCGTGGGAAAATCAGGTCCTGGAATGAATTCCATGAGCTCGTGAATGGTCACCTCAGGCCGTTCAATAAGGGCAATCAGCGCCGCCACGACTTCGCCCAGATTATGCGTAGGAATATTGGTGGCATATCCTACCGCAATTCCTCCTGCTCCATTCACTAATAGATTCGGAATACGAGCCGGCAATACGACGGGCTCTTGGGACGACTCGTCATACGTCGGAGTAAAGTTGACGGTCTCCCGGTCGATATCCACCAGCATTTCCTCGGCCAGCTTGGTTAAGCGGGCTTCGGTGTAACGCATGGCTGCCGGTGGATCGCCATCGACCGACCCATAGTTTCCCTGACCATCCACGAGGGGATACCGCATATTGAAATCCTGGGCCATGCGGACCAACGTGTCGTAAATGGCTGAATCACCATGCGGGTGATAGTTACCCATGATTTCACCGACAATTTTTGCGGATTTTCTGTAGGGCTTCCCGGAGCCCAGACTCATTTCATTCATGCCATACAGGATGCGCCGATGAACCGGCTTCAGTCCGTCTCGCACGTCCGGCAACGCCCGTCCGACAATGACGCTCATGGCGTAGTCCAAATAGGACAAACGCATTTCATCTTCAATGGCAACTTGCGTCAGACGTGGTTCAACCGGCATACGTCACTCCTCGAAAGAGATCATCGCACTTCCTGTTCTGCACATTCACGGGACTTGGTCCGGCCCATCGCTCCCTGCACGCAAGACCACGCCAAAGATTCGACCTTCGGTTCAACAGAGCGGTAGGCAAACGAAGGCACCTGCTAGACATCTAAATTTCGAACTTCCAGGGCATGTCGTTGAATGAAATTCCGGCGGGGTTCAACTTCATCACCCATCAAAATGGTAAAGATTTCATCCACTCCGGTGGTATCTTCTAATGTCACCTGCAGAAGACTGCGGGTTTCGGGATTCATGGTGGTGTCCCACAGTTGTGTCGGATTCATCTCGCCCAAACCCTTGTAGCGCTGAATTGACATGCCCTTTTTCCCTGTTTCCAAAAACTCTGTCACCAGATCCTGACTGGTGGAAAATTCCGCTTCCGTGTCTTTGCGTTTTAACCGGTAAGGGGGTCGTCCCAACCCCAACGCCGAAGGAGAGATTTTTTGTAATTCTCTGAAATCTGCAGAACCCACCATGTCGTGAGTCAGGTTCAAAGACTTCTGACTGCCATTCCCTGCCACCCGACAGAGGATGTGGTGGGCCTGATGCTCTTTATCGTTCTGAATCGTCAGATCCACGGTGCCTTCGGGGAACGCCAGTCGAAGCCGACGAGTGGCCTCCTCAATTAATACTTCCAAGTCACCACGATTTTTTAACAGATCTTTCGTTAATTGTGGAAAATCCACCAATACGCGGAGCAGCGCCGGTTCAATTTGCTTTTGCCCCTGACGAGTTAAGAGCCCCTCAAAGGCCACCAGCTTGTCTAAAATCGGGATAAGTTCATCTCTGGTCACAAATTCGTTTTGTTCCGGAAGAAAGAGTTGCGTATCCTCCACGGCGAGATTGGACAGATAGGTATTCATTGCCGCTTCGTCTTTGAGATACTTTTCTCCCTTCCCTTTTTTGACCTTAAACAAGGGAGGCTGAGCAATGTAGATATAGCCTCGCTCGATGAGTTCCGGCATTTGCCGGAAAAAGAAAGTCAGAAGCAGGGTCCGGATATGGCTGCCATCGACGTCCGCATCGGTCATGATAATGATTTTGTGGTACCGGGCTCGATTGATATCAAAGGCGTCTTTATCTTCCTTGCCTTTTTCAGCATCTTCCCGTGGCCGCCCTATTCCGGTACCAATCGCCATGATGAGGGTTCGGATTTCTTCACTGGCAAGCATTTTATCAAATCTGGCTTTTTCGACATTCAGGATTTTGCCCTTGAGTGGAAGGATGGCTTGTGAACGTCGATCACGCCCCTGTTTTGCAGACCCTCCTGCCGAATCACCCTCTACGAGATACAGTTCACTGAATTGCGGATCTTTTTCTGAGCAGTCGGCCAATTTTCCAGGAAGTGACCCCCCATCCAACGCGCCTTTTCTGCGAATCAGCTCTTTGGCTTTTCTTGCGGCTTCCCTGGCCCGTGCCGCATCCACAGACTTCCCGACGATTTTTTTTGCTACCGAGGGATTTTCCTCAAGATACGATCCCAAGGCTTCATTGACGGCCGACTCCACAATGCCCTTAACTTCACTATTGCCTAATTTGGCTTTGGTCTGGCCCTCAAATTGCGGATTGCGGATTTTCACACTCACCACGGCGGTCAGACCTTCTCTCACATCCTCTCCGCTCAGCGATTCTGAATCCTTTTTAAACAAATCATTGGCGGTCGCGTAACTATTGATGGTGCGCGTCAAGGCGGACTTAAATCCGATGAGATGCGTGCCGCCCTCGCGGGTATTAATATTATTGGCAAAGGAATACAAATTCTCCGAATACCCTTCGTTGTATTGAAGGGCCAACTGGAGAATCATTTCCGGTTTTTCCACTTCCACGACAATGGGAGGATGAAGGGGAGATTTGGCTTCATTCAGATGTTCGACGAAAGAGACGATTCCTCCTATGTAACAAAATACCTGCTCCTTTTCTTTTCCCGCCCGATCATCCTTTAAGCAGATCTCCAACCCCTTATTCAGGAAGGCCAATTCACGAAGTCGTTGCGCCAATACATCAAAACTAAATTCCACAGTTTCAAAAATGAGGGGATCCGGCCTAAAGACCACTTTTGTTCCGCGTTTTTTAGTGATCCCCGCAACCGTTAATGGTGTCTGCGGCTTCCCACGATGATATCGTTGTTCGAATACTTCCCCATTTTGCCAAATTTCCAATTCCAGCCATTCCGAAAGGGCATTCACGACGGATATCCCGACACCATGCAATCCTCCCGACACCTTATAGGCACCCTCCTCAAACTTTCCACCGGCATGGAGAACTGTTAATGCGACTTCGGCTGCCGATTTTTTCTGTGTGGAATGCAGGCCGGTGGGTATCCCTCTTCCGTTATCCGAGACCAGGACACTACCATCCACCTGAAGCACCACCTGTATTTCACTTCCATAGCCTGCCATGTGTTCATCCACACTGTTATCAACAACCTCGTAGACCATATGATGCAGGCCATCGACACCTGTGCTGCCGATATACATGGCGGGTCGTTTTTGAACCGCCTCCAGTCCTTCCAGGACACGGATTTGGTCGGCATCGTACCGAACATCAGAATGTTGGCGGTCTGCCGAGTGGGCAGATTCTTGGCTAGGGTTTGTTTCGGATTCCATACAATTTTAGGCTTTGGCTACGTGTGGAAGAAGAAATGTCTGTTGGGTCAAATCCGTCAAACCTTCACGGGCATCACCACCGCTTTGAACGCGGGATTTCCCTGCTCCTGAATCAAACACGGGCTTAAGGGTGTTTCCATTTGAAGGGTCAGCGATTCCGTTTCAATGACAGATAACACATCCAAAAAATATCTGGCGTTGAATCCGGTTGAAAAGCCTTCTCCCACAAATTTAGCCGGGATGTCCTCATCTGCTTCTCCTAAATCCGGACTTTTTGAAGAAAGATGAATGTGATCGGGGTTGATGGACAGTTTCACGGCATGGGCCTTATCTTTCGAAAGGATAGCTACCCTTCGAAGGGCACCCTCCAGATCGGACTTATTGACGGTAATTTTTTTGGAACTTTCTTTCGGTACCACCTGCTGGTAGTTGGGATAGGTCCCTTCCATAATCCGGGAAGTTAACACCAACCCGCTTTTCCGAAAGATTAACATATTTTTGGTAAACCCGAGGAACGGTTGTTCGTCGTCTTCTTCCAGGAGTCGCCGAATTTCTATGGCAGCTTTCTTGGGAATAATGACCTTAATTTCGGCTTCGGGGATTGCGGCTTTCTCGGGAGTCACTTCCTGCTCAGCCCAGGCTAACCGATGGCCATCGGTGCCCACCAGACGAAGTGTCACCGTGGCTCCTGTAGGAATCAGGGTGAGAAGAAGCCCGTTCAACACATAACGTGTATCTTTTTCGCCCACGGCAAATACCGTCTTTTTTAAAAGCTGCAACAACCCTTGGGCGGGGAGCGCCATCAACCCTTCCCGTTCAATAGTTGGAAGGGCAGGGTAATCCTTACTGGGTAAGCCCACCACACGAAATTGGCTTTTCCCGGCCTTCACCGTCACCCAATTATTTTCACCCACGACCAATTCAATGTCGGAATGTCTGATCTCTTTTAAAATATCAAAAAGTGTTCGAGCGGAGAATGTGACCGACCCCGGCTCATGAACCGTGGCTTTATATAATCCTCTCATGCCAATTTCTAAATCAGTCGCCACAATATCCAGGCCTTCCGGCTTGGCCTCCAACAGAATATTCGCCAGGATCGGCATGGTATTCCGCTTCTCCACCACACCCTGCACCCGTTGGAGTGCGGTTAACAAATCCTCCCTGGTAATTTGAATTTTCATATGTTTCCTATGAACGGTGGTTCTATCCCTTGCCGATTTCTTCCTTCAGGCTTTCGATGGTGGCTCGAAGAGTGGAATCTGTTTCCTGAGCCTTCTGCATTTGCTTGCAGGCATGAATAATTGTTGTATGGTCTTTTCCCCCGAAATCTCTTCCTATTTCCGGAAAGGAGGAGTCCGTCATATCACGGCTGAGAAACATGGCAATTTGGCGAGGGTACACTAACGTTTTCGTCCGTCGTTTCGACTTCAAGTCGGATATTTTGACATGGAAGCGGTTGGCGACCACTTCTTGTATATCCTCTGTCGTAATCACCTTTCGTTTCCCACCCAGGAGATCACGGAGAATATGTTTTGCCATATCCACAGTGATTTTTTGACCCGTGAGCGACGCATAGGCACCAAGCCGAATAAGTGCTCCTTCAATCTCGCGAATATTGCTTTTTAAATTCGCTGCCAACAACTGGATGACATCCTCATTGATCGCAATACCTTCTTCTTCCGATTTTTTTCGGAGAATGGCAATTCGAGTTTCCACATCAGGTGGTTGAAGATCGGCAATCAGCCCCCACTCAAACCGGGACCGAAGCCGTTCCTCCATTGAGGGCATTTCTTTGGGAAAACGATCACTCGACAACACGATCTGTTTTCCAGCCTCATAGAGAGAATTAAATGTGTGAAAAAATTCCTCTTGAGTACGTTCTTTTCCTGCTAAAAATTGAATATCGTCAATGAGCAGCATGTCCACATTTCTATATCGCCTTCTCAATTCAATCATTTTGTCATAGCGTATGGAATTAATGACCTCATTAGTGAATTGCTCTGTTGTGACATAGGCAATACGGAGATCACCATGATCGGCAATATAATTCCCTATAGAGTTGAGAAGATGGGTTTTCCCCAATCCTACGCCGCCATAAATGAATAACGGGTTATATGCTTTGGCAGGGGATTCCGCTACAGCAAGACATGCCGCATGGGCAAATTGATTACTTGCTCCCACCACGAAGTTTTTAAAGGTATATTTTGGATTAGGAAGAGGTTGCCGTCTTACCCGTTGAAGTTGAACGGGCCCACGGGTTTCTCGAACTTCAGTTTTAAGCTCGGGCAAAGGTTTCCCTTCCCCATCCTGCTCTTTCATGACAAAAATAATCTCTGCCGGATTCACCCCTTCGACATACTGAAAAGCTTCTTTGAGTAAATCCTTATAGTTTCTGCCTAACCATTCCCCAAAAAATCTATTTGGAACACGGATCTGAGCCTGATCTTCATTAAGACCCTCTAAAACCAAAGGCTGAAACCATGTTTCAATGGTGTCATCCCCCACACGTGGACTGACAAAATTCAACACGTCTACCCAAACTTTTTCATTGTTAATATTAGGTAAATTCAACTTATTCACAATTTTATTCACAGATGTTAATAGTAACGACACCAATCATGGTCCTGCCATTTTTTATTAGACTCTTCCCGATTCCTATCAACACCCTCTACCATAAACTTCATGCCCTCTATCCACAACTTCCACCCAGATATTTTTAAAATTCAAACCACTTTCCCTGCCCAATTTCAAAGGAGTTTTAAATTTCAAGATCAATTATCCCCCCTATTCCCTATCCCTACTACGACTACTCCTACTGTTTCTTTTTCTTTTTTATAACAAAGAAGAAGAGGGATAGTTATATCACCAAGGCCAAATCCGACAGAAATATTTTTTCCAAAAACCCCTGATAGGAAATTGTCTCAGAAGGTCGGGAATCATCTCCTCTTTCTCCTTCACGGCCTAAAACAAAAACCTGGGAGGTTGGAATAGGCGGTAAACTCTGTCCACCCTTGAGGAGCAAGACCGTTACATCTTTCTCAGATAGAGAAGGAACCGGTTCCGGGATAAAAACATTCCAGTCATACTGGTCTTTCGTACAGATATATAAAATATTTCTCATAAGCGATACCGTTAAAAGGTAAGGACTCGATCTGCTTGAGAAACGAGTGAGGCAATTTGAGATGGGGTGGACTCTTGAATAGTAAACTCCTGATCGAGTGAGAAGGTCTTCCCGCTCCCTATTGGTACAACTATCGGCAATTCTAAATTTTTGATAGAAGGGAGGTATTTTTCTAGAATCTCCCCATCAGGAAGATCATAGGCCTCATCAGAAATTAACTGCCTGGCATTTTCTAAGAGAATAATCTTTACCGGATTTGGACCGGTCGATAATCCCAACGCAATTCGCATAGCTTCGGATGCCCGGTGCGTAAGGGTGGGATCTTCTCTGATAAGGATAACCAGATTTTTTGGCATCCCTTATTTATACCTTGGATTAATACGTAAAATACTGGATTTGTTAATGAAATATGCGGAGGATATTTTTTTATTCAAAAAATATCGTTTCTTATTGAAAAATAAGAAAAAAACCCTAGCACCAGGTAAAAAAAATGTCAAGAAAAAAGGCAAGATATCTTATCCCATCATTTATAAGGTTAATGATAGAATTTTTTGAGAAATTTCTTTCAGCTTCACGGATTCCTGAGCTTTGGTGGTCATATTTCTAAGGATGGCCGTTTCCGAACGGGCTTCATCGTCTCCCAGGATAATGGCATAACTGGCTCCAAGCTTATCCGCGGATCGAAGAAGGGATTTAAGATTGACACTTTTATAGTCTGTGTCTGCCCGTATACCCGCCTCTCTGAGGGTGTGAAGCAGTTTAAGCGCCATCGGCTTAGCATCCTTTCCAAACCCGGCCACGAAAAATAACGGCGGATGTGGGGTGGAGAGGTGGGTTGAAAGGAGAAGTGCGACTCGTTCCAGTCCCACAGCAAACCCTATGGCAGGGGTGGAAGGTCCATGCAGTAAGGCGACTAATCCGTCATACCGTCCTCCGGCCCCAATGGTGCTTTGTGCGCCTAAGTGCGGAGTGGTAATTTCAAAAGTCGTACGGGTGTAGTAATCCAATCCTCTCACTAATCTGTAGTTCATGGAAAAAGGGATATCTATAGAAGTCAATCCGTCGAGGACGGTGTCAAAGTGAGAGGCTGATTCCGGGGAAAGATGGTCGAAAAGAGTTGGAGCGTCCTGGGTCGCTTCCTGACAAATAGGAACTTTACAATCAAGTATCCTTAAGGGGTTTGTCGAGTACCGACGCTGGCAGTTACCACAGATCAATTCCAGTTTTGGCAAAATAAATCGTTTGAGTTCCTGAATATAGTTTTCACGGTCTTGAGGATTGCCGATTGAATTTATATGCAACGTGAGGTCTTTAAGTCCCAGGGAACTAAAGAATCTCCATAAAAGGGCAATCACTTCCACATCCATAAAGGGATCTTCGGTCCCAAACGCCTCAACCCCGAATTGGTTAAATTGCCGGTATCGACCAGCCTGCGGGCGTTCATGACGAAACATCGGGCCAAGGTAATATAGTTTTCTGGTTGAAGGAGATTCCAGGAGATGGTGCTCCAATACAGCTCGCACTACGCCCGCTGTTCCTTCAGGACGTAAAGTGAGAGAGCTTCCATCTCGATCGGGAAAGGTGTACATTTCTTTTTCTACAATATCTGTTGCTCCTCCAATACTCCTGGCATAGAGTTCAGTGGACTCGAATATTGGAATACGTATTTCTGAGAAGCCAGACTGGGTGGCAAGTGTATGGGCGAGGTGTTCCATATAGCTCCACTGGGGGGTTTGTTGAGGTAAAATATCCTTAAGACCCTTGATGGAGCGCAACACGGGAAACCTTGTTCTGTTGAAGAAAATGTTGAGGGAAAAGAGAATCCGACTATATCTTTCCGTCAGAATCCAGTCAACGAATCAATGGGGTATATGAGTTTAGGATGGGAAAATATGTTTGACTCTTACTCTTTCCCCCAATAAAATGCCGTGTTAATAAGAAAATGGCTAAAAGGAGAACAACGCCGTGTCAATGACCTATCGACAGCCTTCTAATTTAAAAAGAAAACGAGATCATGGGTTTAGAAAACGCATGAGCACTAAGAATGGGAGAAAGGTTCTTGCCCGCCGGAGAAAGAAGGGCCGGCAACGTTTAACGGTTTCTGATGAGTAAGAGGTGGGCTTCCCGTTTTTTTTAAAGAAAAAATATGAATACGATGGAGTGAAGTCCAATGGGTCTGCTGTGCGGAACCCATTTTTTACCCTCCTTGTTAGTCGTGTACCCAACCATGATCCGTCCCGTATAGGAATTATCGTAGGGCGACGAGTGGGGAAAGCCGTGACGAGAAATCGGCTGAAACGGATTTTCCGTGAACTCGTAAGAGAATCGCACTCCGGCATGGCGAGTGGTTTTCATTGCATCGTTTACCCAAAAACAAAGATTTTGGGAGTGAAATATCAGAAGGTTGGAGAAACCTGGAAGGGCACATTGGCCCAAGTAGGTCTTCTTTAATAAAAATATGGTAGCTTCTGTTTTAAAAAAAATGATTGCGGGATACCAATATGGGATATCCCCATTTATGGGAATCTGTTGCCGTTTTGAACCAACCTGTTCTCATTATGGCTTAGAGGCTATCCATAAACATGGCGCGATAAAGGGTTTGGTATTAATGGCCAGTCGAATTCTCAAGTGTCATCCATTCCATCCTGGGGGGCTGGATCCGGTTCCCTGAATGCTGAACATTTTGCCTCCGTTTGTTTGATTGTTAATTACCACCAGCTTTAATGAGACTCACGAGTTAGAAAAATGGAAAAGCGCGTCGTCCTTTTCCTTGTTCTTTCCTTAGGGATTATCTTTGGATATGACCTGCTCCTGAAGGAGTTGGGGTATTCTCCTTTCTCTACCAGTCCAATCATCGATCAAGAGCTGAAAACGAGTTTGCCGGCGAAAGGGGCGGATGCGGAGACGATCTCCCCGTCTTCATCTGAATCACATTCAGTATCTTCTTCCAATTTTTCTACTGAGCCACTTCTTACCGAAGAGGTTGTGGTTGTTGAGACACCACTTTTCCGAGCTGGGATTTCAGGGCAGGGAGGAGTGTTGAACTCCTGGGAATTAAAAAAATATCTCACCCAGACAGAGGAAAATGTTCCCGTCCAATTGGTATATCCCAATGGGCAGTTTCCCGGGCCACTCACCGTGCAGGTCAAAGGCAATGAGGTGGAGACCCAGCGGCTTCGTCAAGGGAACTTTCAAGTTCAAAAGGATTTTAACCAATTAGATGAAGCCCATCCCACCGGTAAAGTGCTTTTAACCTATTCCTCTTCCGATTCCGAATTGTGGGTCCAAAAAGAACTTACCTTTCATTACGATTCCTATCTGGTGGATATCACTATTCGTACTCGGGGGATTTCAGGGGATATCGATGTGCTTTTGGGCACCAATTTTGGTGTTGTTGAATGGGGTCAAGGATTTATTGGATTGCTGGGATCTGCCTGGATGGTCGGGGAGGAAATGGAAAAGGTGTCTCCCGATGCGGATGCTCCGATCCTGCGTCGCGAGGGTCCTGTGAGATGGTTGGCCCTTCAGGATAAATACTTTATGAGTGTCTTTATCCCGGAAAATGCGAAAAGCCTGTTTTCCAAACTTGAAACCGAAATGGTTGTCTCAGCGGGCATGTCTCTTTCGGGGGGATCAGGAGAACAAGTCCATAAGACAAAATTGTACGCCGGTCCCAAAAAATACGATGTCCTTAAATCTTTTAATATCGGGTTGGAAGATACCATTGATTTTGGATGGTTTATTTATGGCAGTTGGAGCATTGTGAAAGCCGTGGCGAAGCCGCTGTTTTCAGTTTTACGTTTCATTTATGACTATACCCATAATTATGGTGTGGCCATTATTTTACTGACCTTAGGGATTAAACTGTTATTTGTTCCCTTGCAATACAAAAGCTACAAGTCCATGCAAGGAATGCAAACCATCCAACCAAAAGTGCTGGCCCTTCAGGAAAAACTCAAAGACAACAAAGAGAAGCTCAACACGGAACTCATGAAGCTTTACAAAGAGCATAAAGTGAATCCTGTCGGTGGGTGTCTCCCCATGGTGTTGCAGATGCCCGTGTTTGTTGCGCTCTTTAATATTTTGTATATGACGATTGATCTCAGGCAGGCCCCGTTTATGTTGTGGGTTACAGACCTTTCTGCCCAAGATCCGTATTATGTGCTGCCTGTGCTGATGGGGATTTCTATGGTCGTCCAACAAAAAATCATGCCCACCACGATGGACCCCACCCAGGCAAAAATGATGATGATCCTGCCTGTTGGCTTGACATTTTTGTTTGTCACCTTTCCCGCAGGTTTGGTGTTATATTGGGTGACCAATAATGTGTTGACCGTCACTCAACAATTTGTGACTGACAGGTATATTTTGAAAAAACCGAGAGGTGGGTCTACGGATCCTTCTCCAAAAGGGAGCGAACCCGCTTTGGAGTCTGGGAAAAAGAAACGCTCATCATCTCCCTCGGGTCCTTCCTCTAAATCCTAGTCCTTGCCTCTGTCTAAGCTATGGGCTCTTTAGACGACACCATCTGTGCCGTGGCCACCCCTATGGGAGAAGGGGGTGTAGGAATTGTTCGGGTTAGTGGTGTTCGTGCCCTTCCGGTTGCCTCAAGCATTCTTCAATTGCGCTCTGGTAAGTCTCTTGAACAGATTAAGCCCTATCAGTTGTATTTGGGCCAATTTATTTGGAACCCTATTCAATCTTGGGGGGATGAGGGAAGAGCGATTCCCTCGGTATTGGATGAGGTCCTGGTTGTGACCATGCGAGCCCCCCGATCCTATACAGGAGAAGATGTCGTAGAAGTCCATGCACATGGAGGGCCGGTCATTGTGAATGCCATTTGCGAAGCCTTGACGCAGACTGGTGCCAGATTGGCAGAACCGGGTGAATTTACCAAGCGGGGCTTTTTGAATGGGCGGATGGATTTAACCCAAGCAGAGGGAGTCTTAGATACCATACGAGCAAATTCCCTTCAGAGTTTGAAGATCGCCCAGGAACACCTTCAGGGAAGGTTATCTCTGCTCATTCAACATCAACGGGACCGTCTCGTGAAACTCGTTGCCCACCTGGAAGCCGGAATGGATTTTGTGGATGATGATATCCAGTTTATTGACCAGAGCGAATTGAAACACGACACACAGGAGATCTTGGGAGAAATATTGCAGCTGTTGGAGTCCGCAGAGGAAGGCCGAATGATTCGTGAAGGTATTCGTACCGTCATTGTAGGACGACCCAATGTGGGAAAGTCCAGTTTGTTGAATGGCATACTGGGAACCAATCGAGCTATTGTGTCCCATATTCCTGGGACCACACGTGATGTTCTCGAAGAGGCCATCATGGTTGAAGGAGTCATGATACGTCTCTTCGATACTGCTGGATTACGAGAAACGACAGATGAGTTAGAGAATGAGGGAATGCATCGCGCTAATCAGGCCATTGAAGACGCGGATGTGTTGATTGTGTCATTTGACGGAAGTTTACCACCTAATGATAAAGATTTAAGTTTTATTGAAAAATATATACAAAAACCCTGTGTCATGGTTCTCAATAAAATCGACTTGCCGGCAAAATTTTCCATGAAGGAACTTCAGAGTATTGTCAACCAAAATAGAATAAGCTCTGAGGATGGTTTCGTGGGAGAAAAAAAATATGTTGAAGTATCGGCCTTAACCGGTGAAGGACTCGATAGATTAAAGAGAGCCATCAAGTCTTTGGCTGTGGGGCGCCAATTTGAAGCCAATGATTCAGTGCTCGTATCAAGACTGCGACATAAGACGCTTCTTCACAACGCGGGTGTGGCCTTGAAAAACGCCATTGTAGCCATAGATGATGGGCTTTCTGCCGAATGTGTGGCGTTAGAATTACGGATGGCACTGAATTCCCTTGGAGAAATTGTCGGTGCGATCACAAATGAAGATATTTTAGACAAAATTTTTCGAGAGTTTTGCATTGGGAAGTAAAAGGCATACCGGCCAATTTTTTCATAAAAAACAGAATACTAACTCATGAGTAGGGAATGTGACATTGTCGTCGTCGGAGGTGGCCATGCCGGGTGTGAGGCAGCCCTTGCAGCCGCCAGGATGGGGTGTAGGGTGGTGATGGTGACGATTGATTTAAAAAAAATCGCCACAATGCCATGCAATCCTGCCGTAGGAGGGATTGGGAAGGGCCATCTCGTTAAAGAAATTGATGCCCTCGGGGGAGAAATAGGATGGAATACCGACCAATCCGGCATTCAATTCCGTGTGCTCAATATGCGGAAGGGACCGGCCGTCCGCGCTACACGAGTCCAATGTGACAAACAAATTTACGCCAATAGAATGCAGGATACCGTAAGCAGGCAGGATAATTTGTCAATTATCCAAGGCACCGTTGATCGGATTCTTACGCAGGGCGGTGCCGTCAATGGTGTGATGACCAATAGCGGAGAAACAATTCTCACGAAAGCGGTTGTCCTGACTTCGGGAACCTTTCTGAAGGGACTCATGCATATTGGATTGAACCATCTTCCCGGCGGGCGAGCGGGCGAGCCTTCTGCGGAGAATCTATCGGATTGCATGAGAGACTTCGGTTTTGAAATTGGACGGCTAAAAACAGGAACCCCTCCGAGGATTGACCGGGATTCAATTGATTTCAACGTCATGATTCCGCAGCCTGGTGATGCGGTCCCTCGACCATTTTCCGTTCGAACCACTACCCTTCCCAACCCACAAATTCACTGCCACATTACCTATACGAATGATGAAACACATCGAATTATAAGGGAAAATCTTGATCGGTCTCCTATGTACTGCGGAATCATTGAATCAACTGGTCCACGATATTGTCCCTCTATTGAAGATAAAGTGGTCAGGTTTGCGGATAAAAACAGACATCAAATTTTCATGGAACCTGAAACTCTTGAGTCACGGTCATTTTATCCGAATGGAATTTCAACCAGTCTGCCGGTAGACGTCCAGCAGGCATTTGTCCGGACTATACCGGGTCTTGAACAGGCGGTTTTTCTCAGGCCCGGCTATGCGATTGAATACGATTACTTTCCGCCACGACAACTCCATGAAACCTTGGAAACGAAGCTCGTTAAGGGACTCTTTCATGCCGGGCAAATAAATGGGACTTCCGGCTATGAAGAAGCGGCCGCCCAGGGAATCATGGCCGGTATTAACGCTGCGCTTCAGGTGAAGAAAGACAGACCGCTAATTTTAGATAGATCTCAGGCCTATATCGGCGTATTAATTGATGATTTGATCACAAAAGATGCACGTGAGCCCTATAGAATGTTCACTTCAAGAGCTGAATATCGGCTTCTACTCAGAGAGGATAACGCCGATTTTCGTTTAATGGAGGAAGGTTATCGCATCGGGCTTGTATCTCAGGGTACGTTTGATACCTTTCAAGAAAAAAAGGGAAAGATCGAACGTGAGATAAACAGACTTCATGCCACGGCTCCTAAGTCATCGGGTTTGGTTCATGATGACATCATTCCAATGGAAAGTTTTGCACCAAACTCGTCACTTGCTCAACTGCTTCGAAGGCATGAGGTGTCATATCATCATTTGGCTCAATTCTTAAATGGAACAAAAGAGGATGATCCTGACGTAGTTGAGGCTGTTGAAATAACGATCAAATATGAGGGATATATTAAGCGGCAGGAACAGCTTATAGGGCAATTTAAAAAACTAGAGCATCGTCATGTCCCGGATGACTTTAATTATGATGATATCAAAGGATTTTCAAATGAAGTTGTTGAAAAACTAAAAAAAGTTCGCCCTTCATCCATTGGTCAGGCCTCACGAATTTCTGGAATGACTCCTGCCGCCATTTCACTTCTCCTTGTTGCGGTCGAAAAACATAAAAAGGCCAGCTAGTTCGGTATATTCATTCGTCAGTATCAGCATAAATCCGTTTTTTGGCAAATTCCATATTCATTAAGCCCAAAAACAATTTCTCACTTTAAGATTCATATAAGTAGGAATGTTCCACGTGGAACAAAGCGATCAATCATTTAATTTCATAGATCATTTCAATCGCGGGGCTCAGAAGCTTGGGCTTTCTTTCACCGAGGCAACACTTGGTAAATTTGGTTTGTATTATGATGAATTGTGTCGTTGGGACCGGTCGATTAATCTGACCGGTCTTCGTACGGACAGGGAGCGGACCATTTTGCTATTTGTTGATTCCTTGGCTGGACATTTGGCGCTGGGAAACAAAGCTGATGCAAAGATTGTTGATATTGGGACAGGAGGAGGGTTTCCGGGAATACCGCTCAAGCTGGCTTTGCCTGCTCTTGATGTTTTGTTAATGGAGCCCAGATCCAATAAGACGGCCTTCCTCCATTATATTATTGGAAAACTTGAGTTGCCAAAGACTTCCGTTCTCCAAGTTCGGTTGGAAGACTTTGATTCTATGGTGGTGGATGATGAAAAGTGTGATTTCGCCATATGTAAAGGGGTCAATGTAGACCATATTTTGCCGTATCTTAAGCACATTTTAAAAAAAACCGGGAAACTAGTTGTATTTCGATCCAAAAGTATTGACAATAATTCTCGGCTCGATGGCATGGAAGTGTTTGAAGAATTCTCCTATGAATTGCCGTTTGAGTATGGAAGTCGTGTCTTGTCGATTTTAAAATTTGCGCCATAATCTGGCCATTGCCATGTTCCACGTGGAACTATTCATAAGAATTTTTATGGAATTATCTTGAAACAGACCATTGCCATTGCCAATCAGAAGGGCGGAGTGGGAAAAACTACTACGTCCATCAACCTTTGCGCGGCTTTGGCCATATCTGGAAAATCTGTCCTATTGATTGATTTGGACCCACAGGCCAATGCGACCAGTGGGTTGTCCATTGAGCCTCAAGGCGTGACAATTTATGAATGTTTAATGGAAAGACGTTTGATTGAGAAGGTAATATTACCTACTGACATAAGCGGACTGAGTGTCGTAGCCTCAAAGGGCGATTTGGTCGGAGCGGAAATCGAACTAACAAATCTCCCTGATCGGCAAACTATTCTGAAAAGTGTGTTGGACGGAATTCTGGATTATGATTTTATTATCATCGATTGTCCGCCCGCCTTCGGACTCTTGACGATTAATGCTCTTGTCGCAGCATCTGGCCTGATTATTCCGGTGCAGTGCGAGTATTATGCAATGGAAGGATTAGGTCGGTTATTGGGAAATGTCGAAAGGATTCGGGAGTCATTTAACACGAATCTGGAGATTCAAGGCATTGTGTTGACGATGTATGATTCAAGAATTAATCTTTCGCGGCAGGTGCAAGATGAAATTCGAGGGTTTTTTGGAGAGAAAGTCTTTCGGACTGTTATCCCAAGGAATGTGGCATTGGCTGAAGCGCCCAGCCATGGGAAGCCGGTTCTGTCCTATAATGCCGCGTCTAGTGGAGCTAAGGCATATCTTGACCTCGCCAAGGAGATTTTGAGGAATGGAAAAGAAAGCATTAGGTAAAGGGCTTCAGGCCCTGCTTCCAGAAAAAAAGACTCTTGTCTGGAAAGTGGAGCAGGATGGTCAGGCAGTATCCATGGTTCCACTTGACCAGATTCTCCCGAACCGGTACCAGCCCCGAACCACATTTTTTGAGGCAGAATTAGATGAATTAGCCCAATCCGTCAAAGAGCATGGCGTACTGCAGCCAATTGTCGTCAGGAGAAAAGGCGATGGCATGTACGAACTGATTGCCGGAGAACGCCGGTTTCGAGCGGCGAAAATTGCCGGATTGTCTACCATTCCTGTCCTGGTGAGAAATTCCAACGACGAGAAGGCTTTAGCGATCGCGTTGGTAGAAAATATCCAGCGTGAGAATCTCAATCCTATGGAGGAAGCCAAAGCCTATTCACGGCTAATGGGGGAATTTGGCTTGACTCAGGATCTGGTTTCCCGCTCCGTAGGAAAGGATCGCTCCTCCATCGCGAATATTATCAGGCTGCTCTCGCTGCCTAAAGATGTTCAGGAGTATATTGAGACGGGGGCCATCAGTTTAGGCCACGCGAAGGTCTTGGCAGGTCTTCCAACTCCGGCAGCACAACTCCAGCTTGCCCGCAAAATTGTTTCCGAGCAACTCTCGGTTCGGCAAATTGAGCAGATGATTGCCGTGCACAAAAAAGGCAAATTCGCCAAATCGAAGAAAGAGGAACCCAATAGATTTCGTAACCTGGAGGAGCAATTTCGAAAACGATTGGGAACTAAAGTGCAGGTGAAGTCCGGAAACAGGGGAGGACAGGTCATCATCCATTATTTTTCCGATGATGAGCTGGATCGGATTACTTCACTGGTTTTGGAATAGAATTTGAATGTACTAGCGGAATGGCTTCTGTGTCAGAAGGCCTCTCCTGATAGGGGTGAAGGATCATGCTGATGGAAAATGGTGGAGTTATTTTTAATGGGTACCTAGCCAGGTATGAAGGAATTGGAGCGCACAGTTATCGAGGAGGGAGGGGCTCATGTTTTTCAACAAAAAGGAAGAAAACGGTCAGGATGCGGCAGAAATGAGTCAAGGTGAGCAGAAGGAACCAGCTGTGGTTGACGGTCCGGTGGTCTCAGGCAGCCAGCCTGAATCAGGTGATATCATTGCCTTTGTTGGTGAAGAGGTGACCTTCAAGGGAACCATTCGGTATCAGGGAACGGTTCGGGTGGATGGCCGCCTGGAGGGTGAAATATATACCGATGGTAATTTAATTATTGGGCAAAAAGCGGTCATCGCTGCCAAAATTCATGCTGGAACCATTATGTGTCAGGGACAATTGACGGGGGATGTTGAGGCCAAGCATCGAGTTAAATTGTTAGCCCCAGCAGTTTTTGTAGGTAAAATTACTGCCCCTCTTTTGTCGATGGATGAGGGGGTTTTGTTTAATGGCACCTGCAATATGCCCCAAAAAAATGAGCGAAAAGGCAAAGAGACCAAACTTGTAATTTCGGTAGAAGAAGCGGTGAAGGTGAAATAAAGCCAGGCAGTCTTCTGCAAAAAATAGGCGGCTGGTTTCCAGGTGGTCATGGAGATCCCAGCCTGCTACCTGATGGCTCTTTACTGGATGAGAGGAGAAACGATGTATGTGGGGTGAAAAAGACAAGAAAAAGGACTTGGGCTTTGGCCAGGAATTTTATACATTTTTGGGTAAGGGTGTCGACTTTAAAGGTAAAGCTCAATTTGAGGGAACAGTGCGGGTAGATGGAAACTTTGAAGGTGAAATCACGATTGATGATACCCTCATCATAGGTGAAAGTGCCGTTATCAAAGGGACCATCACAGGCGGGACCATTGTGAACAGTGGCCGGATTGAGGGTGTCATCACCGCAAAATCAAAAATCCAACTTCTGAAGCCGGCGGTTCTCATTGGTGATGTTCATGCTCCTATTTTTGCCATGGAAGAAGGCGTGTATTTCCAAGGCGAGTGCGATATGGGTTCGGCTCCGAAATTAGAGGCACCTATCGACAATAAAGGTATCCCGAATGGACAGGGCAAGACGATTCCCAAGGTAGAGCAAAAAATAGAAAAAAAATTAGAAACAGAGCCGTTGAGTCGCTAATGCCATTCTCAGTTTCCAAAAGGGTTGTCTTGGGAATGAGCGGAGGCGTGGATAGCTCCGTTGCAGCCAAACTATTAAAGCAGCAGGGCCACGAAGTTATCGGGGTCACATTGAAGGTCTGGGAGGAAGAGGATGAGTCCTCCGTTTCCAAACGTTGGGAGGAGCGAGGATGCTGTAAGGTGGGAATGGCCAGGCATGTGGCAGAACTATTGGGGATCTCTCACCAGGTCATCGATACCCGCGAACGCTTTCAGAAGGGAGTCATAGATGACTTCATTGGGGGTTATATTGAAGGAACCACACCTAATCCCTGTGTTCGGTGTAATGAACGAGTGAAATTTGGAGGTCTCTTCCAGGTGGCGGATGATCTTGGAGCTGACTTTATTGCGACCGGCCACTATGCCAATATCAGACACGATGAAGCAGGGACCCCTTTCCTGGTTCGTGGGCAGGATGTCAAAAAAGACCAATCTTATTTTCTCTATCGTATACCACCCAGTTGGCTCTCAAAAATGATGTTCCCTTTAGGGGAAATGGAAAAACCTGACGTCTGGAAGGAAGCGGAGGCCATGGGCCTGCCAGTGGACGAACTCAAAGAAAGCCAGGAAATTTGCTTTGTGACGCAAGGTGATTACCGTCAATTCCTCAAGCAGCATGCACCTCAGGCTTCAATTCCTGGTACTTTCGTGGATGGGAAGGGTAAGGAGCTAGGGCAGCATCAAGGCGTCGCGTTTTATACGCCAGGGCAACGAAAAGGTTTGGGTATTTCCGGAGGAAGCCGGTTGTATGTACAGCGCGTGGAACCGGAAAAAAATATGGTGGTTTTGGGTCCTGCCGAGGATTTAGATAGCAGAGAATGTCTGGTTTCAGATTTGAATATTTTCTCCCAGGAGACATTGAGAAATACTCCAAAAATTGATGTGAAATTTCGTTATAGTTCTCCTCCCGTCTCAGCTATTCACCGATGGGCAGGCTCCACCTCGATGACAATAATGTTTGATTCACCTGTTCGGGCTTTAAGCCCCGGCCAGTCAGCCGTATTTTATCTGGGTGATCGTGTATTGGGAGGAGGAATCATTCAAGGGCCAACTCACAAAAAAGGCATTCAGATGTGCGAGGAGCCCATCCCCGTTGAGTCACTCCCACGTTAATACGGAATTAGTTAAAAAATCCCTTTACATCCGCTCTTTGCGGTTGACAGCCTTTATCACTCATGCTACTTTCACCCGCTTAGCACACGCCCAGTTCCGTTCAACCCGTGGCTGCCTGGAATTTCTGTAAACTGTGAATAAAAGCACCATTGGGCGCCGATATGCATCGGCGCTTTTCCAACTGCTCGATAAATCGGGTGTTGAGCCCGCACGAAGTGCCTTAAGCGCATTGCAACAGGGCTTGGAGGAAACCCCTGCCTTGAAGCATGTCCTCGCTTCACCTGTCTTTAATTTTGAGGAAAAACAGGCCGTTCTGAATGAATTGAGCCGACGGATGGAAGCCCCTCCAGTCATGCGGGATTTCCTCACTCAACTGTTGAAAAAGAATCGGGCTATGTTGCTCCCTGAAATTTCAGAGGCGTTTGCGGATTTGGCATCTCAACAACAGGGAGTTCAGCAAGTCTGTGTGGGCTCGGCCAAACCATTACAAGCGGCCGAGAAAGAACAGATCAAGCAAAACTTGTCTCAATCGCTGCACCATGGGGTGGAAGTGGCTTTTGAGGTGGATCCCCATTTTATTGCGGGATTGAGAATACAAATTGGCAGCCTGGTATTTGATAATACGGTGTCTGGCCGACTAGCCGGTATGCACGATCAGTTGACGAAGGGATAATCCATGCAGATCAAAGCAGAAGAAATCAGCTCCATCATTAAGGAAAAAATAAAAGGATTCGAGCAACGGGTTGACGTCAAAGAAATGGGTTACGTCATCCAGGTAGGTGATAATATTGCCAAGGTCTATGGCCTGGAAGGGGCGATGGCAGGGGAGTTGTTGGAATTTCCTGGTGGAGTATACGGGGTGGCATTGAACCTGGAAGAAGATAGTGTGGGAGCGGTCCTGTTGGGTGAAGATGTGGGGATTCGCGAAGGTGATCCGGTGAAGCGCACCGGGCGAATTGCTGAGGTCCCTGTTGGGGAGGCGCTGGTCGGTCGCGTGGTCGATGCCATTGGGAAGCCCATTGATGGAAAGGGACCGATCAATACCACGGAAACACGCCTTATCGAAGTTCGGGCACCTGGTGTAGTTGATCGGCAATCAGTCGGAGAACCACTTCAAACTGGGCTCAAGGCCATTGATGCCATGATTCCTGTCGGGCGAGGCCAACGGGAGCTAATTATTGGAGACCGTCAGACTGGGAAAACAGCCATTGCCGTTGACACCATCATCAATCAAAAAGGTCTGGGTGTTTTTTGTTTTTATGTGGCTATCGGGCAAAAACGATCGACGGTAGCTCGAGTGGTGAAAACCTTGGAAGACCATGGAGCCATGGAGTACACCACGGTGGTGTCTGCCACAGCCAGCGATTCGGCTTCGCTACAATTTTTTGCACCGTATGCCGGTGTCACCATGGCGGAATATTTCCGTGACAACGGGAAGCATGCGCTTATTGTATATGACGATTTGTCCAAGCATGCGACTGCCTATCGCCAGCTTTCCCTTCTCCTTCGACGTCCACCAGGCCGTGAAGCCTATCCGGGTGATGTGTTCTTTTTGCATTCCCGCTTATTAGAGCGGGCAGCCAAGATGAGTGATGAAAAAGGCGCAGGCAGTTTGACGGCATTGCCGATTATTGAAACGCAGGCAGGTGACGTCTCTGCCTATATTCCCACGAATGTAATTTCTATTACCGATGGGCAGATCTATCTAGCTGCCGACTTGTTCTATTCAGGTATTCGGCCAGCGATTAACGTTGGGTTGTCAGTATCCCGCGTGGGTGGTTCGGCCCAGATTAAAACGATGAAACAAGTTGCAGGGACGCTCAGGCTTGACTTGGCCCAATATCGTGAAATGGCGGCCTTTTCGCAATTTGGAAGTGAATTGGACAAAGCCACCCAAGCCCAATTGGCCAGGGGTGCACGCATGGTAGAGTTGCTTAAACAGGATCAGTACAAACCCCTGCCTGTGGCAGATCAGGTTTTGTCAATTTTTGCGGGAGTGAATGGGTTTCTTGATAATGTTCCTGTGAATAAAATCAGGGAATTTGAACAAAGCCTTTTAGCCTTCATTAAAGAAAAGTATCCCAATATCAGGGAAGAGGTTGTGACCAAAAAGAAAATTGATGAGGAATTTGGGGGTAAGTTAAAAAACATCGTTTCAGAATTTAAACAGTCCAAAGGCTACGATCAAGCGGGGTAAAGTTATTTGCTATGCCGAGTCTTCAAAGTCTTCGACAGAAAATTTCTTCTATTAAATACACTCAGAAAATAACTAATGCCGTGAACATGTATATTGTGGGAGGCTCAGAGTCCTCTAAATAATTCGAAGGTTGATCCTGGCCGGGCACGGGACTCCGTGTGCCGTTCACCAATCTTTTTCAACCAAGGAGTCTATGGTGGGTACGGATCTCGGAATTGGAAAAGTCATTCAAGTCATTGGACCGGTGGTGGACGTTGAGTTTCCGCCAGGAAAACTTCCAAATATTTTTAATGCCATAACGATCACCAATAATTCAGGAGATCAGAGCGGACAGCCGGATAAGGTCACATTGGAAGTAGCCCAACACCTAGGGGAAAACCGTGTGCGGGCGGTCGCCATGTCCTCAACGGATGGACTGGTCAGGGGTTTGGAGGTAAGGGATACCGGTGCCGCTATTTCTGTTCCCGTAGGCAAGGAAACTCTGGGACGAGTGGTTAATGTCTTGGGAGATCCCGTTGATGGCTTCGGCGAAGTCAAAACGCAAAAACGGTGGTCTATTCATCGTCCGGCTCCTGCATTAGAGGACCAGGAAACCAAAACAGAAATATTGGAAACCGGAATTAAAGTCATCGACCTGTTGGAGCCATATGCCAAAGGGGGAAAGGTCGGCCTGTTCGGTGGTGCCGGTGTGGGTAAAACCGTCATCATTATGGAACTTATCAATAACATCGCTCTCCACCATGGCGGGTTTTCAGTTTTTGCCGGAGTTGGTGAGCGGACCCGTGAGGGCAATGATCTCTGGCATGAAATGCAGGATTCTAAGGTCATTGATCCCCATGATTTCACCAAATCAAAAGCCGCTTTGGTTTATGGTCAGATGAATGAGCCACCCGGAGCGCGTCTCCGGGTGGGTCTCACCGGACTGACCATCGCGGAATATTTTCGTGATGAGGAGCATCAGGACGTGCTCCTTTTTGTCGACAACATTTTCCGATTTACTCAAGCAGGATCAGAGGTTTCGGCCTTGCTCGGTCGAATGCCATCAGCCGTGGGCTATCAACCGACGCTGGGTACGGAGATGGGGACCTTGCAAGAACGGATCACGTCGACCAAGAAGGGATCTATCACGTCCGTTCAAGCGATTTATGTGCCGGCCGATGACCTGACTGACCCCGCCCCGGCTACGGCATTTGCCCATTTGGATGCCACCACGGTGTTGTCCCGGCAACTGGCGGAGTTGGGCATCTATCCTGCGGTCGATCCTTTGGACTCCACTTCCAGAATTTTAGATCCCCATATTTTGGGTGAGGAACATTACCAGGTGGTGCAACGGGTACAAGGCACCTTGCAGCGGTATAAAGATCTCCAGGATATTATCGCGATTTTAGGTATGGACGAATTGTCGGAAGACGACAAACAATTAGTGGCGAGGGCCAGAAAACTCCAACGGTTTCTCTCTCAACCGTTCCATGTGGCCGAAGCCTTTACGGGATCCCCTGGGAAATACGTCAAGCTCGTTGATTCGGTTCGAAGCTTCAAAGAAATTGTGGATGGTAAATATGATCATTTACCAGAGCAGGCCTTCTATATGGTTGGACCGATTGAAGAGGCCATTGAAAAAGCGGAAAAGCTTGGATATAAAAAATAATGGCTGATTCTGCTGCAACAGAGTCCTCAGGGAAGATCCTTTTGGAGGTAGTCACACCGGAGCACCGCTTGCTCAGTAAGGAAGTCGACTATGTGTCGGCTCCCGGAAGCGAAGGCGATTTCGGGGTGCTTCCTGGCCATTGTCATTTTCTGACCACTTTGCGGATTGGCGAGCTTCATTACCGTGTGGGTGAACAGACCGAATATATGTCTGTACTTTGGGGATTTGCGGAAGTCACGCCGACAAAGGTGACGATTCTGGCAGAAATCGCCGAAAAAGCAGAGGATATTAATGTGGAACGCGCCGAGGATGCCGTTCGAAAAGCAGAGGAGCGTCTGGAGCGAGGTGGTTTGCCATCGGAAGTAGAAGAAGCTCGGGTCAGTTTGGAAAAAGCCCGTCTTCGACAAAAGATTGCCGGCCGCCGCCAACAGGGCGGTTCCCGCCTGTTATAGAGTTTTTGACCACCCCGTTCGTTTTTACCTGCCATGCCGCATGTCGCTACGCGGACGGAGTTCATCGTCACCGCAGGCGAATCGCCCAAGCGCCTCGATCATTTTCTTGCCAACCGCGAACCATATTTTTCCCGGACAGCTCTCCAACGATTAATTGAGGACGGCCATATTACCGTCGGTGGTCAGGTTGTGAAACCCAGCCACAAGGTTAGGCCTGGTGATTGCGTTGTGCTGGTCGTACCACGTCCAGAGCCCGTGGAAATTAATCCTGAACCTATTCCCCTTGTCATCCTGTATGAGGATGAATTCCTGTTGGTTCTCAATAAACCTGCAGGCCTTGTCGTTCATCCGGCACCAGGCCATTGGACTGGGACCTTAGTGAATGCGCTCCTGCATCACATGAAAAGCGGTGAAGGGCATCTCTCATCAATTGGAGGGAAGGAGCGTCCGGGGCTGGTTCATCGTCTGGACAAAGAAACGACAGGTATCTTAGTCGTGGCGAAAAATGATCAGGCTCACAGATTATTGGCAGGACAATTTAAAGCCCATTCCATCACTCGAGTTTATGAAGCGATTGTGTGGGGAGGACCAAAGACACGGGAAGGCCGGATTGAGTTGTCGATCGGACGGGATACCAAAGACCGAAAAACTTTTTCCGCACGCACAACCAACCCCAAGGAATCGTTGACCAGTTTCAGGGTAAGGGAGCGATTTGGGTCAGCGGCCGCCCATGTGGAGTTATTCCCTGGTACAGGACGCACGCATCAGCTACGAGTTCACCTCAAGGCTATCGGATGTCCGATCCTGGGTGATCAAACCTATGGTGGGAAAAAAGTTATGTTTGTAGAAGGGATGGCCATTCCCCGGGTGATGTTACATGCCAAGGTTCTCGGCTTCGTGCATCCTGTTTCTAATAAAATGGTGACATTTGCAGCAGAGTTGCCGAAAGATATGGCGACGGTACTGAATGCCTTGAAGGGCAAGGAAGACCTACTGCTGTCTTGACAAGCAACCAAGCGATTGGAGTAGATTTGAACCTATGAAAAACGAGGCCAAGCTGGAACCTGGGCAGGTAGTTGACACCTTAGGAGAACTGATTGCTGGTCTAGCGGCTTTTGCTGCCAAGGTACCGGCCAAGTCCATGCTGGCATTGTCTGCTGGAATTCGTCCGACTCCGGAGGCAGTCGATGCCTATGAAACCACGGTCTATCGATTTCGTGACCGAGTTGGACTGACGTACAAAACTCTCCCACCGTTGTTTGTCGATTCCTTAGAAGCCTTTGAGGCGGGGAAAGTATTTGACGCCGTTCCTCCCCTGTTACAATGCGTCGAACAGTTGGTGGAATTGCACAATCAGGAAACTATTAAATTCACTCCACCTCAACAGCAACGTCTTCGTGATTATCATCGCCGATTAGAAAAACTCGTCCCGGAAGCCACCCAATCCGAAGTCGATCTCCCCACCCCTGAATCGTATTAATCATGACATTGGGGAATAGTCGCAGAGAAATTCCCTGTGAGATCAAACGGAACGATCTCCCGTTTTCTTTGCTTTAACTCCACCCTTCCTTCATTCCACAAATTGGTAATCGAATCTCTATCCCCGCCACAAATGATATGCATTCTGGCCGGAAGTCAGCAGGGATTACAAAAAATTGGAGAGGGGCAAAATTTATAGTTATCAGGTGAGTTCAAGAAGGGCTTAAGTGAGAGCCGGACATGGAGGTTTTTATTTACACCGAGGGAAGATAGTCGGTAACGTCTTTTTTTTTAACAGGGCGGTTTCTCCAAGTGCAACATTCTTTGAAAAGGGATAAGCCTGATATTGCAATGGCCTTAGTGACTGGGAGAACCTAGAAAGAGATTATGGTCGTGGGGACAGTCCAATAGCTCTTGGCCAATGGTAAACCCTCATAGGTTACGAACCGCCTGATAGAAAAAGCTATGAACTCCCTGTTGCACTTGGAGTTAGAACCTAAGCAGGAAAATTAATTCAAGTTTGCAGGAGTAAGCAACTGAAGATTCGTGCGGAGGATAAGCTGGTTTCCGCTCGAAGAGGGGGGTCTAATTACTCGCCAGTTTCTTCCTTTAACTCGTAACCCTTCCCCAATCAATGTCAGGTGGTAATGTGCATCCTTATCAAACACCATTACCAGGTACAGATTGCAAAGAAATGTCTTGAACCCTAAGTGATAGGAACGAAAGACCGACAAACTCAATTCTTTGGCAACCTGTTTATTAAACTGCCCTCGCACATGAAACATGATGGTGTCGTGGGCCAGTTGTTCGGTACGTATCATGTGATTCCTGACTTTTGGAAAATTTGCAAAGATTTCTTACTCAAGCCTATTTCAACCCAACAGGAGCTTCTGCGACTATTCCCCAGACGGATGGGCCAAACTGGTCAAATTTACTAGTTGATCAAATCACTTTAGTGGATGGAAAGAAACCGAAACAGCTAGAGGAACCCTGAAGAGATGACAGCCTGGTTGACGGGGACCTTGGCGGGATGTATAAAGTCAGCTCCTTATGCGTCCGTAGCTCAATTGGATAGAGCATCGGCCTTCGGAGCCGAGGGTTGGGGGTTCAAGTCCCTCCGGGCGCACCATTTAAATTTCCTCTGTTGACTTGATGATTTAATACCACCACTCGTAGGTTACAACACGTAAACGTGATTTTTAGAGTTATTCACGTATTAATTAGGGACTGTCAATTTTCCTTTTGTATTAATTCCCTCCGGCTGCTTCATGGCAGAACTTCAATAGGGGCAAACATAAAAGTATTGTTGCCCAATCACCATTCCCAAGTTGATGCCGATGCCCTGATTCAAAGAAATGAGTGGTTCAAATAGCCGATTGGGTTAACAACCTCGGAGGTTTTTTTGTAGGGTGTTCCCGCTAAATTAGTGGGAAATGACCATCATGGGCAACGAAATCTCTCTTTTATTCTGATGAATACCTCCTGGGGTGCCTTCCTTGAGCGCCCTGCTATCCATATTCCTCTTCTTCTAGTCATTGGTTTTCTGGCGTTTAGTTACAATGCCTCGATTTCTCTGTTTGGGGAAACAGAGGGTTTGTATGCCATTGTCACCCACACCATGATGGCGGCGGAGGATTATGTGCATCTGTGGCTGCGGGGGGAACCGTATTTTAATAAACCGCCTCTTTTCTTTTGGCTTCAGGCGGGATTTATTCATGGGTTGGGATGGAGTGAGGCGGCGTTACGGTTACCATCGATTGTTTCCAGTATGGGAACAATGATCACGACCTATTTCTTGGGCCGGTTGTTATTTTCAGGAATGGCAGGATTTTGGGGCGCACTGGTCTGCGCGACCTGTTATGCGGGCTTGTGGTTTGGTCCCTTGGCCATTATTGATCCTGTGTTAACGTTTTGTATGACGGTGGGGATGTATGCCTGGGCCCGCGCGTATTTTCAGGAGTCGTCTCAAGGGTGGTATGTCGTCGGTTTTGTGGCTTTGGCTTTGGGCTCGATGGTCAAAACGTTACATGCCTTAGCCCTACCGATTTTGGTGGTGGGAATATTCTTATGGTTGCGCCGGGACAGGCGGGTGTTTCGTGAACCGTATTTTTGGGTGGGAGTCGTCTTGAGTGGTTTGTTGCTGGGCGTCTATTACCTGTTGCTTGGCCAGGAATTCAGACAACATTTTTTCTTTGAAGAAAATCTCAAACGCATGATCACCGTCTCGGGAGATCAAAAACATTCTGCGTGGGAGGCCTATTGGGGGAAACGTCCCATTTTTTGGTATGGACTGGTAATCTGGTTCGATGCCTTCCCCTGGTCGGCCTTATTTCCTGTGGGCCTTTTTCTCATCTGGAAACGTCGACCATGGCTTGAGTCGCCAAAAGAATTGTGGGTCTTTCTTTGGGTGGTGGTATATTTTGTGGCGTTGAGTCTGGCTCCTGAAAAACATGAACGGTATCTCATGCCTCTCCTGCCAGCATTCGGTTTATTGGTAGGGTATGTGTATCATCGATTGCTATATGAAACGTCAGCATCAGATGGATGGGGCCCGTTGAGGGGCATGTTAGGATGTTTGGGTATTGTTTTTGTTGTTGCAGTAATTCTCGGACCTATCCTGATACAAAAAAAATGGCATGTTCCGTTGGACATCATTCCTCTGGCGCTTAGACTGGGATTAGGTATCTTAGGCCTGATGATGATTGGCCTGGCCATGAAGAATTATCTGCGAATGGGTCTGGTGGGTGTTGGGGTGTTGGGCATAGCCCTTATGGTGACAGTAACAGGGTTTATTATCCCAGGTATTCAGGCGGAAGGTTCTCCCAGGCTGGCCTTTGACGAAAATCAACGGCGTCTGAATAATCAGACCGACCCTATATTGGTGTTTCAGTCATGGGATTGGCGAGAGGATGAAGATGAATTTTATTGGGACTATCTCCACGGTTATTCACGAATTGTGGGAAAGGGTCTTGGAGATTTCCTGGCGCTTGAAGAACTGAAAAGGGATGTTCAACAATCTACCCGTATGGTGATGATGACGAAAGACCAGTATCAACGAGTTATTTCCGGTGATCCCAATTTGAATGCCATCGTGTTGTTTGAGTTCTACCGATCAAAAAAGAACATTGTGCTCCTTTCCCTCGATTGGAGAACACAGCTGGCGGATTCTTTGGAACCCCAGAAGCAATGAATGCCAAAAAGATTGCCAACTGCTAAATTTACCGTAAAATTAGTATCTAGCCCTTCCTGAAGCAATTCAGGTCAATGAATGGAAGAAATAGTTCTAGATCGTTATCATTTCTGAGTCGGTATTCCGATCCATATTTTATACCAATCCATCAAAAAAGTAGAAATCATGAACTATTACTATCGATTGGGTCTATTTCTCCTCATGATTGTGTGTGGGTGGTCTTCGCTAGTGGAAGCCAGAGTACAGATTACAACTATCCCCTATAACCATGGAGAAGTTGCTTTGGAAGGGGTCGTTGCCTGGGATGATGCGATAAAAGGTAAGCGTCCGGGGATTTTGGTTGTCCACGAATGGTGGGGCCTGAATGAATATGTCAGAGAACGTGCGGAACAATTGGCGGCCTTGGGATATGTGGCGGTGGCTGTGGATATGTATGGAAAGGGAAAAGTGACCACTCATCCCGATGACGCCCGGCAATGGATGCAACAGATCACCGCCAATGTAGAGATGTGGCAGGCCAGGGGGAGAGAGGGATTAGGGCTTCTTCAGGCTAACCCCCTGGTAGACCAAACCCGGTTAGCGGCTATTGGGTATTGTTTTGGAGGGGCAACGGTTATGCAAATGGTGTATGATGGGGCACCGGTCAAAGGAGTCGTGAGTTTTCATGGGTCGCTCCCTCTTCCGTCCGCATCTCTTTCTAATAAGAATTCAGTAAAAATCCTCATTGCCCACGGAGAGGCTGATCCCTTTCTTAGCCAGGACCACATTACAAAATTTAAACGTGCATTAGGCGAAGCTGGGTTTGATTGGCACATGGTGGTTTTTGGAGGCGCCCAACATGGATTTACTAATCCTTCGGCCAATCAATATGGCATGGAGGGGGTACAATACCAGGAACAAGCCAATCGACGATCATGGGGGTATATGAAGTTGTTCTTTGACGAAATCTTTCGATGAGTTGAGTGTGCTCTTTTCTATCGATAGTATGAACAGAAAAGAGGATCTCTTAAGTCCCTTTGATTTTCACCGAAAAAGTAGGGTTCGAGGTTTTTCTGCCTGGTAACACCAGTCTCAATTCTTAAGGAAAGCCCTTAATCTAAGGAAAACATGACCAAGCCAACCGGCAAATTGACTTCAATCTTAGGCGTCTCGGCCTATTATCACGATAGTGCGGCTTGTCTCATCCAGAATGGCAAGATTGTAGCGGCTGCCCAAGAAGAACGGTTTACGCGAAAGAAACATGATGCCGGGTTCCCGAACCATGCAGTGGAGTTTTGTCTGCGGCAAGGGGGGGTTGGCCTGCGCGGCGTCGATTATCTGGTGTTCTATGACAAACCTTTTGTCAAATTTGAACGTTTGTTGGAAACCTATTTGTCCTATGCCCCGAAGGGACTAGGATCTTTTTTGACCGCCATTCCGGTTTGGATCAAAGAAAAGCTGTTTCTGCGAACTTTATTAGAAAAGGCTTTTCGTCAGGTGGGTAATTTCGAAAAAAAGGAGAAATTGCCACCTTTGCTCTTTGGGGAGCACCATGAATCTCATGCCGCTGCGGCCTTTTACCCTTCCCCTTATGAGGAGGCCGTGGTCCTGTGTATGGACGGGGTCGGCGAGTGGGCCACCACTTCAGCATGGGTTGGACGCGGGAGCCAATTAACGCCTCTATGGGAAATTCCCTTCCCTCATTCCATCGGGCTGCTGTATTCCGCCTTTACATACTATACGGGATTTAAGGTCAATTCCGGTGAATATAAAGTCATGGGGCTCGCTCCCTATGGAGAGCCTAAGTATTTGAAAACAATTTTGGATAATGTGGTGGATGTGAAGCCGGATGGCACCTTCCGGCTCAATATGGACTATTTCGATTACTGTACCGGATTACGGATGACCAACAATAAGTTCGACGCCATATTTGGTGGTCCTCCGCGTCAGGCGGAAAGTACTCTCACCCAGCGGGAAATGGATCTGGCCCGGTCTGTACAAGAAGTCACCGAGATGGTCATGCTGCGCCTTGCCAATAGTCTTCAACAAGAAACAGGCCTTTCCAATCTTTGCCTTTCCGGAGGGGTCGCCTTGAATTGCGTCGGAAACGGGAGAGTGCTGCGGGAAGGACCATTCAGCGGGCTGTGGATTCAGCCGGCGGCAGGCGATGCGGGGAGCGCGTTGGGGGCGGCGTTAAATGTGCATTACAGCTATCTGAATCAGCCTCGGGTATGTCAGGGCTCTAGTGATTCGATGCGAGGTAGCTATTTAGGGCCTCGCTTTTCTAACGAGGAAATAGAAACCAGCCTTCAACAGCTTGAGGCCAGGTATGAGCGCGTGGAGGATTCAGACCTGTATCGTCGAGTGGGGGAGTATTTGGCTGAGGGAAAGGTCATCGGATGGTTACAGGGGCACATGGAATTTGGTCCTCGGGCTTTAGGGGGACGAAGTATCTTGGGTGACCCTCGTAGCGAGAAAATGCAATCGGTCATGAATTTAAAGATTAAATATCGGGAATCCTTCCGTCCCTTTGCACCATCGGTTTTAAGAGAACGAGTGTCAGAGTATTTTGAGATGGATACCGATAGTCCTTACATGTTACTGGTGGCCCCGGTTGCCGAGAAGCGACGACGAGCGGTACAACCGGATCTACAAAAACTTTGGGGGATTGATCTGCTGAATGTTCCCAAATCGGATATTCCAGCAGTGACTCATGTGGATTATTCTGCCAGGGTTCAGACGGTGTCACCTGATACCAATCCTCGCTACTATCAATTGTTGCAAGAGTTTGAAAAACAAACCGGGTGTGCGGTGTTGATCAATACCTCATTTAATGTTCGAGGCGAACCGATTGTCTGCACGCCTGAAGATGCCTACCGGTGTTTTATGCGGACTGAGATGGACGTCCTGGTGCTGGAAAATTGTCTCGTCTTGAAGGAACATCAAAAGCCGGTGCCTAAGGATGAAGCGTGGATGAATGAGTTTGAATTGGATTAAGCGGGAAAGAATAATGACATGACATCAACGATTTATCAACCAACTGCAAAGGATCTTCGCTCGTTTGGCTTGTTAATGGGCGGAGTCTTTTTGATAGTAGCGTTATGGCCATTGGTCATTCATGGAGAAGGCATTCGAGTATGGGCAAGTCTTGTTGCCGGGACCTTTGGGGCAATGGGAATGGTTTATCCAAAAGGTCTGGGTCCCTTACATCGAGTCTGGATGAAAATCGGGGAAAAATTAGGATGGATCAATTCCCGAATAATATTAAGCCTAATGTTCTTTGGAATGTTTACTCCCATGGCGTTCGTCATGGGAGTATTAGGTAAACGACCATTGCAACTTGGTTATGATCCCAAAGCGAACAGCTATCGCATTCCCAAAAAGGCCAGGTCCGCAGACCATGTGCTGAAACCCTTCTAAAGGAGGAAAAACAGATGACAGGTTTTCTTGGGGAATTGTGGGACTTTATGCGGGAACGAAAAAAGTTCTGGCTTGCCCCCATCATCATCATGCTCTTATTGCTCGGCGGCCTTATAATCCTAAGTGAGGGTTCAGCCGTTGCCCCCTTCATCTATACCTTGTTCTAAATCGAAGGGGAGGAATGGAGCTACTAGGAAACCTGATTGAGTGGCAGGCAAAAGCTTGCATAGAAAATAAAAAAAGGAGGGAGCTTTAAGCTCCCTCCTTTTCAGACCCCCTGGTGCTCCCGATTGTTCGGGGACGGTTTGCAGACTTATACCCTACTTGCCGGAATCACTCTTTGTGTTCATGGCCTTTGATCCCCCAGGCGGCACAATATTCGGGCGTTCTTCCTTTCCAGGATTCATGGTATGTGAATCATGAAATCCGGAAGCTTGTTGGAGCGATTCATCCCGGCTGGGGTGAGATTGACCCGGGTCATTGGCTACCGACTGGCCCGTCACCGGGGATTTGGCGTCTCCCATGGGATAACCCGGATGGTCCGGCAGCATTCCAGGATTTCCCAGGGCTAAGGCACTTCCAAATACGACACTCCCTATTACGTTAATTGCGCATAGTTTACGGTTCATGTTCATCCCTCCTTTTTGTTCGATACGATCGGGAATCAGGGGTACAGAACCAGAACCTAGTTTATTTTTTATCGAAGACCTCTTTGGTTGTCTTCCAATTTTGGCGCCCTCCCGTTTTTTTAATTGTGGGTATTACCGATTTCGTTTGAACAGGCAATTGGGCCAAAGATGATTCAGTGCTTCACTTGGCTATGGCATACCTTCGTTTGGTTTGAGGGTTTAAACAGGAAGTAAATCTTAAATCAATCCTGGGATCCCCCTTCTTCTCACTTTTGCTAAAGCCAGGAAGAACGTAGTCCCCATTCACACCCGCGCGAGACTTAATCTAGGCTAAATCTTGCTTAACTTCTCGTGAAGAGGGTGAGGAGGATTTCTTGATGGTGTGCAATACAGCATAAGGTCACCGCATTGATTGACGGGATATTTAGGTCCAAGCCTTGATGTTAAAACTGGACTATGGCAATGGGCAAGTGGCGCAAATTAGGGAAGAACTGTTGAGAGAGGTAAATGAAAGTTACTCTGGGAAAGTAGTGGTATTTCATTAGTTTTTGAAATGTAAACTCAAAAACTAAAAAACCGCCAAATGAAAAGGATGACGATCACAAAAAGATCGAATTCATAGGAATTATGAAATTAGAAGAAGAAAATATTAAACATAACCATTTCGTGAATAGAAAACCTGAGGGTTGTCGACAGGCACTGTGCAAAAATTTTCTGGGATTATGCATGTTAATGAGCACTACGTGGGCGTGGGGTAGTTCCACTCATATTCAGTTTAGTTGAGAGATTTGCGCCGTCTTTTACTCCTCAACAGGCTTGATTGACCTCGGAAATCTCCATTTATGCGAGAATCCAACGGCAACTCCTCATACGATGAGGCATAACGGTTGCGGAGAGGATGGAGCATGTGCATTTGATTCAAGTGCCATTTGCTCACCTGACACAATTAAAATTCCTGGTCGTTTTCCAGGGCAATTCACTACCATTCATTTCACACTGCTCCCCGATATGCGGGTTATGGTCGAAGTTGGCATCCCTTTCGTATTCTCCTCCATCTGATTCTCAAAGAATTCTACAAGGGGGAAAGGGATCTGTGGTTTTTTGGTAAGAATATCGTTTCCCCGCATTACCTCTTGACTCTCAAAAATGGTAATTTATTATTAATAAGAGGACTTCAGACCCCCGAAGGGTGAAGTTATCCTGTGCCATTCAATAAGGGACTCATTAGTAATTTGACTACAGGAACCCACCGGTTTCACATCAAGACACATGTCTGGATCTGAACACGAGCAGCTATCAAGGCTTCGAGCCTTCCTGAATCAACAGGTAATTGGACAAGAGGGCCTCACTCTCAGGCTATTGATTGCTCTGATGGCTGATGGACATCTTCTGGTTGAGGGTGCGCCAGGTTTAGCCAAAACTACTGCCATTAAAGCGTTGGCTTCTGGAATTGAGGCCGATTTTCACCGGATTCAGTTTACCCCGGATTTACTTCCAGCTGATATTACCGGGACCGATATCTATCGTCCCAATGACGGCTCCTTTCGCTTCCAACCAGGGCCGATTTTTCACAATCTGGTCCTCGCCGATGAAATCAATCGAGCGCCGGCCAAGGTGCAAGCAGCTTTATTAGAGGCCATGGGCGAACATCAAGTAACGATCGGGCGGACCAGTTATCCTTTGCCCGAGTTGTTTTTAGTCATGGCTACACAGAACCCCATTGAGCAGGAAGGGACCTATCCGTTGCCGGAAGCCCAATTGGATCGGTTTCTTCTCTATGTCCGGGTGAAGTACCCCGATGTGGAAGGAGAGCGAAAGATTGCCGAGCTTGTTCGTCGACAGGCGAGGGCGATTCCTGGGGATGGAATGCCCCCCCCCCCCCCGGTGCCTCAAAAAGTCATTCTGGCGGCTCGTCGGCAGATGTGGGATATATATTTCGCGCCGGCACTCGAAGAATATATCGTCCAATTAGTCATGGCCACGCGTGAGCCCGGCCCCTATAGCTCCATGCTGAAGCGGTGGATCCGGTTTGGAGCCAGTCCCCGGGCGACCATCGGAATGGAGCGGTGTGCCCGGGCGCATGCCTGGTTGGAAGGACGTGATTATGTTTCGCCGGAAGATATACAGGCTGTGGCCCATGATGTGTTGCGCCACCGAATATTACTGACTTTTGAAGCTGAAGCGGAGGGGATCAGGACCGATCAGGTGATCTCAGAAATTTTGAATCATGTGGCCGTTCCGTAAAACGCCATCACCATCAGAATTCAGACCGAACCGTCCTGCAGGATTTCAGGGAGTAGAGGTTCGGCTCGCCGATCTCATCAATATGCGTCACCAGACAGGGGTATTGGGAATCAAAACGCGGAAACGGGTGCATACCCTGTTGGCTGGCGGAGAGCGTTCTCCATTCAAGGGCAGAGGCATGGATTTTGAGGAGTCTCGCCGGTATCAACCGGGCGATGATGTGCGCCTCATGGATTGGCGGGTAATGGCGAGAACTCATGAACCCTATCTCAAGGTCTTTCGCGAAGAGAGGGAGCGACCCGTCTTCTTCGTAGTGGATAATAGAAAGGGAATGCGATTTGGGACCAAAGTGGCCTTTAAGTCAGTCATAGCAGCGCATGCTGCCGCATTATTGGGTTGGGCATCGCAAGAGCGAGGAGACCGGATTGGGGCGGTGGTTTTTTCAGATGTGGACCATGTGGAACTTAGACCCAGAGGAGGAAGAACCGGGGTCCTTCAACTTCTCAACCTCCTCGCTCAAGATAGTGTGCACCCGTCAGAGGTGAATGAACAGCAGAATCCCTCTGTCTCACCTCTTCAGTTGGCCTTAAATCGAGTCCAGGCAACCGCGAAGCCCGGAAGCCTCATTTTTCTTTTGAGTGATTTTCGGGATTGGGACCAGCAGGCCAAACAGACCCTTATTCGGTTGGGCGGACACCAGGATGTGGTGGTGATATTCATGTATGATAAATTGGAGCAAGAGCCGCCACCTGCCGGCCAATATCCTGTAACGGACGGTATACGAACGGGAATATTGAATACAGGATCTGCCAAAACAATCCAATCCTATTCAGCGTGCTTCAAGGAACGTTATGAAGATGTCCGGACGCTATGCCTGACCCGTGGAATCGGATTCATTTCATTGGGAACCCACGACGATATTCTTTTCCAATTACGGGGTGGGTTACAGGATATCGGGCATCGCCGAAGCGCCCAACACAGCATGGCATAACGGGAATGGGCTAGCATGCCGACATCAGGTTCTCTCCTACAAGAGCTTCGGGATGTGCATTTGCCAGCCCCGATTTCTCTGTGGCCTCCAGCCCCGGGTTGGTGGATTACCTTCGGTTTGGTCATGATGGGAGGCATGGTGTTCCTGTGGATTCTGAGGAATCGACGTCGGACACAGGCGCGTCGACTTGCAATGCATGAGCTTGGTGCGATCAAACAGCACTATGACACTCACCGAGATGATCAATGGCTGGTTCAACGACTTTCAACCATTGTCCGCCGCTATGCCATGGTAACTTTTCCTCGAACAGAGGTAGCAGGATTAGTAGGAGTATCATGGCTGCAGTTTTTAGATCGGTCGGGTCGGACTAATGAATTCACTGCCGGAGTTGGCCATCTGTTGAGTTCAGGGCCATACCAGCAGCAGGCGGTCGTGTCGGGAAACGAGCTGATGCAATTGGTCGAACATTGGATTCAGCACGTGACTCCTCCCAATGGGAGGGAGAGGACATGATGACGTTTGCCTGGCCGTGGGCGTTGGCGTTTGTTTTGTTTCCCTGGATGGTGCAGCGCTGGGCACCTTCTGTGTCCAATTCATCCGGTCGCGCCATGAAAGTGCCGCACTTTGAAGACATCATGAGTCTTCAATCCAGCCAGTTGATTGAAGCGAATCGTTCCAGGCGCTCAACATTGTTTTGGGTGGGGATAATCATCTGGTCTGCTCTGCTTCTGGCGGCAGCCCGTCCCCAGTGGAGTGGTGACCCTGTCGGGTTGCCAACCAGTGGGCGAGATCTGATGTTGGCAGTCGATATTTCAGGAAGCATGAAAATTCCAGATTTTTCGGTGAACGGGCGGGAAGTCACCCGCTTGGAAGTTGTGAAGGCTGCAGCCGGGGAGTTCATCGCTCGCCGAACTGGCGATCGAGTGGGTTTGATTGTATTTGGCTCCCAGGCCTACGTGCAGACACCTCTGACATTTGATCGGGACACGGTAAAGGCTATGATGACGGAAACAGAAATTGGCCTGGCGGGGCAGGAAACCGCGATTGGGGATGCGATCGGCCTTGCCGTGAAACGACTCAAGGAACAACCGGCGGGAAGCCGGGTATTGGTGCTATTAACCGATGGAGCCAATACTGCGGGAGAAGTGTCACCCACACAAGCGGCGGCGTTGGCTGAGGAACAAGGTATTCGAATCTATGCCATCGGGGTCGGTGCCGATCGAATGGAAATTGCATCATTTTTTGGCACACAGACTGTGAATCCTTCTCGCGATTTGGATGAAGATACCCTTCGCCTTCTTGCCCAACGGACCGGAGGGTTGTACTTACGTGCGAAAGATACTGAGGGACTCAGGAAGGTGTATGAAGAATTGGATCGTCTCGAGCCGGCGACAACTGAAACGGAACTGTTTCGACCGACGACCGAATTATATATATGGCCGTTAGGATTTGCCTTGGCCCTTTCGTGTGTAACGGTCATGTCTTTCATCTGGAAAAAGGATTGGTTTCTCAGACCAAGATGGAAGGCGGAAGGGATCCCAGCACGAGCAGGACGATAAAATGTCCATGTTTCATTTTTTACGACCGGAATGGTTATGGGGATTGCTTCCCTTGTTCGGGCTCTTTCTGCTGGCAGCCAGGAGTGGGAGAACAGCTCAGATATGGGAGTCGGTGTGTGATACCCATTTACTCCCTCATTTATTGGTGGGGACGGAGGGAGCGACGCATCGCATGCCTCTCGTGCTTCTCGGATTAGGTTGGACTGTGGCGGTTTTTGCTCTTGCCGGGCCCGTCTGGTCCCAATTACCCCAGCCTGTGTTTCGAGCAGAATCGGCGTTGGTGATGGTTTTGGATTTATCCCGTTCAATGGATGTGCAGGATGTGACTCCCTCCAGGTTGACCCGAGCCAAACACAAAATTCTTGATATGCTCAAGGCCAGGAAGGAAGGGCAAACCGCTCTGGTAGTATATGCCGGTGAATCTTTCGTGGTGTCGCCACTGACTGATGATGTCAACACCATGGTGCCTCTTGTGCAATCCCTCGAGACAGAACTCATGCCATCCCAGGGTAGCCGTACTGATCTCGCTTTGCAGAAAGCCCATGAACTCCTTCAACACGTCGGGCAGGCAAAGGGAGAGGTGCTATTACTGACGGACGGTGAGGGAGATCCTGCAACATTGAATATGGCTGAAGAGTTACGCCGTCAAGGGAAGCGTGTGTCTGTGCTTGGTGTTGGGACGGTCGATGGAGCCCCTATTCCCGAAATAGGCGGATTCCTCAAAGATCAGGATGGAGCGGTGGTTATTCCCAAATTAGATATTCCGTCTCTTCAAGCTATCGCTCGAGTAGGAGGAGGGCGTTATGCCACGGTGACCGCGGACGATCAGGATATCAATCGGGTCTTACCTTCCAGTATGCCCACGAGGGCGCTATCCTCTTCAACATCTGAACAGCGAACAACGGATCTGTGGCGAGAGGAGGGACCCTGGCTGGTCCTCCTGCTCCTGGTATTGGCATTGCCCGCATTTCGACCGGGATGGTTAGGAATGCTGCTGGCATTCCTGCTTATTCCTCAGATCAGCGAGGCTTTTTCCTGGGAAAATCTCTGGGTTCGTCCCGATCAACAGGGGATTAAGGCATTAGAGCGTGAGGCCCCGGAACAAGCGGCAGCCTTATTTCAAGACCCCGGTTGGAAGGGCATAGCCCATTATCGGGCCGGGAAATATCAGGAAGCAGAAGAAGCCTTTTCCATAGTTGATACGCCGGAGGGGCATTACAATCGAGGCAATGCCTTGGCTCGTCTCGGTCGTTATGAAGAAGCAATGGCCTCCTATCAAACAGCTCTCACTCAGCAGCCAAATCACGCAGATGCCAAACATAATCTAGAAATCATCAAGCAGCTCCTGGATGAACCATCATCTGCGGATCAGGGAGGAGAACAATCTCAAAAATCGGATGACTCCTCTGCAAAACAGAAAAATAATAGGAATGAAACCGGAGTTGAAGGAGAAAACCCAGAGGAGGCTTCAGACTCAGCCCACAAACAACCCGATTCGGAAAAAGTTGACTCTCAAAACGGAAAACAAGAGAAATCAGACCAGACGGTCGGATCCGGGGCGGATCCTGCCACGACCTCTAACCAGTCGAATGGTAATCAACAGGCTTCTGAAGAAAATATTGAGAGAGAGGCGCAAGGGGTAGATCCTTTAAAGGCGGAACAAGCTAAAAAGCTGCTGTCCCCTCCATCAACAATGGAAGAAAATTCGGAAGATCAGTCGGAGCATTCGGAAGTGACCTCTGCCGTGGATGCGGCCCAAATACGGGAAAGGCAGCAGTTTGAACAGGTTCTCCAACAATGGCTTCGCCGTATCCCTGATGATCCCGGCGGATTGTTACGCCGAAAGTTTCTTTTGGAGCATCAACGCCGTGTAGAGGCTGGAGGGTCCACTTTTTCTCAAGGAAAACGCTGGTGAGAATTTTGAGATGCCTATTGGTGATGGTTGTCTGCCTTGGAATGATGGGGCTTAGCACTCCTGTTTCGGCCCAAACGGTCAGGGCCTATGTGGATCGGAATCCGGTCATGGCAGATGAGACCTTCCAGCTCATCTTGGAGACGGATCAGACTGCTTCCGGTGAATCGCCAGAGTGGGATAGCTTAGACGCGGAATTCGATGTATTGGGCACCACCCAGAGTCAACAAACTTCAATCATCAATATGCAAACCACTTCTTTGGTTCGATGGATTGCGACGCTGGCGCCAAAGCGAACAGGAGCAGTGACCATTCCTCCTATCGCCGTGGGTCCTCATCAGACTGGCCCCATTCCACTGATGGTCAATGAGCCGAATCACCGCAGCGGCGCGAACGAGGAGCGAGATATTTTCCTCGAAGCGGATGTGGACTCACATTTTCCCCATCTTCAAGGGCAGGTTCTTCTGACGCTTCGTTTGGTCAGTGCGATTTCCGTTCAGGAAGGCCGATTAGATGAACCGGAAATTGATTGGGGCATAGTGGAGCGCGTCGGAAAGGATGCCTCCTACGAAGCCACTCGCAGCGGGCGGCGGTATCATATCACCGAGCGTCGGTATGTGATAACCCCGCAACAAAGCGGGGCTCATGTTATTCCCGAGGTCCTCTTTTCTGGAACGGTGCAGGATGGACGAACCCGTGGGAGGCTCTTTGAAGAGTTATTTGGCAATCGGTCCGGGAGTTTGGGGGGAAATCCTTTCAAAACCTCACAATCGATTCATAGGCGAAGTCCGAAGATTGAGCTCACGGTCAAAGATCTTCCGCCAGATTTGAATGGGCGTTTTTGGCTGCCGGCGAAAGCACTCACCCTCACCGAAACATGGTCGGGTGATACCGATACACTTCAAATAGGGGATTCCCTTACTCGAACCATCGTGATGCGTGCAAAAGGTCAGCGTGGGGAGCAACTGCCTGAAGTGACAATGCCCTCACAACCCATCGTAAAGATCTATCCGGACAAGGCCAAAACCCAAACAGATTTTGATGGGAAATGGGTAGTAGGGTCCAGGGAAGAAAAATTCGTGTTTGTGTCGACTCAACCTGGCACAGTGAGGTTGCCCGCTATTCATGTTCCCTGGTGGAACATTGAGACTTCCCGCTGGGAAGAAGCCAACCTCCCCGCTAAGGTTCTGACGGTTCTCGGCACGGCTCCACCAGGATCCTCAGCACAGGTTCCCACATCGGTTCAGGCCCCGTCTGTTACTTCAATAGAGGGTGATCATCAAGTGAATGCCCAAATGCCGGCTAACATCGGCATCTCTGATCGTGCCGAGCAATTACCATGGACCTGGATAACAGGGGGATGCTTGCTGTTGTGGTTGGTGACCCTGGCGGCCTGGTGGCGAGAGCGTCAAAAGCGGAATGGACGGAGTGAGGAGCCAGCGAAAAAAGATGATGGGAAATTTGAATCGGAAAAAAAAGCTATTCAAGTCGTCAAGACCGCATGCTTTGAACAGTCGGCAAAAAAAACGCGCGATGCGCTACTGCAATGGGCTTCATTCAAGGAAGAAGGGCGTCCCTGTCGGAGCCTGAGATTGGTTGAGCGTATATTGAGTCAGCCTATTTCTGATCAGGAAGCGATTTCCACGGCCATTTGGAACCTTGATCGGACTTTGTATACTAACTCCACAGAACAAGGGACATGGGATGGTCGGCAGTTTTGGGAAACAGTCAAGCCGGCCATAACAGCCAAGGCGCCAAAATCTCACAAACACGCTAAAGAGTTGCCCCCGTTGTATCTCCATTGAGTGGAGAGGGAGCTGATCGAATCAGGTGGCGAGAGCACGACTGTGCGACAGATCATTTCATAAAATTATTGAGATAAAGAGGGTAGAATGGAAATCATGGTTGAAATTAAAAACTTGCGAAAAGCATTTGGGCCGATTGTTGCGGTGGATGGTGTGTCATTTACCGTAGGAAAAGGGGAAGTGCTGGGTTTCCTAGGGCCGAACGGAGCAGGTAAATCCACAACCATGAAAATGATCACGGGTTTTCTTACGCCGACGAGCGGCACGGTGCATATTTGTGGGCATAATATTGAAGATCAACCCATCGAAGCTAAAATGCGTTTAGGCTATCTGCCGGAGGGGGCTCCGGCTTATCAGGATATGACTCCAGCCTCGTTTCTCACATTTATCGGAGAGATGCGGGGATATCGTGGAGCAACGCTTAAGCGAACCGTTTCGGAAACGGTCGAGAAGGTGAATTTGCAATCGGTGATGAACCAATCGATCGAAACCCTATCTAAAGGGTTTAAGCGTCGAGTGGGATTGGCTCAGGCGATCCTTCATGACCCGGACATTTTAATTTTAGATGAACCCACCGATGGTTTGGATCCCAATCAAAAGCATGAAGTTCGAACACTGATTCGGGCTATGGCCCAGGAGAAGGCCATTATTCTCTCTACGCATATCTTGGAGGAAGTGCATGCACTCTGTTCCCGCGCCATGATCATTGCGAAGGGGAAAGTGGTGTTTGATGGCACTCCAGCAGAATTGGAAGGAAAGTCTCCGGCTCACAATACGGTCCTGGGCACGATTGCCGGTGTGGATCCCTTGGTCCTACATCATCACTTGATGACGGTGAAAGGGGTCAAAAAAATTGAGGAGTTGGATCGTGACGGTGACTTGGTGAAATTTCGTATTTACCCCGATGACGGGCAGTGGATTCTTCCGGATATTGGACATTGTGTCCGGGAACAGGGGTGGGAAGTGAGGGAACTGTATCCCGACCGGGGGCAGTTAGATGAGGTGTTTCGTTTGTTGACGACTCCCAAGCAAACAATCTCCTAATACGCGATTGTTCTGGAAGGCGGGGTACTCCGAGCAGGTGAGGCACGTAGCCGGTGTGCACCCTCAAATCACCAGGAGCAAATCTCCATGCGCTTCTGAGAGACCAGTGGCGAAAAATTAAAGGGACTGAAAGAAGTATTCGTAAGTGAAGGAGGAATTGTGGGACGAATTGGAGTGATTTTTCAACGTGAATTGGCCGGGTATTTTGCCACACCGATCGCGGCAGTATTCATCGTCATATTTTTGTTACTCAGTGGAGCCTTCACATTTTATCTGGGGAATTACTTTGCGCGGGGTCAGGCCGATCTGGTGCCGTTTTTTGATTTTCATCCCTGGCTCTATCTTGTGTTGATCCCTGCATTGGCGATGCGCCTATGGGCGGAAGAGCGTCGTTCCGGAACGATTGAGCTGTTGCTGACCCTGCCGGTCACCATGTGGGAGGCCGTGGCAGGGAAGTTTTTAGCCGCATGGTGTTTCACCGGTATTGCCTTGGCCCTGACCTTTCCCATGTGGCTCACGGTGAATCTGTTGGGCGACCCGGATAATGGCGTTATCCTTGCCAGCTACCTCGGCAGTCTATTGATGGCCGGAGGGTTTTTAGCCATCGGCTCCTGCATCTCCGCTCTGACCAAAAACCAGGTGATTGCCTTTGTGATCAGCGTCGTCATTTCTTTGGGATTCATCTTGAGTGGGTTCCCTCTCGTTCTAGAACTATTCAGTGGGTGGGCGCCACAATTTCTGCTTAATGCCATTAGCTCATTCAGCTTTTTGACGCATTTTCAATCGATCAGCAAAGGTGTCCTGGATTTGCGAGACATTCTCTTTTTTCTGTCGCTGATTGCATTTTGGCTATTTGCGACGGCCACGGTTATTGATATGAAAAAGGCCGAATCATAAGGGAATGCCAAGGGATCGTGTGTGAACTTTTGCTAATGAGGAGTGATGATGAATAGAAAATTACTCACGGGAAGCGGTCTTATCATGGCCGCCGTCCTGTTCGGTGTCTTCAATATGGTGAGTAACGCGGCGTTCAGTTCCGCACGGTTCGATCTGACAGAACATGACCTGTATACGTTGTCCGAGGGCACCAGAAATGTTCTTAAGAATTTGGAGGAACCTATCACACTGCGGTTTTATCTCTCTCAAAAGCTGGCAACCGGTTTGCCAGGAATTAAAAGTTACGCGACGCGAGTCCGGGAAATGTTAGAGGAATACGCACAAGTTGCCGGAGATCAATTGTACCTGCAGGTGATGGATCCAGAGCCGTTTTCAGAGGAAGAGGATCGAGCGGTAGCATACGGTTTGCAGGGTATTCCGTTGGATAATGGCAGTACGCAGTTTTATTTTGGATTGGCCGGGACCAGCTCCACCGATGAGTTGGAAGTGATTCCATTTTTTCAACCGGAGCGAGAAGAGTTTTTGGAATATGATCTGACGAAGTTGATTCACACGCTGGCAAATCCCAAGAAAAAGGTTCTTGGTCTATTGAGTACACTACCCATTGATGGAAGTGGGGGCATGCCGTTTATGCCACCACAAGGAGGCAGCCAACCCTGGCTCATACTTTCTCACATCGAACAAATGTTTGAAGTGAAAAAGATCGAACCAACAGCGGGCGCCATTCCCGAAGAGATTAGTGTCTTAATGATTGTGCATCCTAAATCGCTGAGTGAGGCGACCCTTTATGCGATCGATCAGTATGTGTTGGGAGGTGGGCATGCCATGATTTTTGTGGATCCCCTTGCCGAATCGGATAGTGGAGGCGGAAATCCCATGAACCCGATGGGAGGAGGAGGTCCCCGGGATTCAAATATGCCTAAATTGTTTGAAGCCTGGGGTGTTGAATTGGTGAAAGGGCAGGTGTTGGGAGATTTGCCATTGGCCAAAAAGGTGCAAGTGCAACAGCAAAGCCGGCTACAGGTGGTGGATTACCCAGTCTGGATTGATTTCCGGCAGGAGCATTTCAGTGACAAGGATATCGTGACGGCTCAAGTGCCGTCGATCACGGTGGCATCAGCAGGAATCATTCGAAAGAAAGGGGAGACCGGGACCACAGTCGAGGCGCTCATCCAATCAGATGAAGCCGCGATGCAGATTGAGGCATCCCGCTTGTCAGCCATGCCGGATGTCGGTGGATTACTCAATAGTTATCGTCCCGAAGGGGAGAAGTTTATCGTGGCCGCCAGAGTAACCGGAACCGTGAAAACGGCTTTTCCTGAGGGAAAACCAAAAGAGGTGCCAACCAAGGATGAGACTCCGGATACGGCTCCAGAAACCGAAAGCCAGACCAAAGACCACCTTAAGGAATCGAAGGAGCCTATCAACGTCATTGTGGTGGCAGATACGGATATTTTACAGGACCGGTTTTGGGTTCAAGTTCAAAATTTCTTCGGGCAACGGATTGGTATTCCCAACTCCGGCAATGGCACGTTTGTCACGAACGCCTTGGATAATTTGACGGGAAGCAATGATCTCATCAGCGTCAGAAGTCGCGCTGGATATTCCCGGCCATTTACACTTTTGCGAGTGTTGCAACAAGAAGCCGAGCAACAGTTCCGGCAAAAGGAGCAAGTACTCCAGGAACAACTCAAGGCCACGGAACGAAAAATTCAAGAACTGCAGAGCCAAAAGCCTGAAGGAAATTCCATGATTCTGAGTGTGGAGCAGCAGGAGGCCATGGGACAATTTCGCAAGGAGTTGCTTCAGGTTCGCAAGGAATTGAGAGGCGTGCAACATGAACTCGGTAAAAATATTGAGCGTGTGGAGAGTTGGGTGAAATTTATCAATATCGGGCTTGTGCCATTGTTGATTGGTATAGCGGGTGTGTGGATCAGTTCCTCCGGGATCAGGAAGAAACGGCCAAAAGCTTAAGATGCTCAGTTACCGATCATCAGAAGACCGCATTAGATTATTCAAGAATATTAAGGGAAGCGAATGAAAGCCAAAACACTAGGTATTTTAGCCGCCATAACCATTATAGGGATTGTTGTTGCCGTTTTCGTCAATCAAGAGCCGGCTTCTCAGTTGCCAGGTAGTGGTGAACTCTTGTTTCCGTCACTGTTGTCGGTGGTGAATAATGTGAGCGAAGTGGTTGTGGAGACGAAGGATCAGACCGTGACGCTGGTGCGTGAGGAGAAGACTTGGCGGGTCAAAGAGAAGGCAGGGTATCGCGCTGATGTGGAGAAGGTAAAGCAGACTCTCATCGGGTTGGCGGAGTTGCGGATACTGGAACCCAAAACGAAAAATCCAGAGTTATACGATCGATTGGGTTTACAAGACAAGGAGCAAGAAGACTCGCTTTCGACAACCGTGACTTTGAAAACTGCGAATAATCCTGAGGCGGCAGTGGTGATTTTGGGGAATCAACGTCCTGCCAAGGGGAATCCACGGATGAGTGAAATCTATGTGCGGAAACCAGGAGATCCCCAAACCTGGCTGACAATAGGAAATTTGCCGTTGGAAAAAGTGTCCGGAGAATGGCTGGACACGGAAATAACGGCACTGACGACCAAACGGGTGTATCGAGTGACGGTCACGCATCCCGACGGGGAAACTCTTCTCGTTTTAAAAGAGAAGCCGGATGATCTTGATTTTCAATTGGATTCGGTCCCTGCAGGTTCCAAGGTGGCATCTCAGTTTAATGTGAATAATGTGGTGGGGACTCTTGTGCAACTCCCCCTAGAAGATGTGAAAAAAGAAGAAGAGGTGAATTTTCAGAATCACACAGGAGTAACCGTCGTGTTGGAAACCTTTGACGGTCTCAGGCTTCATGTCCAAACGACCAAACAGGAAGACAAAATTTTCGGAAAATTCTCTGCGGAATTTGATCAGAAACTGGTTCAACCTGTGGAGGACACGCCTCTCTCAGAAAAAGGGGAAACGGTCCAAGCCCAGGATTCTGCTCAAGACGAAATGGTCCTTGGATCGCCTGAAGGGAAGCAACCAGATGAAGAGCAGGGGAAGCGTTACTCCGAAGAAGAATCAATATTAAAAAAACCGGAAGAGGTTCAGGGAGAAGTTGAAGCGTTCAATCAGCGTGTACAGGGGTGGGCGTATCAGTTGCCAACGTTCCGGGTCGAGAACTTTTCAAAAGCCAAGAAGGATCTTCTTGCCACAATTCCCTAAACTAGACCATTCAGGATATAGGAGGTGTGAAAGATTGCTTCTCTACGTTTGAGACAGCTTCAGGCCTTCTCGGTCTTATCCGAACCCTTTAAGGGAGAAGCGGTCAACGCGTCCAGTAATTCCTGATGGACCTGCATCAGGCGGGAATCCTCAAGCCGGTAGGCAAAGGATATCAGGATCAAGCCTCCTGCCAGCACTAAACAGCCTAAGGCGGTTGTCCCGACCACCCAAAAAAATCCCCCAAGTGTGCTCATACCTCCATCAAGAATAAATAGCACCACAAACGTGAGGGTGCCCCCAATCACAAAAAGTAGCCATATCAGGGTGAGAATAGCTGACGACCAGGGAATACGCTTGGACAAATGAAGCAGGAGTTGGTTGCCGGCTGAACTTACATCAATTGTCCCCTTCAATGGCCATGCTGTGCGAAAACTCAGGGAAAAGAGTTGGTAATAGGGACGGATCACGATGACTTGTTTGTCTTCCACCCAGCGGGCAATCCCATGAGGCAAGGGCAGTGCGTCAGACTTGTGAAAAGCATGGGAAATGGGGTGCGCTGGATGAGAATCCAGAGCTTTCTGCCTGTGGGCCAAGGGACATCCATACCGGCAGGCCCAACTTTTCAGTGTGGTGAATTGAAACCAGTCACCAATGATTAGGCATAGAAACAGCAGGATGGCAATGATTCCGGCAAACATCATGGGAAGGAGAAGATACCATAGTGTCTTCTTCTGCTAAACTCCTGTTTTTGCATTGACTTCTCGACCATACCTCCTCTACTATCGACTCGCGGGGTGGAGCAGCCTGGTAGCTCGTTGGGCTCATAACCCAAAGGTCGAGGGTTCAAATCCCTCCCCCGCAACCACCTCGGTATCCCATCAAAGAGCTCACGGGTTTCCACCATGCTTTCCTGCGATTTTCCTGCTTTGAAACTCAAGAATGTATTTCCCCTGAGCCTGGGAGTCGTAATCTCTCTTGATATGGGACCCTTTTAAGGGTTGATTTCTCTTGGGTTTTCGTTCTGGGAACCGATAAATTTCTGGTGGGGGTGAAAACAGCTTACTCGAGGACTTGTGGAATTTTTAGCCCCCAATTGATTTTGAAATGGTTTGCCTCACTTTTTGACACCAACCCACGCATGGACAAGAATTGTCCATTAAGGCTGGATTTCTTTCTGTTCGGTGGATCTGGCTATACCAAAAATTTTAGGGAATTTCCCACTAGTTTCCTACTTAAGTGCCTGTGAAGGACTGTCTTGAGCCGAATGTGTTCGTCAGTCAAATATAATTTGGTTATGAACAAAATTTCTCAAGATGACAAAGTCCAGAAGGACAGTGGTACGTTATCATCCATACAGGGAATAACCATTTCTATTGTTGTTCCTGTGTACAACGGGGGTGAGGCCTTTCGTCAATGCCTGATGAGCCTGGTTGCTTTACAACCTCCTCCCCTGGAAATAATCGTTGTTGCCGATGGTGAATCCGATGGATCCTGGCAAGTGGCGGAACAGTTTGGTGCTCAAGTCATTCGACTTCCGACCACTTCTGGGGGACCGGCACAGCCCAGAAACATTGGGGCACTTCAGGCCAGAGGCGAATATCTTTTCTTTGTCGATGCCGATGTGTGTGTGCATCCGGATACTTTGCGACAGGTGGCAGAAACGTTTCATTGTAATCCGGACCTCACTGCATTGATCGGATCGTACGACGACACCCCTGCCGAAAAAAACTTTTTATCCCAATACAAAAATCTCTTTCACCATTATGTCCATCAACATGCTCAAAAGGAGGCTTCCACTTTTTGGGGGGCTTGCGGAGCCATCCGCCGTGATATTTTCCTGGAAATAGGTGGGTTTGACGAAAAATATCGTCGTCCTTCAATTGAAGACATTGAGTTAGGATATCGAGTGAAAAAGGCTGGTCACCAGATTCAGTTGTGTAAAGATATCCATGTCAAACATTTGAAACGATGGGGTGTCCGTTCAATGCTCAAAGCAGATTTTTTTTACCGCGCCATCCCTTGGACAGAGTTAATCCTTCGGGATCGCAGGTTTACCAATGACTTAAACATCCGGCATTCCGAGCGCCTGTGCGTGGTATTGACGTATGGGCTTGTGGGGGCCTTGCTGGGAGCGATCTGGTGGATTTCATTGCTGCCCGTGGCGGGGTTGATCATGGTTTCCCTTGTGATCATCAATGCGCCACTTTATCGTTTCTTTCAAAAAAAACGTGGGCTTCGGTTTGCCTTGCAGAGTGTTCCCTGGCATTGGCTCTACTATCTGTATAGTGGCTTGGCGTTTGCCATAGGCCTGGCACGACATGCTTTTTGTGGGGACAACAGGAAAGAGTCAACAAAGCCGGCCCTTGAATCTGACTCCTTTGACGCCATAAAAAAGTCAGGGGGACAATAGTGGCATCCCATCCTGTCGTGGTGATTGGTGCAGGTCCCGCTGGTCTTACGGCGGCCTATGAGCTGGGAAAAAACAGTTCTTCCTCCCTCATTCTTGAGGCTGGGAAACAGGTCGGTGGTATATCGCAAACCGTCAACTATCGAGATTTCCGTTTTGATATCGGTGGTCACCGATTTTTCTCAAAAGTGCCGATGGTGACTGAGTTATGGAATGAAATCCTCGGTGACAACTTTCTCCTTCGACCTCGTATAAGCCGAATCCATTACAACCAGCATTTTTTTGACTATCCCCTTAAGGCCACCAATGCGTTGGCCGGACTGGGGGTCGTTGAAGCTCTCCTGGTCTGTTTCAGTTATGCCAAAACCAAGGTATTTCCAGGTGCCCAAGAGGATAATTTTGAACAATGGGTCATCAATCGTTTTGGATATCGCCTGTATCAGATATTTTTCAAAACCTACACGGAAAAAGTCTGGGGAATTTCCTGTACCGAGATATCCGCCGATTGGGCTGCGCAACGAATCAAAAACCTGTCTCTGAAAGAAGCGGTTCGCAATGCCCTACTTGGTCAAAGGGGTGGGAAGAAGGGTGAAATCGTGACCTCGCTCATTGAGCAGTTTCATTATCCTCGCCTAGGTCCGGGGATGATGTGGGAACGGTGCGAGGAATTGGTGGCTGGTTTTGGCTCTCAGACATTAAAAGGCATAAAGGTCGAGCGTATCAGACATCGCCATGGGCGGGTAGATTGTGTTTCCGGGCGAGCATCATCAGGGGAACATGTAGAATTCGAGGGCAGCGATTTTGTGTCGACGATGCCTCTCCGCGAGTTAATCGAGGCCATGGACCCTCAACCTCCCGCGAAGGTCTTGGAAGCTGCCCTTGGTTTACGATATCGGGATTATTTAACCGTGGTCCTGGTGGTTAACTGCGAAGACGTATTCCCTGATAACTGGATCTATATTCATTCACCTGAAGTCAAAATGGGACGAATACAGAATTATAAAAATTGGAGCCCGTATATGGTGCCGGATCCTTCACGGACTTCGCTGGGCCTTGAATATTTTCTCTGGGACAAAGACGATGAGTGGACATGGTCGAACGACCGGTTAATCGAATTTGGTACACGGGAATGTGCGCAACTGGGGCTCATTAATCCCCGCGATGTTGAAGACGGAACCGTGGTTCGTATGGAAAAGGCCTATCCGGTTTACGATCATCACTATCAGGATCATGTCCGGACGATTCGAGAGTATCTGGAAACATTTTCAAATCTTCAGACCATTGGACGAAATGGTCTGCATCGCTACAACAATCAGGATCATTCCATGGTAACAGGAGTGTATGCCGCGAGAAATATCATGGGTGAATCGCATCATGATGTATGGGCGGTCAATACGGAAAAGGAATACCATGAGGAGGGCCGTGCGGCTTCGGTCAATGCCGGCGATCGATTGGTACCAATGCGGGTTCAGGAAAACGTCGATGAACTTCCCATGGAAAACGAAGAAGAATTAATCGAGATTGTATTTTCCAAACTGGACCCTGTCGCGCTGGGTGTGGCTGTCGGTACCGTGAGTGGCCTCCTCATCTTGATCGGGACCGCATTTCTTGTTTTCAAAGGTGGGCCGGTAGTGGGGCCCAACCTGTCTCTGCTTGGGAATTTTCTATTTGGATTTCAAGTGACATGGGGTGGTTCTATTGTAGGTTTCCTGGAGGGAGGAATCGGGGGGTTTGCGATAGGTTACTCAGGAGCCTCACTCCGAAACTGGAGCATGAAGGCCTTTGCGAAATTCATGCTGTGGCGAGAGGAAGTAACTCGTCGTCGCAATCTTCTAGATTAGCTACCAGGGTCCAGGAGGGAAGATATGGGAACAGATTTCAAACGTAATGAAGAGCTGAGCCGGGTTGTGGCCAAAATTCAGGCAGGGGTGTTGGCAGTAGTTTGTGGGCTGATGGGTGGATTAGGCCTTTTTATCATGACAGCCTGGCTTCTTCTTGAAGGAGGGCCACAGGTTGGCTCTCATCTTCAATTACTTTCCAACTATTTTATCGGGTATTCAGTCACGTGGAAAGGGAGCCTGGTGGGGCTTTTTTATGGAGCACTGACCGGTGGGATTCTGGGTTGGACCATCGGGTTCATTTATAACAGAGTAGTGGGAATCCGAGGGCGGTAAACGCCATTCCTCTGAGTTTTTCTTGATTGAATACGGATGGTAAACGATTTCATGGTTTGCCAATCTGTAAAGGGAAAATCGTTAGAGACTATCGTGTAGGGAAATATTCAGAACGCAAAAAATAATGAACCATGAAAATCCTGATTATGAAGGAAGCCGGTTTTGTGGAAATCATCAGGCTAAGGGTTTGCTGAAAACGGACCAGGTAGGATGACGCTTTATGTGATCGACCAAATTTACCTCTGTTCTTGAAAAACCTTAAGTGGATTGCAAAGTAAATATTGCGAATTCGCTCGCCGTTAAGCGGACTATTCACGGATATAACCAGTCCTCCTATTCAAGTGCTCAGACATTCAGGGGAAATCCACCATCTGGAAAATAGGTGATGGCCTGAATGGTGAGAGAACCAGACATGTAAGTGCCCAACCAATTCTCGTGCCGCCAAATCAGGCCTTTCCTCTATGCACATGATGACAACCCAACATTCTCATTCGGGTAAATGGAGGGTTGCTTCATCCTCAGGCGGATTTGTCAGTGTAAGGCTTGAGAACCTACCTATTAAAATGTCAACTCACTGTTCGGAAAGTCCGATACTATCTGGGCGACATTGTCGTGGGCTGATCTAGCGAGAGAAGAAGTATCTTGGCTCAGATCTAAGGGCTCTTCACTCCCATTTACCAATCAGGGAATCGACGGCGTGATAAACGAAGGTGCGAGCTACTGGGACTCCATAGCAGACGAATGGAAAAAGACACGCCCGGATCAGCTCTGGAGAAAACATAGTGATACGGTTAATCAATCCCTACTTCTCCGTTGGCTTCCCGAACAGCCATCTCCTCGGTTGCTAAAGACTGATACGTTTGACGAAGCGGTGGGAGGGGGGCTTATTCAATTCCTGAAGACACGTGCTCACAAGGTCGTTGGAATGGATCTCTCATTCCAGAATGTGGAATTGGCCTGTCCTGGGGATATGAGCATTCGTGGAACTTGCGCAGATGTGCGTCATCTTCCTTTCGGAGAGGAGTCGTTCGATGTGGTGGTGTCCAATTCCACCCTGGACCATTTCCTAACCCTAGATGAGATCATCGTGAGTTTGCGGGAATTGCACCGGGTGCTTCGCAAAAACGGGCAGCTAATCCTGACATTGGATAATCCTGCTAATCCCATTATTGCCGCGCGTAACATTCTTCCATTCAAATTATTAAACCGGTTAGGTATCCTTCCCTACTATGTTGGTGCCACCTGCGGTCCATGGCGCTTACAGAATTTGCTGCGGGAGATCGGATTCGAGGTAAGGGAGGCCACGGCAGTGCTCCATTGCCCGCGTATTTTCGCCGTATTCGTCGCCAAGCTCTTGTGCTCCTGCGCGAAGGGTTCCGTGCAACAACGATTTTTGCTTTGGCTGGAGGCATTTGAACATCTGTCGCGCTGGCCCACGCGGTATGTAACAGGGAACTTTATTGCTGTCAGAGCAGCAAAAAAATAAAGCAACCGAGCAGGGTCTACAGGGAATAAATGATTTTTCTATAGAATGTTTGTGAGTCGCGTCGTATGCGCGAACTTGGTTGGTCAACGAGGCATTTTTATTGCTCACTCGTGTTGTTGAATCAGAACAGATGTAAGAGAAGAGACCCCGCACCAAAACGAATGATGTTGTTAAACGGATGGAAAACTTTTCGGTTAATTCGACAAGCTCTGGCTTCCAGTCGGTGGAGCCTGGTGGATTTACGTCAGGTACAGGAGGAGCGGATTCGGGTACTCCTCAATCATGCCTACCACAACGTTCCACTCTATCGAAGCCTTTATAAGGAGGCGGGTTATCACCCTGAGGAATTTCGTTCTTTGGATGATATAGGGGAAATCCCTATTCTTAAAAAGGATCGTCTCAAGCAAGCAAGTCCGGAGGAAGTTGTTGCTCAGGGGATTGATCCAAGCCGATGTAGAATCGTTGAAACGAGCGGTTCGACAGGAACTCCCTTGCGGATCTTTCTTGGATCCATAGATCAGCAGTGGCAGCGGGTGGTTGCCTGGCGCATTCTATTCGAACATGGTTTCCGCTGGACTGACCGCACGCTTGAAATTCGCATGACTTTTGGTCGGCAGTTTTTCGTCCAACGGCTTGGTATCGCTCCAAAAGATTGGTGTTCGATTCTGGACCCGCCAGAGTCATGGGCCCAACGCATGGTTAAGACGAGGCCGGACGTGATTGTTGCAGGGGCGGGTACCTTGCATGCATTGGCGGAAACTGTCCAAACACTGGGGTTCAAGCTGCCCGCGCCCCGACTTATCATCTCCGATAGTGAAACCCTCTCACCGGCCACGCGTCAATTGGTTCGCTGTGCGTTGGGAAGGGATCCTGTGGATGTGTACGGATTGGTTGAACTTTCGAATTTCGCGTGGGAGTGCGAGCGTCATTCCGGATTTCACGTAAGCGCTGATAGCCACATTGTGGAGGTGGCTGCGGCTTCAGGGGAACCTGGTCCAATCATCACCACAGCATTAGGCATGTGGACCATGCCGATGATTCGCTATGAAACAGGAGATCTGGCCGAGGTTGAGACCACATCATGTCCGTGTGGGCGCACTCTTCCCCTTCTGAGGCGAATCTATGGACGCAGGGTGGATTCAGTGGCTTTGCAGGACGGCAGGCGCATCTTCTGGCCTTTTTTTCACGAGGTCCTGGGGCGCTATGACGAGTTACACCAGTGGAGGATTTTGCAAGATAGGTTGAACGAAGTCCAGCTCCAAATCGTTGTGACAAATAACGCTCAAGATCTTCTTTCGAGAATAGAATCGGATCTTCAGGCTGTCCTGCCTGGTGAAATCCATCTGCAGGTTGAGCGAGTGGAGAGGATCCTGTTAAGCCCGGGAGAGAAGACCAGGATGATCATCTCGAAAGTCGGGACTGCAATTGAGGAGCAGCCTGCCTCCGGAAGGCAAGGGCTCTAGATGGAAATACTGCGAACATGGAAGTGCCTAATGGATCTGAGGTCGAACGTAACACGTTCTCCCGCACATCTCAGATCGTTGCAAGATCATTTGTTCCGTGCCGCTGCGATCCATGCCTACAGAAACGTCCCGTTTTACCGGCGTGTTTGGGACGAAGCGCGGGTAGATGTCCAAGCCATTCGAGGCATTCAGGATCTGGAGAGTATTCCAATCATTACCGCTCCCATGGTGCGAGAAGCTGCAAAACTTGGCGAGTTGCTGGCGCGAGGAGTGGACCCATCATCCTGTACCTATCTTGATACAAGTGGCTCATCAGGTGTGGCATTACGGGTCTGGAAGCGGCCGCTCGAAGAACGTGTGCGAAGAGCCGTGGGACTGCGGATTTGGTTCGAACATGGATTTCGTTGGCGCCATCACACCGCCCAGTTTCAGATAAAGCCGGGTCCATCGCACATGCTGCAGCGCTTCGGAATTTCTCGGAAGACATGGATCTCGACGGAGCAGTCCATCGAGGACCAGTTGGCTCAATTGTTGGAGGCCAATCCTGATGTGGTGGTGGGCACGGCAACGGCACTTCGCCGCATTGCGCGAGCGAGCGAAGCGGCCCAGGTCATACTCAAACAGCCACGGGTGGTGTTTTGCGCAGGAGAATTGGTGGATGCCGAAACCCGTCAATTAGTCACGCGAGTCTTCAACCGCGAACCGGTCGGGTTGTATGGCCAGACCGAGGTCGGATACATCGCCTGGCAATGCGAGCAGCGTGGGTCGTTCCATGTGAATGCGGATACACATTTTGTCGAAATATTGCGGGATGGGATACCGGCTCATCCGGGCGACTTAGGGACAATCGTGGTGACAGATTTGCGTGCCCGGACGATGCCACTCATACGGTACAATACGGCTGATCTGGCCATAGCTGCATCAGGTGAATGTTCCTGCGGTCGACAACTGCCTTTGATGGGTTCAATCGAAGGGCGCGAACGAGCCTCAATTTTACTCGGAGACGGGCGTCTCCTTACGACCAGAAAGATACTTGATCACCTCGCGGGAACACTTCGCCTCGGAGAATTCCGCCTTTACCAGGAAAGCCTAAAGAAGTTTCGGCTGGAGCTCACCTTCCACGCCCTCGTCGGCCATCCAGGGATCGAGAACGAAGACACCGATTCGCATGTCCATCTAACCGTTCTGGGTCATCTCCGAAAGCTCCTTGGTGAGGTCGATCTATCAATCAGGGTCGTTAAGCCGTGGCCGGCAGATGGCACGGGCAAGACCCATGCAATCTTCAGAGGGGGCAATCTCAACGAGGGCTCTCTCAGAGACACCACGGGAGCGGCATCTTGAGACGCGACATTCCCATGGTTTCGTGGAAACCAGGACAGAGGGTAGTTGAACCTTGCGAATGTGGTTGCGGCCAGTCGGAACAAAAACAGTGGGCACGAATAGGATGAACCATTTAAAAAACATGATGGTAGAGTGGGTCATCTCCCGCCTTTCCGGCAAGGCACAAACCTTGGTTCCGCGATATGGTTTTTACGCGTGGGCGTGTCTGGGATTACGAGGGGTCCCAGTTGTGTTGCTGAGGGGGCCCACCCTTCAATCCGGGCATATCGGGACACTATTGGTGGCGGGCCATGATCCCTGGGTTGCCTATTTGCCGAACAGGTTTTTCATTGGGGAACCCCAACGTGAGCTGGTAGGAAATGTGTCGCTACGGGACCTGCCGGCTCTGCTAGATCGCCTGCGTGATGCAGCCGATCTGACTATTGTTCGTGCAGACCGATTGTCAGCGGAAAAATTCTTCGGGAAGGATTATCTTGCGGTTCCTGAATGGATTGACATGCGTCTCGCCCTTCCTGGGGATCTCGATGAGTTGGTGCGTAGTAACCGAAGTATCCGGGAGGATATGCGTCTGGTCCGCAAACATAAGTTGCAGCCATTGGTCACCGAAGGGGAGGAGCGATTTGACGAGTTTTATGACTCCATGTACGTCCCTTTCTCGAGAGACCGTCATGGAGCCATGGCCATTATCAAAGGCCGGCAGGAACTACGTCGGTTTATCCGAAAAGGGGGAATCCTCTGGGTTATGGGAGATAATCAGCCACTTGCCGGTGTTCTCTATGAACGAAAACAGGACACATTTAACCTTTTGGCCATAGGCATGGCTTCGGGTGAAATCCCTCTGAAAAAAAGAGGAATTATGGCCGCGCTCTACTATTACAGCATACAGTATGCCCGCCAGTTGGGGTTTGCTGAGGTGAATTTTAGAGCCGCTCGGTCTTCCCTGCATGACGGATTGCTTCGCTATAAACGCAAATGGGGAAATGCCCTATTTGACAATCCTAATTCCTATTATGATCTGTTGATCCGTTGGAATAGCGTAAACGGCATAGTGAAGGACTTCTTCTCTCACACGGGCCTTATCTTTCGGGACGGAGAACGCTTGTCTGCAATCCATGCGGACGAATCACAGAGTCGCCGATCTCTCTGGATTGAAGGGCTACATCGACTCTACCTCCTGACTGAGTCCGGTCGCCAACCGATGATAGATGAGGAAGTTCTCGTTAAGCGTAGCCGGAGCCACACCCGATTCTCATCGACCTTTTCATGATGCTTGGGGAGGCATCGAGGGCCTTATCAACATTCCCGCTTTTTGCGCCGATGATCAGTAGGGACACCTGTTGTGGCGAGATGCGAGGTTCGAAAACCTAGCCTTTGGCTAGACGATAGTTTCTAACTATAGGAATGCGCTGTATTCAGTCGTTGATTTGAAAGTCATCAACTAGGACCACGACCAAACGCGCTTCGCCGAGGTTTGGCTAAGAGGTACGCGACACCCAAGAGTGGCCTATGTGCGGATTGTGCGGCGTGGTGTATTCCGATCCTAAGAGGCCGGTCGATCGGGATATGCTTCATCATATGACAAACATGATGTCCCATCGTGGACCGGATGGGGCTGGGTACTTTGTTGACCCGGGTATCGGTCTCGGCTTCCGTCGACTGAGCATCATAGACTTGGAAACCGGCGATCAGCCCATTTCCAACGAGGATAACTCTGTCACCGGTGTATGTAATGGAGAAATCTACAACTACAAGGAATTGCGTCAAGATCTAGAGGCTGCAGATCATCGTTTCAGGACACATTCGGATGCCGAAGTCCTTGTCCATTTATACGAGGATTATGGGGTGCGTTGTGTGGATTTTCTGAGAGGTATGTTCGGCTTCGCTATCTGGGATTCCCGTCAGCGTCGTCTCATGTTGGCCCGAGATCGGTTCGGTATCAAACCCCTCAGCTATGCCATCAAACCCGGTGCTCTGTTTTTTGGATCGGAGTTGAAGTCCATCCTTGCAAGCGGGTGTATTGACCGTCAGGTTGATGCCGGTGCTATGAAGGAGTTGTTTGCGGTCGGATTTGTTCAAGCGCCGAAGACCCTCTTGTGTTCAATACGGCGGCTCCCACCCGCGCATTATCTTCTCCATGAAAACGAGAAGATCACGTTCCAGCGTTATTGGGATCACTCCTTTCCATCAAGGGGTGAGGATGGCTTTCAACGAAGCGCTCAGGAATGGGCCGAGACGGTACGAGATAAACTTGAAGAGTCCGTCCGCCTCCACCTCCGAAGCGATGTGCCATTAGTTTGTTATTTGAGCAGTGGAATCGATTCAAGTGCTATGGCGGGATTGATGAGCCGAGAAATCTCGGATCCTATCCACACTTTTTCTGCGGCGTTTGAAGATCCGTTGTTTGATGAGATAGGTCCGAAAAGGATTTTCACAGATTTCTCGGGCTACAATCTTCGCCATCACATCACAACCTGCAGAACCGCCGATTTTGATCTGTTGCCGGAAATGATTTGGCATCGCGAAGATCCCAATATCTCATCTGAGGGCATCCCCCATATGTTGCTCGCCAGAATGGCGGCTCAGCAGGTGAAAGTCGTCTTGACCGGTGAGGGCTCGGATGAACCATTCCTCAATCTTCCACTCAGTGTGCGTCAACTCATCGCAAACATCCCGTTCCTGAGGAAAAAATATTCTCGATCAAGTCGGGTATTCGCCGCCCACGCCACGATGGACCTGTCTCGATACACCCAAATAATCGATAATGCCTCCCACCGAAGTTACGATGATCTTTTTTCCTATCACCTTAGCAACATCCATAGTTCTTTCAACGATTCAGAACCGCATTTCTTTCTTCCGAAGGATTTTGAAGGAAGGAATCGTTTTGCTCAATTACAGTATTTGGATATTAATGTGCGCCTTTCGGACTTCATTACAAGAACCCTGGATGCTGCCTCCATGGCTTATGGCCTGGAGGCACGCGTGCCATTCCTCGATCATGAATTTGTCGAATTATGCAGCCAGATTCCATCCGACGTGAAAATGCGAGGGCTTCAGGAAAAGCATATTCTTCGACGGGCCCTGGAAGGTGTTTTGCCCGCGGAAATTCTGAAAAGAAGGAAGAGGGGGCTTTCCGCCCCATTCTGGCCATGGCAGGGTCTTTTGCCGGAATTTGTCGCAGACGCTCTGTCCGAAAGCAGGCTCCACACCAAAGGGTATTTCAATCCTCATTCTGTTCGACACATGCTTCAGCAACATCAAAACGGCAAGGCGAATTTTGGAAGAGAATTAATCGGGGTCCTCAATATTCAATTATGGGATGACCTATTTGTCCAAGGGTGCCGTCCGTCGTGAGATGCACGAATGTGTTGGCCTCCAATCCTGTGTCCACGCTCTATTCCATGCTTCGCCATCCGCATGTCGGACGGGAGCAGCTTGTGGCCTTTCAAAACGAGCGAGTTTGCCGGTTGGTCGCACATGCCTATCGCCATGTGCCCTATTACCGTGGGCTCTTTGATCGACATGGACTGAAACCCCAGGATATCCGAACGGTCGAGGATTTGGGGGCCGTGCCCATCACCTCCAGAAGTGATTTGCAAGGCTTGCCGGTCGATGAAATCATCGCTCGGAATGTGGACCCGAGGTCTTTGATCACCCGCGCCTCCAGCGGGTCCTCCGGGCGACCATTTATTGTGCGTCGCACTTGGCTGGAGGAACGCCTTCATGGTGCCTTTCGGTGGCGTGCGCTCCAGGCGTTGGGCCTCCGTGCGAGCGACAAGATGTGTTATGTGATGGGGAACTGGAATATCCAACGACAGGACCAGCTTGCCAAGCGTATCCTGGACACCCTCAGGATGGCCCGGCGAAAGGTCATTGATGCCCTGCAGCCACCGGAGGACATTGTCCAGGCTCTGCAGAAGTTCAAACCTACGGTCGTGGGGGGGTATCCCGGCGTGTTGGCCAGGATCGCGCAGACTGTGAATTGCGACGTACTACGGTCCCTTCGGCTCCACTTTGTAAATCCCGGTGGAGAAGTCCTGACGCCACTCATGCGCCAACAGATTCAGGACGGGTTTTCCGCGCCAGTCTATGAAACGTATGGAAGTATCGAATTTTACCTTCTGGCCTGGGAATGCCCAAAAACTGGGGAATATCACTCATGTGACGATGGCTTAATTATCGAAGTGCTGCGGGATGGGACTCCGGCGAATGAAGGAGAGAGGGGAGAGCTTGTTGGAACCGACTTGCATTCGTTTGCGATGCCGCTGATCCGATACCAGCTTGGCGATGTCGTCACAAAGGGAAGCCAAACCTGTCGATGTGGACAACCGTTTTCGACGATTCGATCGATCCAGGGACGTATGATCGATTACTTCGTGCTTCCCGGCGACAGGGTTGTCCATCCCTATGAGTTGGGGGTCAGAAAGGTCCCCTGGATTCGAGAGTTTCAGGTGACCCAGGAACGCATGGAGTTCATCGTGATGAAAGTCGTCCCATTTCATACACCCTCCGCCGAGGAGATGGCAGCGTTGGTTCAACCGGTGATTGCGTTGCTGGGATCCGACGTGCAGTTCCAGGTAGTGTTGGTGGACACAATCCCGAGGGAGGCAAGCGGGAAATTTCGAGTATATCGTTCCCATATTCGATCGGCTTATGACGCATTTGCGTGGACGGATCAAAAAATAGTTCCTCCTGGAGTCCATGACGACTCCTAATTCTTATGCCGATAGTGCGGTGGATAAGGAGCACAAGGTGACTTTTGCTTGCACCCTATCATGAAATTTTCAAGAAACGCGGATATCTCAATCATCAAGGGATGACGATGTCTCCACAGGCAACGTATTGAAGAGCCTGGTCATGATGTCCGCATAAACCGCCATGAAGGACAGAGGGGTTGTCTGCGAGGCCTCATCGGGTGATGATTACGTGAGGATCTTTTTCGATCGAGCGGCGACTCTCATTCATATCGAAACGTCCGAGGTGTTTGTTGATCTTTGTGAACGTTTCAGTCTTGCTGTGTTGCAACATCTCGATGAGAACGAACGGTTCATTTTGGAGCCGTATTGAGTGTCAGGAAGCGGAGACACCTTAACGATTACGGAGGAAATGGGATGCTCCGTTCGTCCATCGGTCACCAATAACCGAGATGCCCTCCACGTATTATGGTTGAAAATCCAAACAAATGCACCGGCCATCATTTTCGGTTTATAGAACAGGAACGAACTATTCGCCGGTGAGGCCGCCTTTGTTTGCTCGAGGTTGGTCATCTGAGTAATTAGTCTCCGGGAGTTGGAAATGGGCATGGCTAACCAAAGTTTTCCCCGCTTCAATGACTGGGCGTGGTGGCTCTATGAGCATGCTCCCGCCGGCTTGGACGTGGTAGCCAAGAGATTTGCCCCATGGGTCTTGCCATGGTTTGCGCTTCGCGTACCTGTCGCTAGTCTGCGAGGGCCAACCAGGCATTCCAAGCGATTGGGAATTATCGTATTGGCTGGGCTTCACCCCTGGGCCGATTACCGGCCGCGTCGCTTCTTTGCATGTGCGCCTCGTCGAGAGGTCGTTGGAGCCGTGCCTGTGTGGGCCCTTCCTTCGTTCCTAAAACGTTTGGCTGTTGATGCGGACCTTATTGTCGCGCGCGTCGATCGTGTCTCTGCCGCCTCATTTTTGAAGACGGTTACCTTGTGGTTCCAGAAAGCATCGGCTGCCGACTTTTGCTGCCGGTCGATTTTGACAAGCTTGCACAGGCCAGCCTCAGCATAAAAGAAGATTTGGGTACCCTCCGGCGTGAGGGTTTCACGATGGGGGTCTCACATAGGGAGGCAGACTGCGAGGCGTTTTACTCCTCGATGTATTTTCCCTTCGTCCAGAAGCGGCACGGAGAGTTCGCCGTGATCCATAACGTGCATCAGCTCCGTCGAAAGTTTCGTCGTGGGGGACTTATCTGGCTGCGGCTGGGTGACACCATCGCATTGCCGGGGCGCTGTTTGAGCGGGAGGGTGACGTTTTCCGTGGAGTGGCTTTGGGCACAGATGGGGGGGACCTCTCGCTGATGAAGCAGGGTGCCCTTGCGGCACTCTACATTTTCGAAATCAAGTGCGCCCGAGAGGGTAGATGTGCAAGCATTGACTTCGGTGGCACCCCGCCGATTCTCAATGACGGACTTCTTCGCTTCAAGAGGAAGTGGGGAGTCCAGCTCATGGATGAATACCAGACTCCCTATGACTACCTGGTCCGGTGGGAGCGACCGAATGAGCAGGTCCTCGACTTCCTTGCTGACGCGCCGTTGATTTTCAGAAACCACGGTCACCTGGCGGGGCCGTCCGCCATCAGACTCAATGACGTAGCCCACGCAGACCAAGCGTCCATGAGGCATCGCTCGTTGTGGATGGCAGGCCCGCAACGACTCTTTGTGGCGGTGCCAACCGGATATGGTTCACAGGAGGTGGGTGCGTTTTCTGGACAGGAGAAGGGCGGGATACCTCATGTTGGTGGGATGGAATTCTGCAATTTTGAACGGATTCTTCCGAGGTTAGGCGTGAATCAGCTGACATCGTCACAATCGCATTGGAATTGCGAGGCGGGCAAAAAGAATACGAGGTGATTGATGTTTTCGGAATATCGCGCAATTTTCAAGAAACGAGGCCATCTATATCATCAAGCAATGACCTTGTATCCGAGCGCTCGTGCAAAAGAATTCATTCATATCGTACGTATGGCCGACATGAAAGACGGAGATATCGTTTGTGATATTCCTTCCGGCGGGGGGTACTTAAGGAACTTCGTGGATCGGACTACGACTCTTTGCCATATCGAAACCTCAGAGGTGTTTGCTGCTCTCGGCAGAGCGAATGGTGTGCCCCAAGTGTTGCTTTCAACTCTGGAGGATATTCCTATCGAGACCGGGGCGGTGGATAAAATTATCAGCCTCGCGGCATTGCACCATGTCGATGAAAAGAACCGGTTCTTCTCAGAGGCCTATCGAATGCTAAGAAAGGGAGGGACGCTTACCATTGCTGACGTGCAAGTGGGGTCGGCCGTTTCCGAATTTTTGGACGGTTTTGTCAACGAACACAATACAATGGGACACAAAGGGACATATATCTCCCCCGAAACTCAAGATGAGATCGAAGGATGGGGATTTACTGTGAGGGAGTCTTCGTTGATCCCTTTTCACTGGGAATTTGATTCTCCCCAGGCCATGGGACGATTTTCTCAACTGTTGTTCGGGATCGATAAAGCAGACTCTGCCCAGATCCTAGAGGGTATCCGAAAGCATTTGGGCTATGATCTCGACAGCACTGCGTGTCGCATGAATTGGGAGCTGTTATTCCTCAATGCAAAAAAACCCTAGACAGCAATCGTGTCCAGCGATTGAGGTACCTGGTAAACAGGCAATAGCTCGGTTAGTGGATGCTGCGAACGAATGAAAAGATCCTTTAAACCAAAGTCTGATCATTGATGATTCATTTGAACATGAAGTTTGGAATTTATCCTATAAGCCGCTGGCAAGAAACGCCCAAACGGTTTTTGCGTGAGCAAGGATTCAGCACCTATCAAGATATCCCGCATGCCATCACGCCGGCCACTTCATGGTTGTTCGAGTATTGAAGTTTTGAATGGGATTCTCGATGGCATCTTTCCTCAAGGGAAGTGACTGCGTCGATGTGCATCGAGAGATGAGGGATGACAACCAACTTGTCTGCACGGTCGCTCGAAGCTCCGAAGTTATGGGGTAGGTCGTCGTTGATTCCACCGTATGTGGCATCTCGCGAGAGGGGCTTCGCATGTCACCCAATGTGACCGAAGCAGAAGTGCGTGGTCTAGCCCTTACGATGACCCTCAAGGGCGGCTTCTTAAGACAACTACAAGGTGGCACGAAGGCAGGCGTGCGTTTGAACCCTGAGGCCCAGCTCGCAGAACGCCGGCAGCACTTGGAAGCGTTTGGGCGATTGTTCCGCTTCAAATTAACCGCATCTTTATTCTTGGCTCTGCTATGGGTACAAATGACACAGACATCCGCGCGATGCTCAATGCGGTTGGTGTGAAGCTTAAGTTGACGAAGTTACGCGATACGCAATAGGGGCATTATACGGCGGCGATTGTGTTCATCAGTGCCTAATGGGTAATCCAGCATTTCGATTTGACGCTTTCTCGTTGTATGGTAGCCATTGAAGGATTCAGTAAGGTGGGGAGCGCGTTGGTCACCCTTTTGGACGAAGCAAATGCCAAAGTGGTGGCAATCTCTACAGAGAGGGGAGCGATTACAAATCCGCATGGTCTGAATGTGAGACAGCTCAACCAACTCGCTGCTCAGTATGGTAGCCATTTGATGGATTTTTATACAGATGCCGAGGGAATTTGTTGCGCTGACTTGTTTGAGTTGACCTTCGATCTGCTGTGTCCTTGTGCGACCCATCCCAGTCTTCATGCTGACGATGCTTCTCGTGTACCCGCGCGTCTTATCTGTCCAGGAGCCAATGAACCAGTAACGGCGGAAGCCGAGAAAATTCTGTTTGAACTGGGACTCATGGACCTTCCCGGTTTCGTGACTAACTGTGGCGGGATGCCCGGGAGTACGATGGCTTTGCGTCGATGAGCAGATAGCAGATCATGTCGGTTATGGAGCTTCATTTCGGCGATCGCGTTGCGTGCCTAGTAAGGGAGGCGATGCACCGGCAGGTATCATCGCGCGAGATTGCCGAACAGTTCGCACGACAACGCTTTGGGGAGATTCAGCGAAGCGCTGCCCCCCATCTCTAGGCAATAAGCTCGTTGCCGCTGGGGTAGAACTCTATACTCGGGGTTGGGTGCCCGGGGTCTCTTTTGGCGGTCCTGGCGCAATCGCAATTAGCAAAGAGATGGGCATGAATGGTGGTGAATGAGACGGTGTCCCAGGTGTATATGGTTCTTCGTCGGTGGTCTGTGATATTTACAGATTTCTTGTGCGTGTCCGGCCAGGCAGAATTTTTTAACACTCCCATTATTGATATGACTTGTGGAGAAAGGTGAAAGAGATCACTCGGGCCCGGAGCGAATGGGCGTGGCATCCCTTGAAATGGTTTACGAAAAAAAAGGCAAAGTGGAGGATCAACAAGTTCATGCAGGAAATATGGATCAGGGCAAGACACCGCTTCATTCCTTGATTCTGACAATTCCAGTGGGGTGGGTTGGCTATTAATCGCCATGATCAAGCAATGACAGGCAACAAATAGCAAAGAAGCTGGCCTATCGGTCATTGTGGTTTCGGGCTACGCAGCATGGGAGGAGGAATTGTGGGAAACCTTTATCGAGCCCTGCCGGCATGGGCGGACCAAGAAAAGGTGCCACCAGAGAAATTTATTCTTGTCGAGTCATTTTAATTCCAATGCCGGATTTTTGATGCCGTGTTAGGATTGATTCCTTCTAGGAAGGTCCTGTTTTATCGATACTGAATCAATTTACGAATTGAAAACGGGGCAGTCGAAGCCGCCACGGTTGGCTTAGTTAAGAAAGAATCATCAATGCCAAAAAGATTGAAAAGGATTCTATTGTATGCAGGTTATCTGCTCCTCGTGACCTTACCCCTTTTGGAAATTGGGGTCAGGTTCTGGGGGTATTCGGAGCATCATATTCATGATCCGATCTATACGTCATTTGAATCAAGCGAGGACATTCCCTACATCCATAAGCCCAATCTTCTGCAAGCCCGAGCCCGAGGGCTTGCAGTCATCAACACGGATAGCCTGGGATTGCGTTCAAAAGCCGCCGGGGCGGTCTATGGCCTCAAACAACCACCGGAATATCGCATTGCCATTGCCGGGGATTCCGTCACGTTTGGTGAGGGCATCCCCAATACTGATGGAACATTCCCAGAAGTTCTGGAACATATTATTAATCAGCAACAAAATATCCAGACCGTGAAAGTGTTTAATTTCGGAGTGTCGGCCTATAGCGTGAGAGAGATGGCCGCCCTGCTTCAACACCGGATGCTGGCCATTCAGCCGGATCTGGTTATCATGGCAATCATTCCACCAGATTTGGATCTCAAGCGGACCCCCATTATTGATGCAGCTGGGTATCTGGTTGGACAGAATGTCGCTATGCTTCTGGATTCTCGGGTCGGAGAGGTTTTGAGAGGAATTCGCCTTTTGTATGTCCTAAGGGATATCGGCTCACGCTGGATTTCTCCACCTCAATACATTGACCCACTGCTTTCACATGGGAAGATTCCCGACTCTTATCGGTACATTCAGCAATTCAAGGAGACAGCGGATCAATACGGACTTCCCTACCTGATCGTGCTCCTTCCCAGAATGGAGGAAAATGCCTGGGGTATTCTTTCTGACAGACTGACACAAGACACGATCAAGCATCTTGATTTGTCATACTTACGTAAAGAATTTACTATGAACAAATATATGGCAAGCCGGTTTGACCTGCATCCTTCCCCTGCGGTTCATCGTCGAATCGGGGAAGAATTAGCGGTGTATGTGGAACACCAACCAGAGTTCCCCCAGTGAGTCCCTTGTCGTCCCAACCAGGCCGTCACCTTGTGGATGGGACAGTCCGAGTCTTTCTCGCCGGGCTCCTGTTTCCGCTTACCGGGCTCATTACCGCAGGGTTCCTTACCCGACGACTTGGAACGGATGGCTATGGCTTATTGGTGCTCTCCGCAACGTTGTTTGGATGGGTGGAGCTCGGGATTAACTCATTTTTTGCGCGTCCAGCGATTAAGTTTATTGGGGAAGCGAAAAACTGGCTGCCAGTTGGTAGCACCCTCATCCGGTTGCAATTCGTTGCAGGGGTTGTCGGAGGCGTGTTACTAGGACTGCTGGCGTTTCCTCTTGCCTGGCTGCTCGACGAACCGCTGCTCGCTCCGTATCTCGCCCTCTTTGCCCTCCATATTCCAATCAGTAGCCTGACTCAAGCGCACCAGAGTATTCTCGTGGGAATTGGTAATTTTCGGCAAAAAGCCGTGACCAATGCTTGCCGTTGGATTGCCAGGTTGCTGTTGATTCTGGTCCTGGTTGAAATGGGCCTGTCTGTTCCTGGCGCTATAATTGGAAGTCTTGGGGCGTCCCTTGTCGAACTCGCTGTCAGCCGTCGATATGTCAGGCCTCCCCTCTTTGGCAAGGTTGCCATTCTCACTCGCCCATTTTATGACTTCGGTATTCTCCTGTGTGTTTCATCCATATTGTTCCTTATTTTTTCTAGCATGGGCTTGGTTATGCTGAAAATTCTTGGCGGAACGCTGGAGGCCGCAGGAATTTATGGTGCGGCTCAGAATTTGTCTATCATTCCTGGTCTGTTCGGGATGTCGTTTTCTCCATTATTGCTCTCGACAGTGAGCCGTCTGCTTTTTGAAGGGAGAATTGATCAGGCAAAAAGTATGGGATTTGGTGCAATGAGAATGGTTGTGGGTTTATTCCCCTTTGGAGCTCTCGTTGCGGGTGCTGCTCCTGAGATTGTCACATTGGTGTTTGGCCAGTCTTTCGAGCTTGCTGGTCCAATCCTGGGGGTGTTGATTATGGGGGCCATCGCATTTGTGATGGTCTCAGTAGCCGTGGTCATTGCGACGGCTTCAGGTGCTCCTCTATTCACCTTATATTTAAGCATTCCGCTGGTTGTGCTGGTGTTGATCGGAAACTTGGTGATGATTCCCAGATTCGGTGCTTTTGGCGCGGCCATGGTGACAGCTCTGTGTCAGGGAATTGGTGCATTAGCTTCCCTGTTTGCGATCAACCGCCTCTGGGGGATATTCCCACCAATTGGAACGTTTTTACGTGGCGCTATCATTAGCGTATTGGCCTATACGTTGGCCGTGATATGGCCAACCTCTGGCCTTTTGCTCATGATGAAAATTGGGTGTATCGGAGTGGTGATAATTCTGGCATATTTCGTCTTGCGAGAATTCAGTCACGACGAAATTGCACTGGCTCGTTCGTTTATAGGATCAAAAGCCGAAACTATAGAACAACAGAAGGAAATGTGAGTTCGAATTTCAAGGGTAATTGAGGGATAGTGGACAAAATCCTTTGTAGGAGAATTAAGTGAGTTCAGTGCGCAGAGCACGACACGTGTTGCTTTTCGAACTCCAGCCGTGTTGTTGGTTTTAGCTGGCATAGCCTCAGTAGGAGGCAAAGAGATGGCCTACAAATAAGGGAATTGAAATATTAAGTGAGAAGACCTGTCGGGCGGCCTTGGTCGCTTTGTGTTTATCCCTCGATTTTACGGACACACTAGAAAAAAATGAAAATGGCTTGGCCATAAGCAGTCAGCGATATTTCGTGTGGTCCACGCGCTGGTGTCGGAAGGCCAGCCGCATGCCGGTGATTTCGAGAAAATGAACCCACAGGGTCAGTCCCAGGGCGACGGGATAGTCCGTCAGCCGCAGCCCGTATTGATGGCCCACCCGGAGACACGTCCCCACGCTCTCCACCACCCGCCCTATGTAAAACAACGGAATGGACGCCGGCCCGAGCCGGAGCAGCCAGCTGAATCGCAACCCGGGATCAATCTGCCGGATTCGGATCGTGGCCCAGCCGATATGGCACCGAATATCCCGCTCCATGGTCCAGCCCTCGAAGTCGTGGATCACGGTCATGGTGGGCTGAAAGAGAAAACGGCCGCCGTCCCGCCTCATGGCCGCCGATTGGAGCTGCGCGGCGTAGGGGCCTTCTCCCTCCGGCAGGGGAAACCGTGCGTACACCTCCCGGCGAAACCCGGAGTTGTTATTGGAAATGAAGCGGGTCGGGCCTTCTTTGCCGGGATCGAGAAAGCCGCGGGAGAGGACCGACAGACAGCGCTCGCTGGTGGTTTTGCCCTCATACCTGGTGCGGCCGCTCACCGCCACGTAGTCGGGATGGGCCCGGAACGTGGTGATCAGGGCCTGCAGCCAGCCGGCCACCGGAATGCAGTCGACATCCAAGAGCGCGATGATGTCCCCCTGCGCCGCCTGTGCGCCCGCGTTCTTTTGTTCGTAGGTCGCATTATGAGGCACGCCGATCACCCGTAAGCCCGGTAACAGGGCGAGCACCTCCGCCGGAAGGCTTCGGGCCCGCTCTTGTGTCTCGACGAGCAGAAATTCCACGGGGGCGTCCACCTCCTGGGCGGCGAGGGCGTGCAGACAACTGCGCAGATCCGCCAGTTCGGCGTGGCGCTCGGTGTCATGGTCCGCCACAATCAGCACGCTTACCACCGGCCTGGCAGTGGGGCCGGGCTCCGGCTGCTCCTTCTCACGCATGGGTCTTCCTCCAGTTGCTGTGTTTGCGCGCGCCTGTTTTTACAGGCGGCGCCTGTCTTGACTCTACCCGCCACTCACTCCACGGGAATGGAATTATTCCTGACGGGAGGCCGTTTGGCAATGTGTCACGAAGACTTCGTGGTCGGACGGGATCAGCAACCGGTCCATAGGGGGGATGATCTCGCACGGTCCCCTGTGAACTCGACATGGTCTGAGCGGCCGAGGGCCACCCCTTGCTCCCTGAGGGCTTGGTCCACGCTGCGGGTCCCGACGATCTGGAGGGGGAACCCCGAGGATGGCTTCGACGATGGTCCGCATGGCCTCGTCTCAAGCCTGTACAGGGCATGTTCCCGGCAGTGCCGTCATACCTCAGAGAGGCAGAGAAGACCGTTCTTCGTGTCAGGGGTCCGGCGCAGGATCCTCTCCTCAGCTTGCTGAGAGATGTGTATTAGCCTTACAGCTTTGACCCATGCCGTAGCGGAAGTCGCCATATCGATTGCGCTCCCGTCCACTCAAGTCGTCGTAATAGTGTGTCATCCAAGGTAGACAAGGAGTACCCGTGCAAAGAGTGCGTAGACGGCTCTATCGAGAAGGGTACGAGCTCAAAAACCTCGCGCCTTTGTTTAAGAGTCACGGTATATGGTAGAGGGTGGTCACCGATTATCTGTTCCATGAGGGGGAGGCGATAGGGGCCTCCCAAAAGATGGCTGCGATCATACTTGCACCCTAGGGTAGAACGGGTTATACAGATATCACTGTATCCTTGGCATCTGCGGGTACTTCCCTGAAAGAGAAAAGCAGAGGCTGTATTGCCCGGAAATTCGGCGCCTCAAAGGTCATTGGTTGTAGGTAACCCTTGGAGTCATTCGACCATTTAGGCTTTTCTTTCTCAAGAGACCAATGGAATTCCCAGTATTTTAAAGTGAACTTGGCTTCCTGTGTGGGCAAAAAATCTAGAACATGCTTAGAAGATCTTAAATAAACATCTTGCTTAAAAGTTTGTATAGGTTTTGACAGCCATGCTTGTTGCGCTATTTGTTTCATTTCTCAAGATACGAGCGCAAAAAAATGGGGATGATGGCAATGCGTTATTTTATATTTAGCCAGGCGAATATTGACGAAACTCCTTCCCATGCCATGGATATAAGTGTTGTTCTTTAGAAGATTCATCATGCCTATAATCGATCCGATGATATTGCCTCATGACACCCAACCGCGTTGCCCAGCCAGTCCTTGAGTATTGGACCATAATCTCGCCTCCCCTTCCTAATGGGAATGATTGCTTGCAGCGTGGATTAAATCATATATTATTATCCAGATAGTCCTCGCCAATCCCCTAAAAAGGCCAAAGACTATGGTTTTTCCATTAGACATTTGGCTTCATTTAGGAGGAGATAAAAAAGGCAAAAAAGACTGATAACTACTTGGGAGATTAATCGTCTTCCCCCGCCGGTAGTTGTTCAGAAACGGTCTTCCCCTAATAGGGGATGATGGCCATGAAAATAGTCCCAACTATCACCTTCACTGTCGTCAGAAAACAGCATGTATCATAGGAAGAGTCAACTGAGGACAGTAGACCGCGCTTAGAGTTCTCAATCTTGGCTTCTTGATACCTGCGCGTAAGCTGGACGGCTACTATCGGATACAGCCTGAAACTGGTCCGTTTTTCAAAATTTTTGTACAGCCAGTAATTCTGGCTACCGATATAGATTCATTACGGACCAATTCTTGCTTGTATGGACCAGGAAGTTCTTAAGAGAACCTAAAAGCGGATTTTTGTACAAGCATTCAATATCTTGATGGATTTAAGTAATTTGTACCATGCACCATGCATATAGTGCTCGTGAGTTTTTTTAGAGTCTATTTTTGAATAGCCATTTTTCTGATTTTGAGGAGTAGCCTGGGTTGTGAAACAAGTTCAGCAGATTCGTGCCGTTTTGCTCGATATTGATGGGACACTGTATCACCAAAAGGCCCTTCGTGGCCTGATGGCCTTTGAGCTGGCTACTGCTCCATTTTCGTTAGGTTCTATTCCAGAGGCTCTGGGTGTCTGGAGGATTTTGAAATGTTTTCGAGAAGGACGTGAAGCGTTGCGGGCTATGAAAGATCCCAGTATCCCCTTGGCGAGCTTACAATATTCCCTTGTTGCCGAACGATTCTGTGTGACCTCTAGAGAGGTGGAATTAATTGTAAGGGAATGGATGTATCGTCGCCCTTTGAAATACCTCAAGATCTGCCGGCGCCGTGGAATGGTAGAATTTTTTCAGTTGGCGGACGAAATGGGTCTTCGTACGGGAGTCTTTTCTGATTACCCTGTAAGAGAAAAATTGCAGGAGCTAGGGATTCCTGTTCCGTTAACAGTGGAATTATGCGGAACGGATCCGGAGATTAATGCGTTTAAACCAAACCCCAAGGGGTTTCTTTATGCCTGTCATCTCTGGAATCTTGATCCAGGGGAAGTGTTGTATGTGGGTGATCGGCATGACGTCGATGCCTGTGGTGCCAAAGCTGCCGGAATGCCATACGTCATATTTTCTCGCAGAACGTCTCGCGGGTTTAATGCGAGTGCAACAACCGAACTTCGTTCGATTACTAATTTTAGAGGTCTTTGCGATGTTATCCACTCAGCCATCTAAATTTTTTCGGATACTATGGCCTTATTTTCAGATTGCCCGGATCGATCACTGGTTTAAGAATGTCTTTATGATTCTGGGCATCGTGCTGGCCTTGTTTTATGAGCTGGAACTCTTCGCCTGGGAAAGTGTTTTTCCTTTGCTCCTGGCTATCGCAGCTACCTGTTTGATTGCCTCAAGCAATTATGTGGTGAACGAAGTTCTTGATGCGCCCTATGACCGTCTTCATCCGGTAAAAAAGGACCGGCCTGTTCCTTCCGGAAAGGTCAGAACCAGTTGGGCCTTGATAGAATGGTTCTTATTGGGGGTTTCAGGGATGGTTCTTGCTTTTTCCCTAAATGGGTATTTTGGGACGACAGCCCTGGTATTTTTGGTGAGCGGCCTCATTTACAATATTCCCCCCATACGGACCAAAGATCTCCCTTTTTTGGATGTGCTTACTGAATCACTGAATAATCCAATTCGGTTGTTGCTCGGGTGGTTTGCGCTTGTAACCCATAGCATCCCTCCTCTTTCGCTTGTGTTGGCCTACTGGATGGTTGGCGCATTTTTCATGGCAACCAAGCGATTTGCCGAATATCGGCGTATTGATGATCCGATACGTGCAAAGGCGTATCGGAAGTCATTCGGATATTACACAGAAAACCGTCTATTGCTCAGTATGTTTTTCTATGCGATGGCTTGTTCATTTGTATCTGGAATATTTCTTGTTCGATATCATATGGAGTTGATACTTTTTGTTCCTATTGGGGCGGGATTTTTGACGTATTATCTTAAGATTGGCATGCTTAAGGATAGCCCTGTTCAAAATCCAGAAAAATTATACAAGGAAGGCGGATTTGTCGTGTATGTAGGATTGAGCACATTGCTCTTTCTCCTCCTTATGTTTTCTGAAATCCCGTTTTTATATGAGTTGTTTAATGTTAACCCAGCCATCATTCCACCTCTATGGACTGTTGGTGAAAAGTAAGTGCCGTCACCTGTCTAGCCAAATGAATACAGGATGCCCGAGGCTGAGGATTGTGGGTCTATTTTCGTTAGGCGATGGTGTAAGGCAACCACCAAAGTCCCCTTCAGTCTTATGTAACCATTCTGAAGAATTATTCGAAATTGTATGGCCCAAGTGACCATATCATGGGTTGAGGAAATTTAAAGCCGTTTGAGCGTGCAATGCCTCCCGAAGAAAATATACTGGCATGCACGGGATGCTCCCTTCACAATCCAAAAATTCTTCCGAGCACGAGCACGACTCTGCCAAAATGCCAGTTGAAATTGTGGAGGATCTTTTATGAAAGGGATCCAAATGCGAGGAAATTCCCGGCCTCGAACATGTATGCCTTTTGTGACACAGCGCCTTCCCAGGGTTCGGAGGCATCCGGAGTCCTGATTGTGAATATGTGTGAGGCGGAAATGAAAGTGGTGAGATAGGAAAGTGGAATAGTAGGTACATGAATTGGAAAAAAATAGGTTGAAGTTTGCCTAGGGAAACGGCTTATTTCTCAAGGGAACTTTCTGTGAAGGGGTATCTCCAATGGATGAGATGAATCGACAAGGCATCCCCAGAGCTATGATCGGCTGCTTTGTTCTTCAGATTGGGTTGCTGATTTGGGCCGGTTGGGTCAATCAGGATTGGATCAGTACTGATGGGATTTCCTATATTCGAATTGCGCAATATTATGCGTCGGGACAGTTCGATTTAGCGGTTTCCGGTTATTGGGGGCCCATGGTGAGCTGGATCATTATTCCGTTGCTTGGCTTGATGGAAGAACCGTTATCCGCTGCGCAGATGGCCATGGGAATATCCGCGATTGTGTATCTCATGGGCTGTATGGCGATCTTCCGGGTTTTGGGGATCGGGTCGTCCGCGATCCTTGTGGCTCTCGGGATCGTTGCGCTTATGAGTGTCCACTGGGCGGTTCAAGGTATCACTCCGGATCTCCTAATGAGTGGAATACTTTGCATGGCCATTAGCCGAACTCTGCAGCCGGATTGGTGCGACAAGGCATCCGTTCAATTTTCTGCCGGGCTATTATTCGGGGCTGCCTATTTAGCGAAAGCGCCTGGGTTGCCATTTGCATTTATTCTGATTATGGCGGCAGGGTTGTTATGGACTGTTTCTCAAGAGACTAGTCTGACTCGTGCTCTACGTAGCGTCGCGATCACCATCATCGGATTAATGCTTATCGCCGGGCCTTGGATTCTCATATTGTCCCTCAAATATGGAAAGCCTGTGTTTTCGACAAGTGCAGGAATTAGTCATGCCGTAATGGGGCCGCCTGGTGTTGGGCGGGGACATCCCACTTTTTCTGACTTTGTTATTCCTGAACAGGGTCGAGTTTCATCCTGGGAGGATCCAATCTCAAAAAAGTATTCCCACTGGTCCCCGCTTGAGAGCACAGAGAATCTCCGTCACCAATTGAAAATTGTTCATAAAAATGTGATGAAAACTATACATCTGCTGAAGGACTTTGACTGGCTTGGCATCGGTCTGGTCTCGGTCGTATTTGGCTTCTTGTTTCATGCTCCATGGAGACAGAATATCCGGTCAGATCGCTGGCGTTGGGCGGCGATATTCATCGGGGGTCTTGTGGTGATATTTTTGCCGGGTTATGCAGGAGAAAAACGATATTATTACTCCGTTTACCCGTTTCTTCTTGGCGGGAGTTTGGGCTATGTGGGACATCTGGCCAAGAGTCGGACCAGCCAGGCAAAAATTCTTCATATCATGGCACTGGCCATTATATCATTATCTTTTCTCTTTCCCCTCGCCAACAGTTCATTTTTCCCTCAAAGGCCCAGTTACCAGGCGGCCAAAGTTCTACAAGAAAAATTGAGTACCCTCAATATTAGTGGTCCAATTGCCTCGACAAGCCGATTTGAAAATATTGATGCCTATACCGCCTTCCTGATGCAAGTGCCCTGGCATGGAAGGTCGGAAAGGTCTCAAACTATCGAAGAGGTAGAATCGTCTCTTGCCAAAATCATTATCGTTGACCGAGGGACTTTAGCGGATGAAAATCTTCGGAACGATGCAAGTTTCATCGGCCTGGATGAAAAGATGTTCGATTCTCTGGGGAAGGATTTCGATACTAGAGTAAACGTGTACATCAACACAAAAATATAAATTTGTCGATTGACTAGTTGATCTTCTTTGGCCCGTTTGGCAATTTTACCCGATTCAGGATATTGAGCAACTTGGGGAGGTATGATCGGGCCTTTCAATAAGAGCGCGAGTTCCTCTCTATTCTTTGAGGGGTTTTATCTCCGACCTTCCGTATAGGCCCCTCCTCATGTGTTTGAAATCGCTGTAGATGTCTCGTAGAGAGTTGGCAGGTGTGTTGAGGCATCACTAGAAGGGCTGATATCTTTGATAAGTCCATTCACAGTCCTTTAAAAAATAGAGTTCTCCCCAATACCGATCCACAAACTCGGTCCCACCACTTGACCCATTTGAAAAAGAGACGGGAAGTCACCGGAACATTAAGGGGAATCTGATTAGTCCTGTGACTCTTGCCTGGATGGCGGGTACATAATGACGGACAGGGCGTTGTGATCGCTAAGGATGCCTTTTAATGATAGGGATTTGGGGCGGTCGGTGCGGATTCCTCTGACGGCAATCAAATCCGGCCCGCTTTGTTGCACCAGGGTTAGCCCATTGGCATTTAGAAATTCTTCCAAAATCTCTGCGTCGCGTTCCCCTTTGTCCGGGCGAAGATTTGCGTCCATTCCGACGAGCAGGGGTGCATCAGGAGAAACCAAACGCCTAATGCCCGCACTAATCTGTCTAAACTGAAGGGCTCTGGCCTCAATGCTGGCCTCTCCGCGACCCGCGTCCATATGACTATTCAGCACCCAAAAATTTTGGAATTTGACAAGCTGAAAGCCCTTCGAAAAGAAATCATCGGCTTTGTTCAGGTCAGTATTCCAGCCTGCAAAGTCCTCATAGGGTTCTGAATAGATAGACTCAGGCTGTTCACGGGCGAGCATCAGGAGTCCGGGACTCAAACATATGTTGCACATGGCTCGCAAGGGCCACCAGTCACCACCACCGCCTTCAGTGAACAATGGGTGATTTGCCCAAGCATGTTTGGTGTAGTGGGCGAGTTGCGCCGGACGGACAAAGGCTTCTTGAAAGAGCACTAGATCGAACATGGAGGCTAGATCCCCAATGCATGTGACCTCTCCTTCAGTGTGGGCCTCGCTCGAGAAGAACGAATCGGAAAGAAGGCGGTCATGAATATTAAATACCAAGACCGGGAGCCCACGGTTCACAGTTGAATCAGGAAGATCCGCTTTCGCTATGCCTGCTTGCTTTTGCCAATCGAGGCGACACGGGTCGGTCAATGTGGGTTTCGTTTCAAACTTTCCCAGGCATGCGGTCAGAATGGTGAAGGCCATCAGAGGCCACACAAACCAGCTACCTTCCCACCAACTTGATTTCAACATAGGCACCGGTAATCTTTCACGCACTCATTGGAATTCGAAGGGCAACCTTGCATTCCCTTGTTTTTGTGAATTGCCTCTCCCATTTTAGGATCAGTGCTATCCATTAACATAATCTAGTAGCCGTGTGAGGTCGGGGACCCATACTTTTGGATCTCAATGGGGAAGAAATTTCTGCATTCTTAAAAAAGGCATTATTCCCTGAGATGAACCCGAAAAACAATTGCAGGATCAGGCTGGAGGTTCAATTTCTACATGTGGACGCTCATGAATCGTAAATTCAGGTGCATGTTAAATCGTCTTATTCCCTCTCCCTTTCCCGCAGCATCACACTCTCCAAATTCACGATCTGACTCCCGGTCATCTGACTATTTCTCTGTAACCTCAATTCACATGGCATCTGTCGTATTTTGGTTTCATGGCATAGAGTGGGCAGGGTACTTTTAGATTTTTTATTTGAGGAATTGGATCAGGCCCTACTTGGATAGGAGTCAAATGGAACCTTTTCTGGCCGCAAAGATATTTTACCTGACATTTCCGCTAGCTTAGAAAGGGTATCGTTTTCATTCCCGTCTTTTCTTTCTTGGATTCTAGTTCCCCATCCTCTTGTTCCATATAGGGGATGATGTTCTCAAACGCTTTCTGGTGAATGGCAAAATATAGCGAACAGAATAGGGATGCTTTCCCTGTCAGGCTTACGGTTGCTCTGGAGATCGGAGAGTCAAGGAGGGAAAGAAGCTGATTATATCAGCCATCTTGTGGTTTCTATCTCGAACTGTATGTCCAGGTCCATTTCGCTATGGCGTAATGATGACGTCGACAAAGGCAGGTAGACTATCGGCGCCCTGAATGTCCGTAACTTTGAGCGTGAAACGGAAGAGCCGTTCTTCTACTACAAATGGGGCCAAAAATTTGGCTTGAGCCGAATACGGGTCCAGCAATGGGACTTTACTTCCGCGTACTTGTTCCCAGTGGTACTGAAGAGAACCGCCGTCGGGATCATAACTCGTTAAGCCATTCAGGGTGACTCGTGTTCCCGAAAGGACCGTTTGCGTTTGGCCGGGATCCGAAACCGGTGGATGATTGGCTTCATCGTTGACCTCAACCATGATGTCGAGGGTGGCCTCTTGATTGCGGTTTTTGACGGTGAGTACGGTTTCCCCATTCCCCCTTAGTCGGAGTACTCCATTTGGGTTGACGGAAATAACTTTGTCATTGGCGGACTGGTAGGTGGTTCCTGTGGTTTGAGCCCGAATGGAGCGGACGATTCCGTCTGAGAATCGCCCAATCACTGGTAATTCAAAGGTTTTTCCGAGAAAGTCCACTTGGTCATAGACACGAGTCCCGCTGGCTCGACCTAATCGCAGGGGTTTGTCCGTTTGAAAGTCTATTTCCAAGAGTTCGGCGTTTGGCTCGATCTGAATCATAATTTCATCGAAGATGGCCAAGGATTCATGCTGGGATTGTCTTCCACCCTGTTCGGCTACAGCCAGAAGTCGATAGGAGCCCATCCTTTCTTTGGGTATTAGGATCTTTCCGCCAAAGGGAGGGCTACTTTTTGCCGTGGCGACAAGGGCTAATTTTTCCTCGACCAATTCCCGCAGCATATCGTCAAATTCCCCATACCAATAGTAGTTCACCGTGGTGACTCCTGGGAGACCCTCTAAATCCAGGGCAACCGGGATATGTTCTCCCGACTGGTGAACCGTGAATTCTTTCGGCTCAATTATGGAGAAGGCCCACGCTGTTTGATTTCCAAGCAAAAAGGTAAGAGCGGTGACAAAAACTATTGTCATGAGGGGGATACAAGTGCGAAACATGATCGTACCTCACAAGAAATAAGGAGCTAACAGTCTAATCATACATCACCCTTCCAAGTGGGTGCATCTCTCATGATAAAGACGAGTTTTTAGCTTGTGAGATGTGGGAGAGTGAGAAAGGGACGGCTTGGAGATCCAAATATATAAAAGGGATGGCGTATAAATGTGGTCGAACGCCTTCAAAGACCATCCAGGGGGGTATTGGCGGGTCTTACATCGCCATCTTTTCGGACTCAGCGTCCTGGCCAATTTCTTCAAGGTCTGCTTGATTCAGGACCCATGCCGGCACTGGACGAATATCCCAGATGACTCCGAAGAATTGCAGGCATCGCAGCACGTAATATGTCACATCGATTTCCCACCATACAAATCCCTGACGGGTGGAACTGCAATATTTATGATGATTGTTGTGCCACCCTTCACCTAATGTGATGATGGCCAGGAGGAAGTTGTTCCGGCTATGGTCGGATGTAGCAAAACGCCGGGTGCCGAAAACATGAGAGAGCGAGTTGATGGTGAAAGTGCCATGCCACAGGACAACAGTCGAAATCACGAAGCCCCACACCAGCATTTGCCACCCACTTGTTCCTAGATTTGGATAGGCACTACCGAGCCATTTCCCCAATAGAAACAGGATCACTGCCAACCCAATCGGCACAAGTGTATCGAACCGATTTAGAAACCGTAATTCCGGGAATCGCGCAAAATCTTTGATACGGTTCATTTTCGTGGCAAGTTGGTCATGAGTTAAAAACCAGCCGACATGGCTCCACCACAGTCCGCGGAGGACGGGAGAGTGCACATCTTCAGGCTTGTCGGAATAGGCATGGTGGTGGCGATGATTGGCGGCCCACCATAAGGGACCTCGTTGGGCCGCGCTGGCCCCAAGGCAGGCAAATACGAACTGCATCCCTCGTGAGGTGCGAAACGTACGGTGGGAGAAATATCGGTGATAAATACCCGTAATAGCGAACATTCTTATGATATACAACGACACGGCAACCCCGACCGCTATAGGACTCCAACCCACCCAAAAGACTGCGAGGACCGCAATATGCAAAGCCAGAAACGGGACCGTGCGTGCCAGATCGATGTCGCGACCGTTTTTATGGGAAGCCAGTGCTGTTGCTTCTTGGCTGTCAAACAAGGACTTTAACAGCTTCCATGTGCCCGACATGATCCGCTGGATTTCTGGCATCCTTAACGCTCCTCTCTCATGTGTAGGGAATCCCGAGATATTTACAGATTACGACTCATTGAACTTCATTGAAGCCATTGTGTAAAACAGGGATCCACAACTTTCTTAAGATAAAGGGAAATGTTCAAACTCTACAAAGTAAACCAGAAGGAGAGCTTCTGGCAAATACAATTTCACAGTGTGTATGGCCGTTAGTATTTGATGGGAGGCTGGCTAGTCGATAAGAATCGGTTGAAAAAGCCTGCCCAAAGTACCCATCGTGGTGACACTGAAGAATTTGAAGATTGATCATAGGCACGCCAAAACTTTTTTCAAGACTCATTTCCTCCCATGAATTTTCTACTTATTGGGCGTGGAAAGTTATGGTGTTCCGGGTTTGGTCTGTTGTCATGGATGCGGACGGATAACTGGGCCTGGTTGATATATCAAACGCTCCGTTCAATGGGTCCGATCTTGGTAAGCTGCTCGAAACAGTGGAATAAATTCAAGGAATGACTATTCAGTTTCGAGGAATGTATGAATATTTATTTTGGAAGGTGCAGGGCAAGCTCACGAAAGATGCACCCGCTCTTGTGAACCCCCCTACTGAGTCCGATGTATGGGCATAGTATAACAAAAACACCTACAGATTTACTAATTTGTTTTCCAGGACATTAGCATGGGGCAACTATGGAAACCCTGAAGTATTTATAATCACCGCTTGAGTGTGACTGAGAACTTCTCCCGTGCCAGTAGGTCCTGGATTGTGGATAAGGCAAAAAAATGCACTCAAAATGGGTCTTTCATCGTATCTGTCTGGTATTTCGCTGGATCATAAGAGGACAATCCCTGTGCTTTCGTTGTAAGTAAATCCAGGAAGCCCATAGGATTGTTGGCCTCACCTGAAGCCTTCCCGCCAAATACGGTGCCCCACAGGACAATATTCAAGATGGGGCTTATGACATGAAGTCCTTCCTGCCCTACACGATTTCAACCCCGATGGCTTCTGATAGTGGAATGGGCTTGTTGATCGAACATTCTTTTCCTAAACATAAGGGAATCTCCCACATCAACAGAAATCAGCACGGTCATGTCTGAATTTATTGAGTTGTTCACAGGAGGCCCAACGACCAAGCTAATGGCCTAATATTAAGGAAGCTGTATTTGACGAGTGATGATCATCAAAGCAATGAGGATTACCTGATAATTCCCCTTGCTATTTGATCCTATGTCTGGGGTGTTTCATGTTAACTCTGGTTTTCGATCAGCACGGCTGCTGCGCGTTTGGCAATTTTGGCTGCGTCAGATTTTTGAGACACTTGGGCTGTCACGATTGCGCCTTCCAATAGGAGCGCGAGTTCTTCGGCTAACTGCTGGGGATTCCGCGCTCTCATCTTGATGCATAGCCCGAGGATAAACTCCGTCATCATCCGCTTGAAATCGCTGCAGACGTAACGGAGTGAGGTATCGGGGGTGGAATGCTCACCAACGGCATTGATGAACATACATCCGTAAAAATTCTGTTGCGAAAACCAGATTTCCGCCACCTCGAAAATAGCCAGCAAGCGAGTTTTGGGAGTGCGCGCCTTTGTTTCCACTTGCCGCATGAATGAATTCCTAAACTGCCCGTCATAGTGTCGCAATGCCGCGAGTACCAATTCCTCTTTTGAGCGGAAATGCGCATACAAGGTTTTTTTGGTCACCCCCGACTGTTCCACTATGGTGTCGATTCCCGTGGCATGAATCCCGTTTTGCGCAAATAAGGTCACAGCTGTCTGGATGAGTTGCTCCCGTTTGGAGGGCGAGCTGCTTTTTCGCTTCACTCTACTAGACCTTTACGTCTACCAATATATTTTCTAAATATTATGTGGATAACAAGATATTCCTGACAAACATCTATCATTTTTATTTATATATACCAATGATTTAAATTGAGTATGCCAGGTCAAATCGGCTGAAAAAAGAAGTGTAACGAAACAAGAACTCGTCTGACTAGGCTCCATAAAGGATACAGATCTGTATACTTAATTTTACCAACCATTCTACTTTTGAAAGGGAGATCCATCATGAAAATGATGCAGACCGTATTAGGTTCTCTGTTCGCCATGTTCCTGGTCATCGTGGCCACACCCGCCTTCGCCGGGGATGTCACCAATAGCACTCCAGGAATCAGCGGGTATGATCCGGTCGCCTATTTCACCGAGGGCAAGCCGATGAAGGGCTCCGGTTACCACGTGACCGAGTACAAGGGGGTAACCTATGCCTTTGCCACTAAAGATCATAAAGAAATGTTCGAGGCCAGCCCCGGAAAGTATGTGCCAGCCTACGGCGGATATTGTGCCTATGGTGTGGCGGTCGGGAAAAAATTCGTGTCCGACCCGGAAGCTTGGAAGATCGTTCAGGGAAAACTGTATTTGAATCTGGATCGGGATATCCAAAGCAAATGGGCAAAGGATATTCCGGGCTATTTAAAAAAGTCCGAGGCCAATTGGAAAGACATCAAAGATAAGGCGCCGTCGGATTTATAAAGGAACAAACCCGAGGTCCGTCATGGTCTATGTGACGGACCTCGGCCGTTTTATAGATGCCAACTGTGAAGGAGAAGTACATGAAACAGTTTGTACCCGTGGGAATCGTCCTCATCCTGGGGTTGGGGAGTTTGGCAGGGTGGGCGATGACGAATGAAGCGAAGCCTTTTGCCCCCAACGTTCACCCCAAGACCGGGGCCATCAGTGTTCCGGAAAATTACCGGGAATGGCCCACACTTGGTACGTGGGCTCACGCAAAGGTGGAGGGTAACCCAGGTTTGCAGGAATACCACGTCGTGTATACCCAGCCAGACACAATCAAGTATTACGACGAGAACAACCAGTTCCCCGACGGAGCCGTGTTGGTGAAGGAACTTTTAAACGCCGACACCATGCCGATGACCACCGGGCCGGCAGTTGGTCATGCGACCACCATCAAAGGCTGGTTTGTGTTGGTCAGGGATACGAACGGGCGGTTTAAAGAATCCAGTCTGTGGGGTGATGGCTGGGGATGGTCTCTCTTTGACCCGGATGATCCTCAACACACGGTGTCCAAGGATTACAAAATAGAATGTCTTCCTTGTCATACCCCGGCCAAAGAGTTGGCGCCGCATAAAGCTGTGGATGCGGAAAAATGGATTTATTCCTTTGGGTACCCTGTGCTTCAAAAGGAAATGAGAGAGAAACTTAAATAGGAATAGGCAATTCAACGGCAATTTTCCATAAAGAGGTTTATTCGCCTGACACTTTTTGGCGGAAAATGACCCTAAAATATGGTCACCCAAGTCGGCAATTGCATCTTCCCGACGCATACTGTGGAGGGGCGGACCAATTCGCCGGGCTCAAAAATGGTCCGCTCCTTGACTTGAGCGTAAGCTCGACCAGCCCATTTTTCAGGTGGTGGGTCATATGATCACCGGAGTCAAAAAATTATTGTGGTGAAGACTTTCATTTCTCCTACCTCACCCACCCAGCCTCTCTAGACTTATTGGCTTGACCATTTCCAGATCTCCTATATTCGTGGATAAAAAAGGGGGATAAATGGATAGTCAACAAAGGAATGAACCTTTTTGAGCCTCCACTTTCACGAGCCGAATTTTTGGCGTCATTGACACCTCGCGGCTCCTTTGCTACTTATCGGCTTGTCTCCCAGGGCATCTATATTTCCCATTCCCTGTGAGTATGGCGTTCTACCTTTCTCCCGAAGAACTCCTTTTTCGAGATGTGCGACACAACAAGGAGACGAAACGCTTTGAAGTATTTAATCTATCTCGTTTTTTTATCGTTCTCCTGTTTTGGGTTGACCACACAGCCATTGGCCGCAGTCGGAGAGGTGAATTATATTTCTGACGTGGTAACTGTGCCGCTACGCAGTGGGCCCACTACTGCTCATCGCATCTTACACCGTGGTCTCCCCAGCGGGACGCAACTGACCATTCTCGCGGTAGACGAGGAAGCCGGTTTCACCCAGGTTCGTACCACCGATGGGATGGAGGGCTGGATAACGTCTCAGTACCTCGTCGGAGAACCCATCGCTCGTGTCAAGCTGGCCGCAACCGAGAAACGCCTTCAAAGCCTAAAAGCTGAAATCGATAAAGAACGCGAAGCGCGTGCGAGCATTCAGGCTGAGCACAAAGAAACCGACGCAAACAACCGGACACTGAATTCGCAGGTGCAATCCCTGTCCAAAGAACTGACAGAATTGAAACGTATATCGGCCGATTCAATCAATGAGCATGCCCGGAACATCGAGCTGACGCAGCAGAATACCCGCTTAGCAGGCCAAGTTGAAGAGTTATCGTCAAAAGCCAGGCAGCTGGAAGAAAACTTACAACTCAAATGGCTCCTCTATGGAGGCGGTTTGGTACTCATCGGTCTGTTAATCGGAGTAATTCTCAAGTCACGACCCCGACAGACGACGAGTTATACCCGCTATACCTAGGTGATAACCTTAAAAATACCGTGACGCAAATTTCCCCTTCCTTGGGCACCCATCTCGCACACATTCGATCAAGGCCAGTCGGGTGGATTGGCGTCGCCATTTTATTTCAATGCCTCAAGTGTCGCGCGGAGTTCCTGGATCTCCCTCTTAAATAACCCGAGGTGTTCATCTCGTTGGGGTTGCGTATCTTTGAACTTCCATAGTCGTTTAAAGATGGCCCACAACTCCTTGTTATGGGTCACCGCGAGAGCGTAGGTTGGTGTCTCCCGTTTGGCCTCGTCCACACAACACAATGAATTGTCGAAGGCATGAAATTGATTGTGCAGGTCGTCCATTGATTGATCGTTCCCTGTTCCGCCTTTTGCCGCTTCGGCACTCGCTTCCATCATGGTGGTGAGATTCAGCACGGTTTCGACGCTGGTGCTCCCCTTCGCTTTCGCCGCATAGTCATCCGCACGCGGATAGAATACATAACTGCATCCGCTGAATCCGGCGAATAAGGCCGCTGTCAGGACCATGGCTGCGATCTTTTGCATAAATCCCTCCGTCGTTTAGGATTGGTACAATAACGTTTGGTTTTCTATGTCCTGTAAGTGTCGGTTTTGGTCATTCTTGTTAATCTGAATGTTAGCGTATCTTGGAACACAGGGCCATACAACCTCTTTTTCTGAATATGGCATGGACGATTTTCTGCCCGGTATACTGAACCAGTAAGAGCATCGAATTATGGCAAACCTCTCCAAGCGATTACAGACAAATATCGAGGGAAACTTTTTTGTGGACTCCACCTGTATCGATTGTGATACCTGTCGGCAATTAGCTCCACTCACGTTTATGGAAGACGGTGATTATTCAACCGTCTTCCGTCAACCGGAAACGGCAAAGGAGGAATTTGCTGCATACCAAGCCCTGATCGCCTGTCCGGTGGGATCAATCGGCACGGAGAAGAAGGATCGCAAGGTATTCTTGGAGGCTCAAGCTTCATTTCCACTACATATAGAAGGCGGAGTGGACTACGTGGGATTCAACTCGGAAAAATCGTTTGGAGCCAATGGCTATTTCATCCAACATTCCCAAGGAAACTGGTTAGTCGATTCTCCCCGTTTCCTCAAGCATCTGGTTCAGGCATTTGAAGAGAAAGGCGGGATTCGGTACATCTTCCTCAGTCACGAGGATGATGTGGCGGAGGCCGCTCGTTATGCAAAGCATTTTAATGCCATCCGGATCATTCATCGTGCGGACGCTTCTGCCATGCCCGGCGCAGAGCACGTTATTGATGGTGAGAATTCCGTACACGTTGCTCCGGAGTTTGTCTGCATTCCTGTTCCCGGCCATACCCCAGGAAGCATGGCTTTGCTATATAAGAATCGTTTTTTGTTCTCAGGCGATCATCTGTGGTGGAATCCAAAACTCCAACAACTCGGGACTCCGGAACGGCTGGTATGGGATGACGCGTATTTGGAACGATCGGTCGAGAAATTGCTCCCCCTTTCCTTTGAGTGGGTCCTGCCCGGGCATGGCGAACGTATCCACCTTCCTCATCGCGACATGAAAAAAGCCCTGGATGAACTCCTTCAACGACGGTGGAATTTTCAGTCCCTGCCGCTTTGACCCGACCTCCCTCGTGAGCTAGAGGGGAGGTATCCCACAAAAATCGAGGATCTCATTCCATCTTTCCGTGACAAGAGTCGCAGAGTGGTTGGGATTGGTCGGGGGTCGCCATGGGTTGTTGGAGTGGAACAGGGGCTGGAGTTGATCCTGAGGTCTCCCCTCGCAAAAGTTTCACGAATCGGGAGGTGGGGTATCGAAGGACGATTGAGGGAATGAGAAGGAGTAATGCTACCATCGCAAGTCCCAAAACGACGGTGAGCCAAGTTCCTGAGCCCATATAGCTCCCGGCGTAAGTGAGAGCAAGGGTCGGAGGGATCATTCCCAGGAACGTCACGAGAGCAAAGACACGAATCGACATGTTAGTCAGCCCGGCACCGTAGCTGATCAGATCGAACGAAAAGATCGGGATCAGACGGGATAGAAACACAAAAATTGCCAGATGACGGTCCGAGCATTTCTCACAGAAGGCGATGTTGATATGGAGCAGTCGGGTCAGCACTTCCCGGCCCACGGCTCGCCCAATGTAAAAACTCGTGATCGCACCGACTTCAGCTCCGATGACGGCATACATGGCACCAAGTAATGGTCCGAACACCGCACCCGCGGCAATATCTAAAGGCAAGCTTGGAATCGGGCTGATGATCACGGCGAGAGCCATCAATCCCATGAACAGGAAAGGGGCCAAAGGACCAGCCTCTGAAAGCCATTGGGTGATCCGGTCGGGATTGAATACCTCACCGATGTTGATGGTCTGCATGACCACGTAGATCGCCACCGACAAGGTCATCAACGCTGCCACTTTGACCCAGAATGAAACGGTCAGACGCTTGGGAGAAAAACGGGAATATGGGAATGGGTCGAGCAATGTCTGGATGTCTTCTTTAGTACACGTTTTATCAACAGGCCAATTCGGGATGCTTTTCATTCAGGATTGAATCACGAATATTCCCATGTTGTTAGACAAAGTTCCATCAAAAAATGAACTTTTATCCAAATAGAAGAGATTCCCCGATAGGTCGGGCTTGTTAATGTGAAATCAACGGAATCTTTTCAGGGTCGCCAAATGAGGCGATCCAGTTATCGATTTAAAAGAAAAGTCCTGAGGAAAATGAATCCTCAGAGAAGGAGAGATGGATGAGCACAACAAAACTTTCGTCAGGAAACCGACTGCCTGCATTCACCCTCCCGCTGGTGAGTGGCGGGGAGGTCACATTGGGTCAGCCGGAAAAGAAGGGGAACTGGCAAGTCGTGTTTATCTATCGAGGTCTGCATTGCCCGATATGCAAAAAATACCTGACGAAGCTTGAATCCTTGAAAGATAAGTTTCCGGCCACGAAGACGGAAATCGTGGCAGTCTCAGGAGATTCAAAAAGCAAGGCCAGGGAGATGGCGGAAACGGCAGGTGTGACGTTCCCGGTGGCCTACGGGCTCTCCATTGAACAGATGAAGGAACTCGGGCTGTATATCTCTCATCCATGCTCTCCGAAGGAAACGGACCAACCGTTCCCCGAACCTGGAATGTTTGCGGTGAATCCGGAAGGCAAAGTCCAGTTGATCGATATTTCCAACACCCCGTTCAACCGATCCGATCCCGATGAATTAGTCGATACGCTGAGGTGGATTCAGGAGAATGACTATCCGATCCGCGGAACGTATGAATAAATTTCCGCTGGGTGGATACAGAAATTTTTTCACAACAGCTTTCTCGAATTTTGTGAGCCGGCTTCTTCCCAAGTTAATGCGCCTCTTCTCTCAGTGATCTCAGCACGGTGTGTTCGAGCATTGTGAGTCGAATGTCCAAATGACGGAAAAAATCAGTAAGTTCTGCGAGGGGGTTAAACGATTTTCCGCGCCTTTAAAGAACCCGCCACCGGGACCCGTTGAGTTGTCATGGCGGTATTCCAGCCGGAAGATGGAATTGGTCCACTCGTATGGAAGCCTGTATTCCGCAGTGGCGGTAACCGCCCAGACGAATTGCTCAGAGCCGGTAATGAGACCATTCGGGTCGGAATACAATTCCGGTCGGAGTGCGAGAAACCAGGATTTTTTAAGGTGCCAGCGCATATGGAGGGCCGCTCCCATATACATTAATCTGGGGTTGCCGGCCACAGTGGCATTCTTCTGAGTTCCTATCTGATACTGGCCGGCAATTGTGACCTTCTTGCTCTTCCATTCAACAATGGTGTCGGAAAAGAATCGCCAGAATTCCAGAGAGGTGTTCGACTGATCAGGTCCGTAATAGACGGTTTCCTTTATTGTCCAGGGCTCACCCGGTTTGTAGATGGTCTGTGCCCCATAACTCGGCAGATTATTGGCGTCTTGAAGATGGAAATATTCATTGATGATAAAGACGGCACCGGTCCACCGGTCGTTGACCGGATAGACCGCATTCGCTCCGAACATGAGGTAGGGTGAGTAATCGGCCACCCAGGACCGCGTATAGTTGAAATTATCCTTGGCGTAGAGGGATTCATACCCAATGAAGCTGTTAAAGAGTCCGGCCTGAATCGTCAAGCCATTGCCGACCGGAGCCAGGTAGGAGAGATTCGCGCGACCGAAGTGACGCCAGACATCGGAGCCAGGAACATGAGGGAGATTGGTACCGAAACCGAAGTCTTTGGAATCCTGTCCGCCCTGCCCCAATAGCTCTGCACCCCATCGGGACTGTTCGGTCGCACTCTTCATAATATAGGCACCGCCCATGTTGAGTTCGAGTTCGTTGACTCTGGGCGTGGTGCCCCGATTGCGAAAGAGGTGATTGTCAGGGTAATTAAAGTCCTGTGAGTAGCCAAGATCCACAAATCCGCCGTAATGCCATTGAGGCGACTGGAATTTCTGGGCTTGGTCTGATAGAGCTTGCGATCGTTCCTCGTTCTGGGTCAGTCTCTCCGATTCCCCGGCAAAGGCTGAAGTCGTTGTAATTGAACAGATCACCAACGTGATCCTGGCTATCCACCATGCCATTGATATCATTGTCTTCTCGTTCTCCGTCAGCCGCCGCTTCCATTTTAGACGTTGAAGAGAGGAGCGAGGAGCGTGATGAATCGGTGGGTTTGCCGCGTGGTGAAGCGTCTCTCTTGGAACATACTAACAATGGGAAAAGCCTAGTTAGATTCCTCCAGACATTTCTCAATAAATTTCATCAGTCCGGCAAAGTCGCCCTCGTCGGCGTTTTTCATGGCCCTGATAAAGTCTTCGCGAACCTGGTTTCCCTGGGGCATGAGTTGGATTTGAGGCCACTGCGGAATGTCGTAGTGGCGGGAGTAAAAAAAATGTCCGTCATCAGCCTGGCCTGGCGACCATTCCCATTGAGAAACGGATGAATCCGGGTCAGGCGATGCTGAAGTCGTGCCGCGATCTCAACAACCGGCATAGTGGAATTCGCCTCGTTCCAAGAAAGGAAATCTTCCGTTAAAAGTTTAATTTGTTTGCGGATCAGATGCGGTTCAACCCCAATATTCAATCGGGTTTGACGGTACTGCCCTCCCCACTCCCAGATGTTCCCGAACATATCCGCATGCACTTGACGAATGTAGTCATCCGTCAGCCATTCAGCCCCGCGTTTCTTTCGGCGTGCGCGAAACACATGTTTATCATAAGCCCGGCTGATGGTTTCGGTCTCTGCGGCATTGCGGGCAGCCGGGGTCGATAGATGCCCGAGAATTAGGCCTGAGATATCTCCGCCGGATGTCATCCGCCATGTTCTTTGCGCCATAATTTTTCGCGAGGGTCGCGAAGGATGTCGTCCGTCCGTTTTTCCAGAAGCTTCCTAAACATTTCCTTCTCCGGCGCCTGTTCTTCCAGTGCCATGGTCCCCATCGTTTTTTTTAACCGTTGAAGGGCAATAGCCCGAGCTCGGTCACGGAGTAATTCCTTCAGAGGTTTTTGAGGTCTGGGCTCGACGCTGAGGTGACAGGAGAGGCCCTGGTAGATCCTTTGAAGTGTGCCGACTCGCGGATCGACTTTTCCGGATTCAATTGCCACGAGGTTGGCTTGCGTGATCTTGGCTCGTTTAGCGAGTTCCGCCTGCGTCATCCGCAGATAATTCCGCAGAAGCCGGATCCAATCGTTGGGCTTAAGATTGTGATCCTCAACTGAGGAATCGATACGTAATTGTGATAAGGCCATGTCATCGACAATTGTGGTCTGTCTTTTCCTCATTTCCTTAATTTATATCGTAAACAATATTTAATCAATACATAAAAATATCTTTAACAGTATAATTAAATTATATATTAATATTGTTTAAAGTATTTTTAATGTTTTTATTATTCAAATTATTGTGATTTTTTAGGAATTTAGATATTCGGACCCTCTATAGAGGGTCCAGATGGAGATGTAAAAGGTATCGAACTATATGAAAAATTAATCAAGATGAAAAGTAAAATCCGTATTTTTTGAGATACACAACGATATCAGAGTGTGCTCAGGAAAGAATAAACACAATAGTCCAAGCCGCCATTTTCCGGTTGGAAAAATAAAACGCGATAATCTCAAATACTTAAGATCTAAACGGCAGGACCGAAAATTATAATAAATTTAAAGAGGTCCGGGCTTGGAGCCTGAAGCCTGATGAATGAAATCCGAACAATCAGGAACAAATACGCGCCCTGCTCTTATCAATCTTGTTTGTCTTTGAGGATCAAATCTTATGGCTACTGAAAAATTCCGATTAGTGACCCGCAGTGATTTTGACGGACTGGTCTGTGCGGTTCTGCTGAAAAAAATGGGGATTATTGAGGACATCAAGTTTGTCCATCCGAAAGATATGCAGGACGGCAAGGTGGAAATTTCGGTAAATGATATCACCACCAATCTTCCGTATGTTGAGGGGGTTCATCTCGCGTTTGACCATCACCTGAGTGAGACCATTCGTAATAAGGGTGAGAGAAGCAAACATATCATCGATCCCAAGGCGCCTTCTGCTGCGCGGGTGGTCTATCGGTATTACGGTGGGGAAAAGACCTTTCCGGCCGAATGGAATGAGATGATGGACGCGGTCGATAAAGGCGATTCAGCTCAATACGGGATCGACGAAATTCTTAACCCTCGCGGCTGGGCCTTGATGAATTTCATTATGGATGCCCGCACCGGATTGGGGCGCTTTAAGGAATTCCGGATCTCCAATTACCAGTTGATGATGGAACTCATCGAAAAATGTATTAGCCTCAGCATCGATGAGATTATCGCCCTGCCGGACGTACAGGAGAGGGTGCAGCTCTTCCGTACACATGCCGAATTGGCGAAAGAACAGATCATGCGGTGCTCGACCGTCCATGAAAATTTGGTCGTGCTGGATCTTCGGGGCGAGGAGACCATCTATGCCGTCAACCGGTTTATGATTTATGCGCTGTATCCGGAATGCAATCTGTCCATCCATGTCATGTGGGGGTTGAAACAACAAAACACCGTGTTCGCCATTGGCAGTTCGATCGTCAACCGGACTTCAACGGTCAATATCGGCGAGTTATGTTTGTCGTATGGCGGTGGCGGGCATCGGAATGCGGGAACCTGTCAGGTCGCCAATGAAGTGGCTGGTGACACACTCAAAGAAATCATTGAGAAAATTCACATGCAAAGCCTAATCGCAGTAGAGGCAGGGAAGGCATGAGTTGAAACGGCCTAACAGGATATAGAGGCAGAAATTTATGATGGAACGGGCACCCCGACCCCTTCCCCCAAGTGTTCCTCCCCGCCAAAAGCCCGTGAACCACATTGGGAGTGGTGAAAATTAATATTTTCCAGGAGCATATTGACCCACAGGCACGGTGCATATCAGAGGCCTCGGGGCGGTTCAAAAAGCATGCCCTGAGTCTTCCCGAAGGGTTCGTTCAGCAAGACCGCAGTCATTTTTGCGCGCAGAGCGTACTTCCAGTACGTGAGCACGGAAACATGAAGAGAACGCCGCTGGCGGCTTTTTTCAACAGCCCCACATTGTTCCAAAAAGCAAGATAGGGAAACCTCCTGTGGAGGTGATCATTTCCTGAGTCACAGTGGCTTTTCCCTCTGGATATTTACCAAGAGTGACCAATTTAACAACGGGAAAGCCTACATAAAAACAGATCAGGTCCCACAGTATATCTGCGACAAAAGATACAACCTACCGAAAAACCATCCGAAAAAACGCTTCCCCAATTTCATCAGCTGGCATTATAAGCGCGGCCTCCACATCCTCCTGAAATAGTACGACCTCTCCTCCTTTAAGCCCAGGTTAAGCTTCACAAAGAATTGAGGGCATCTTCATTCTTTTTTCTAGACGCGAAAATGTTATCTCCATTTCTTTGATGCGGGAAAAAAGTGTGGTGGGTCGAAAGGTCTTAATGTCCACGTTGCAGCGTCTTTGGCTTTGCTGTTGACAGGTTGTGGTTGGGGCATTAGCCTGACGGCAGTGGTAGTGGTGGGTTGCAGGAAGGCCCGAGAAGAAAGCGCAGGAACGATGAAAGACGAGAAATTAGAATCGGTTATCACCACTATAAAGCGGACTGTGCCGGCTCTCCTGGCCGTGTACCGGTTTGGATCCGAGGCACAAGGGACGGCTTGTCCTGGGAGCGATATTGATTTGGCCGTGCTGGCGCAGAATCGGCTTGCGCCAAATATGTTGGTGGGGCTTCAACAAGATCTGGCGCTGAATCTTCATCGTGAGGTTGATCTGATTGATCTCCGTGCCGCATCGACGGTGATGCAGATGCAGGTTTTGTCCACAGGCGAATGTCTGTTCAGTGGAGACGACCGAGCGCGGGAATTTTTTGAAATGGTTGTCTATGCATCCTATGCCCGGCTTAACGAAGAAAGGTCCGGGATTCTTGAGGATGTCCGAACTCGGGGGTCGGTGTATGCCCGATGACGTCGTCTTAAACAAGGTGGCGAGTCTGGAGCGGTGTATTCAACGGATTCGTCAGGTCTACAATCTGAGCGATCAGAACCTCTATGAAAATTTACTGGCTCAAGAATCTATTCTTCTCAACCTCCAAAGGACTTGTGAAGTTTCAATTGATCTGGCTATGCACATTGTCCGGAAGCGGCGGTGGGGTGTTCCCCAGGAGAGCAGGGACGCGTTTGAGTTGTTGCGGACAAATGGACATCTGGACAGCGAATTATCCGATGCTATGAAGCGCATGGTGGGGTTTCGAAATGTAGCCATTCATGAATACGATAAACTGAATCTGGACATTGTGAAGGCCATTATCACTCATGGGCTTGACGACGTCCTGAGATTCGGTCAAACGATGTTGAAACTGGAAGGGTGATACTAACCTCCCCTTGTTAGTCCAAGGTGGTTTTCCAATCCTGCTCCTACTTCTTTTTCCTGGAAGAGAATTTCCACAAACTCTAGATAAGATTTAGCTTGATCTCTCAATACCCATCTTCTTCATACGGGAGAGGAAAGTAGTGGGTTTAGGATCAAGGAGAAATGTCCTGACTTTCCCTCAAGAAAAGGGCTTTTATATCGCCAAACTGGCCTTGACCTATTTACTCTTATCAATAAAATTATTGAGAAAATATACATGTAAAGCGTCATGACAGTAGGGGCAGGAAACCCAGCATGTGCGACGGCCTAACAGGGCATAGATGTGTAAGTGATTTTCCAGGGCCTGATCCCAACCCAACCACAAGTATGAATGAACTGGGGCTTCGCTCCCGTTTCTTCCCACGGTCATTCTCGCAAACCTGAATTGAGAATCTTTGTGTCTTTCTGATCAAAAGGAAGAAAGCCAACGGTTAGAAGGTAAAGAGTAGAGGTTCCGCGTGCAGATCGGCCTATCGGGCTGCCGTTCAAACCAAAAGGCGGACCTTGTCTGAGCTCTGCGCGAGTTGGTCCGCCCCTCCATTGCGTTAGGACGATTCAATATGGCTGATCTGGGCGGAAATGATTTTGGCTCCATTTGCAGAAACAAAAGGCCTGTCCTGAACCAAGCCGAAGGAACCTCGACTGCCTGATTAAAAGCCGGCCTTTCCACACACCAAAAATAAGCCACAGCACATGGAGGAGAATTTGTGAAATGAGGAGATATGATTGCCTTTGCAGAGAATGGGAAAAGTGGACCTGCGGCGTACACGCTATCCCAAGAGTCGAGACGTGCAGCATACCTCAATAGCAAAACCTACCCACCCTAATTTCCTTAAAAGTATTCTTGCAGCTTTATCTCTTCTATTCTACTTCCTCAAAATTCAGCTGAAATTTACTTTTGTGTACGGATGCCTGGAAAAGTTTTACATGGGGTAAAACTGCTTTTGCCATGTTCTTAATTTGTTCCCTATTTCCAGAACTCATTCTACATCCTAGGAAGAGGCTATTGATTTCCTCCGGATGAAATGGAACGTCAACATATAATTGGTCAATTTGATCCGGCCGAAAATCGACAATTCGCCACTCTTTTTCATAGTTCCAATGGTAGCTTTTGGTTAAGGCCTGCTTCTTGAAATAGTCTAATTCTGTGAACTTTCCCACGCCGCATTGATGGTTAACCAAATCTTCAATAGTGACCATTATTGGAATATCATTACTATAATTGACTTGCTGGGCAATGCATAAAGCATTATCCTTTTCTGGCAAACAGCTAAGTTTAAAAACAACCCCTGTGTGATTTTCAGCATAATGTGCCCACATTAGTAAGTCGTCCAGAACTTCTGACACACTAAAAATTCGCATATGGTTTAAAAGGGTTTTCCAATCGTCATTTAGCCCCTGAAAATTTGATTGGACATTTTCAAATAATTGGTTCATAGGGGTAGTTAATGCCCTAACTTCTCCTTTTTGCAGGCTATCAATGATCTCGGGGAAAATGTTTTCGACCTCACCTCCTCGAATTGCCATAATAATACGAAACAGCGGGTTATTTGAAGAACCTAACGGTTCTAAACTCATTAATGTTCTTCTTTGGATCTCTTCCCAATACAAAAGCTCAGAGTTTTTGGCAATGAAACCGTTCCTAAGCTCCATTTGAGTATCAAACGGATCGTTAAATAACAGAGGGGAGCTCCAGCGGTATGTTAAATCCCTGAGGATAATCTTCGCGGTATTGAAAGAAGTGTACTTAAAAAAGAAATCTCTCCCATGATTTTTAGGCATTTTGATTCGTTACAGTTTACTTTCTCTGGGCTTTAAGATTTCATGCAAATTTTTTCGTTTGTCATGTATGAGTTATTGTCTTGCTCTCATTATCTACATCTTTTTGATTCGGGAGAGGAGGGTGGTGGGTTTGAGGCCGAGGAGTTCGGCGGCTCCGCCGGTCCCGTAAATTTTCCAGTCGGTGTATTTTAAGCAGGATTCGATATTGGTCATTTCGCGAAAGTGCATATCTTCTTCGGTCGGAACTTCCCCTGGGCTGTCTCCGTTTTTCGTTTTGAATACGGGCCAAGTCCGTTCTTATACTGTTTAGAATTCTTGCAAACCCAAGGATTGTGGCACGCCATGCAAAATTCCCACCTGACTTACGACAACAGACGCGACTCATAATTTTTTTGCTTCACATACTTCCCTCATGATTGTACTTGCTCACGCGAGTAAGTTACACCACACGCAACGGGGAATATACCCTCGAGGGTTTGTATTCGAGGGCTTAAACCGTATAAATGACACGCAGGGCGGATAGCTTGAGAGTACTGCTTTGCAAACGCGTTTCTATATCGGAAATTTTCGTGCGTAACAATTGCACTTCTTCGTCGCGAATTGTTGGGTTGCGCTTTTTCAGGGTAAGCAGACGCTGTAACTCGTTATCTAATTCTTCATGCATCGAGGCGATGGCAGTATTGCGAAGCACGGGGAGCTGTTGCGCGGCCATTTCCTCAATGTGTTGCATTTGTTTTTTTAATGTCGCACGTGTCTTCTCGATCATTTGCCGTGCGACTTCTTGATCGATCTTTTCCATTAGTGTTTCGTAACTGTCAGGTGGAAGTTGTTGGGCATAATTTTCCCCCTCCTGGTTGACCAGCAAGCGCAATGCGTGGCAAGGAAGATAGCGACCGATGTCTAACCCGCCGGGTGCAGGGCAGTTCGATTCGAATATGGCTTCGATTAAAATACTGCGAGGTGAAAGTTGTGGCATGTGTAAGGCGCAGATGCTGGCCCTGCCTTTTTCTCCGTTCAAAATCAGGTCGATTGTCGCGCGCACTAACGGGTGCTCCCAACTTAGAAAATGCATGTCTTCTCGCGCAAGGGCGGTCTCGCGATTGGTCGTCACGGTAATGCCGTCTTCGGGTAACTCAGGAAATTGCTCCACCTGTAAATGAGCACCCGGTCGTACGATCCAACTGTTCAGCGAATGATCTTCAATTTCAACCCCAAAACAATCAAATGCATGTTCAAGGTATCGTAATAAGATCTTCTCCTGCTCATTGTGTTTGATTTCTTGAATCAACGGGTCAGCAATTTCCTGACGACACCCACTGAGTTCGAGCAACCGGTTTCGACCGAGATTGAGTTGCCGCGTCTTTTGTTCGTGCAGTTGCCTGCACTCGCTGACAAACCTGTCTTCATCGAGGTGTTCGCCGACAACGTAAGCGGCAAATTGTTCTTCCACCTCGGTCTTGATGTGTTGGCCGGTTACGCAACTCTGCTCAAACGAATTGAGTGCATCATGGTACCAGCGGCTCAGCCGTGCGTCTCTTGAACCTGCCGCGACAGGCACGTGAATATTGATATCGTGCTGCTGCCCGATTCTATCCAGGCGGCCAATACGCTGTTCCAGTAAATCGGGGTTATCGGGTAAGTCGAACAAAACGATATTGTGGAGAAATTGAAAATTTCGACCTTCGCCGCCAATCTCCGAACAAATCAATATTTGCGCACCGTTTTCTGCCTCGGCAAACCAGGCGGCAGTGCGGTCTCGTTCCAGGAGACTCATGTGTTCGTGAAAAATGCCGGCTTGCAGGCCATGCTTTTGCAGCAGTATTGTTGATATTGAAACCGCGGTCTCGGCGGTCGCGCAAATCAGTAGGACTTTGTGCGGCGATAGTTCTCGTAGTTTATCGGAAAGCCAGTTGATACGGGTTTCGTTTCTGTCGTCGTCGAGTACAGCAGGAATGAAATGACGCCGGGGAAACCCGCTGATCGTCTCACGCGTGTTCCTGAACAACATGCGGCCAGTGCCATGTTGATCAATCAAACGATCGATGAGGTGTCGTCGAAGTGTGCTGGCATCGTCATGAGTGGCATTGATGTCTGTGATGTCGATGGTATCGCTATCATCGATGAGCGAACGTACATGCGCTAGATCATCTTCAGTCATGGTCTGATGATCGAGTAGGAGATTCACCAGCCCGGCAGTCGCGGCATGTTGTTTCTCCTCGGCTAAATAGCTGTCGAGCGAGTGGAACCGCGCCGGGTCGAGCAGTCGCAAGCGGGCAAAATGCCCGGCCGTGCCAAATTGCTCCGGTGTGGCTGTTAATAACAAGACTGAAGCTGACTGATTCGCTAACGTTTCGATTTGCCGATACTCCCGGCTGCTCTCGCTCGGTGTCCACTCAAGATGGTGCGCCTCATCGACGACTAATATATCCCAATCGCACATGGCAATTAACGGGGCGATATCATCGCGGCAGGCAAACTGCAATCCGCATAACACGAGGGGAAATTGATCAAAATAGTTTTCAAGAGGTACCGACTCTTCAGGATCATCGACTGCCCCGTCGGTATTTGAAAAATACTGCTCATCGATTAAGGTGAAACGTAAATTAAAGCGCCTGAGCAATTCCACCAGCCACTGATGAAGTAGTGGTTCGGGTACGATAATTAATGCACGGTGTATTTTCCCAGTCAGTATGAGGCGGTGCAGAATTAAACCCGCTTCAATGGTTTTGCCGAGGCCCACTTCATCGGCGAGCAGAACACGCGGGTTTGATCTCTTTGAGACTTCATTGGCAATATACATTTGATGAGGAATCAGGCTGACACGTGGTCCGTGTAAGCCAAAGCTTGCTGATGTTTGTTGTGTGGAAAGGTGTCGGAGCGTTGCCGCGCGCAGTTCAAACCATTTGTTTCCGTCAATTTTCCCCGCAAACAGTTTGTCTTGGGGTAAATTGAAGTTGATTTCAGCAGACAGTTCACATTCGTGCATGGTGGTAGTTTCGCCACTGTCTCGAATGCCGTGGTAGCGCACTGTGCCGCTGACCTGTTCTATTTTGGTGATCGACAGGTACCAACCATCGATACTTTTAATTGAATCACCGACATCAAATTCAACACGCGTCAGCAGGGCAGTTTTTTTCGCATATGTGCGTGTTTCGGCGACGGCAGGAAATTCCATTTGAACCGTGCGAAAGGCGACAGATTGGACGATGCCCAATCCGAGTGCGGCATCGTTGTCACTCACCCAGCGTTGGCCGGGAATAAAATCATTCATGGTATTCGTTCATCTTCTTTTAAAAGGTAGAGATTGCCTGGCTCCCAAGCACGAAAATCGGCTTCGGAGAGGTGGTAGTGAGTTTGTGGCATTCCCTGCCATAGTGATTGTTCTGCGCAAAATGATTTTCTTGCTTCCCTTCAAGGCAAATACCGCAAACGGTTACCTCTCTAATGGGTCTTCTTAATCCCTATTTTTTTGATGCGGGAGAGGAGGGTGGTCGGTTTGAGGCCCAGGAGTTCGGCGGCCCCGCCGACACCATAGATTTTCCAGTCGGTCTGTTGTAAGGCCGATTCGATATTGGCTTTTTCGCGGAGGCGCATGTCCTCTTCGGTCAGAATCTCGCCCGGGTTATCTCCGTTTTTCTTGATGTGGGTTTTAAGCGTCGCCCCGTTGGCTTGTGGAACCGGCAGGTCGAATTTGACCGATCCGCATCGAGAAGAAATCACGGCCCGTTCAATAATATTTTGTAATTCCCGCACGTTGCCCGGCCAATGGTAGTTTTGCAATTTCACCACTTCCGCCTGGGTCAATTCCCTTCCGGTGCAGTTCAGCTTTTTGCGGACGTGGGCCATGAACCTGGCCGCCAGCAGCGGGATGTCTTCTTTGCGGTTGCGAAGGGGCGCCACTTCGATGGGAAATACATTCAGGCGGTAATAGAGATCCTGCCGGAACCGCTTAGCTTCAACCTCCTGGGCGAGCTTCCGGTTGGTGGCCGCGATGATGCGGACATTGACCTTTCTCGTGGTTTCCTCTCCCACCCGTTCATATTCCCCTTCCTGTAGGACGCGTAACAATTTGCTTTGCATCTCCAAGGGGATTTCTCCCACTTCATCCAGAAACAACGTGCCGCCATCGGCCGCTTGAAACCGCCCGGCCCGATCTTTTAAGGCACCGGTGAAGGCGCCTTTGGCGTGCCCGAAAAATTCACTTTCATAGAGTTCTCTGGGAATGGACGCACAGTTCACGCGCACGAGCGGATGGTCTTTCCGTTGACTGCGGCGATGTATTTCGCGGGCGACCAGTTCTTTTCCTGTTCCCGACTCTCCGGAAATGAGCGCCGTGGCATCGGTGGGTGCGACCAGTTCGATCTGCTGTACCAGGTTGGCGATGGCCGGACTCCGACCCACAATTTCGCCAAAGTTCTGCGCTTCCAGGACTTCTTCTTTTAAGAAGGTGTTTTCCAGTTCCAGTTGGGCTTTGAGACGTTCGATTTCTTCAAAGGCCCGGGCATTGGCGATCGCCACGGCTACATGATCGGCAATCATGCGGAACCAGACCGTGGCTTCATTGGTGACGGGTTCTCGTTCGAACACCGCCAGGACGCCCAAAGTCTCTCCCTTATAGATGATGGGCTGACCGTGAAAGCCCTGGATGCCTTCCTGTCTGGCCCAGTCGGGCCGCGCGATCCAGGCCAGATTATTGTCCATTTCATTGATGACGAGCTGCTCGCCGGTCTTTCCGATCCGCCCTACCTTACAGACGCCAAGCGGAAATCGGGCAAAGTAGCCGTCAGTGTTCATCCATTCCGTTTTATCCCCCACGCCTGAACGACCCGCACTGGCCACCAGATGGAGGCACCTTGTCTGATCCGGGCATTCCTCCCTCAACCGGCAGGTGGAGCAGATATCGCCTGGCCGGATCAGCCAGATTCGGGCCAGGACCACTGTGGGTCGATCCGCCAGCCGTCGCACAATCAGCCACAAGAGGTCATTCAATGAACGTTGCTGGGCAATGTCCAGCAACAGGCATTTGAGAGAATCCAGGGTTGTGGGTTCGTGGCACTCGGGTGTGGTCGTAATCGTTGAGTCCATAGGCGAAACGGTAAACGAAATTTCGTGTATACGCAATGATTTTTCGTTAGACACGAAAATTCGTGGTAAGTAGGAATGAATTAAATATTAAATTTAGTACAAAAACAACAGCTTACGATTTTTCGTTGTTTGGCATGTTCATTGTAATACCACGAAACAGTGGAATGAAAAATGGTTTTAAAAAATCAACAGAAAGGATTACCCGATGTCACGATTACCAGCCATCAACCCAGAGCACGCCACCGGCCAGGCCCAACGATTACTGAAAGGTGTGGAGAGCAAACTTGGGTTTGCCCCCAATATTATGCGGACGATGGCCAATTCGTCTTCGGTCCTTCAGGGCTACCTCGATTTCTCTGGCGCCCTTTCCAAAGGGAGTCTTTCCCCGAAGCTTCGTGAGCAGATCGCTTTGGCGGTTTCGGAAGCCAATGACTGTCAGTATTGCCTGGCAGCGCATTCGGCCATTGGACGATCGGTCGGGCTGAGCGAAGAGGCTCTCGGGGATAGCCGGAGAGGGGAGTCCCCCGACCCGAAGGAAGCGACCCTCTTGGCCTTTACCCGGAATGTGGTCACGAACCGTGGGTGGGTCAGCGATGAGGAGGTAGCCAAGCTCCGCAAAGCCGGATTCTCAGAAGGGGATATCGTGGAACTCATTGCCAATATCTCTCTGACGCTGTTCACGAACTATTTCAACCACATAGCCGCGACGGAAATAGATTTCCCGGCGGTTTCGGAACTTGAGGCTCGCGTGTGAAACACCGGCAACCCTGATTTGACTTCATCATGATTCATTCATTTTTTAATTAAGGAGAATACCCATGAGCACCTCAACCACGATCATGCTTCAAGACAGACTGGAAGACCTGTTTTCGTACATTCGTGAAGGCCGCATTTTGGATGCGATCACTGAGTTCTATGCGGAAGATGCCGTTATGCAGGAGAACGCTCTCCCGCCGACAGTCGGCCGCAAAGCCAATTTGAAACGGGAGAAGGAATTTCTGAGCACGGTGAAAGAGTGGAAGCGCTTCGATGTGACGGCCAAAGGCGTCGGTGAAGATGTGACGTTTTATGAAGCCGTCATGGATTGGGTAGCTACGGATGGAACGCCGGTCCATGTGGAGCAGGTGGTGGTCTCCAAATGGCAGGACGGCCAGATCATCCACGAACGGTATTATCACAACCCGTGAAAATTTTGAGGACTTCTTTGGCCATTTGGGGTGAGGAAAGGGAGTCCCGGAGTTCACGCCCTTACCCTTTCCGTCTCCCTTTGAATAGGGAGAGGGAAAAGTGGATTCGGGGGATGAATAAACCACAATTCTGAATACTCCAAATGTTATCACCCTATAAATGGAAACCGCCATCATGAAACGATTCAAAACAATCCTCAAGCCTTTGATTGGAATTTTAGCGATCATGCCATTTAGCCTCATTGGTCTGTTGGTAGTCGGGGCGACGGGCTCCAAGTCGGGAGACAAGGAACCGGTCACCGCTCAAGATACTTCCGTGAGGGTCAGCTATCCGACTCTCCACAAAACCATCGAGGTGGATGGACTGGAGATCTTTTATCGGGAAGCAGGGCCGAAAGATGCGCCAAGGATTCTGTTGCTCCATGGCTTTCCCACTTCCTCTCACATGTTCCGCAATCTGATTCCACAATTATCGGATCGGTTTCATGTTGTGGCACCGGATTATCCAGGATTTGGAAATAGCTCCATGCCGACGGTGGATGAGTTCAGCTACACGTTCGACCATCTCGCCACTGTCATGGAGAAATTTACCCGGAAAGTGGGCTTGCAATCGTACAGCCTCTATCTCATGGATTATGGGGCGCCGGTAGGCTTCCGGCTGGCGGTCAGTCATCCCGAACGGGTTGAGTCGCTCATTATCCAGAATGGAAATGCGTACGAAGAGGGCTTGCGGGATTTTTGGAAACCCTTTCGGGGCTACTGGAAAGAGCACACGCCGGAGAACGCCAAGGCTCTCAAGGGATTTCTCAACCTGGCAGCCACCAAATGGCAGTACACGCATGGCGTGAGAGATGCGGAGTCAATCAGTCCGGACAATTGGTTGGTGGACCAGTATTTGCTGGACCGGACGGGAAACAACGACATTCAGTTGCAGCTATTCGATAGTTACGGCTCGAATCCGCCGTTGTATCCCAAATGGCAGGCGTATCTACGTGAACATCAACCACCGACGTTAATCGTGTGGGGCAAGAATGATCATATCTTTCCTGCCGAAGGCGCATATCCGTATCAACGGGATCTCACGAATGTGGAGTTTTATTTACTGGACACCGGACACTTTGCTCTTGAGGAAGATGGAGAGGTGATTGCCGGTCATATACGCCGTTTCTTTGATACCAGAATGGTGGACCACCGGTGAATGATCACCATGATTGAAAAGCTCGGGTCACGTAATATTTATTTCATCACAAGGAAACAGATCATGACAAAACTATTTGAGCCATTAACCATAGGTTCCCTTACCTTACCCAATCGCATCATCATGGCACCGTTAACACGGATGCGATCACAGCAGCCAGGAAATGTTCCTCACGAGCTCAATGCCGAATATTATGCTCAGCGTGCGTCAGCCGGTTTGATTATTTCTGAAGCCACGCAAATCTCCCAACAGGGACAAGGCTACCCTGGTACCCCTGGCATACATTCCCCTGATCAGGTCCAAGGCTGGAAACTCGTGACCGATGCCGTGCATAAAGCTGGCGGCCGGATCTTTCTTCAACTCTGGCATGTGGGGCGTATTTCTCACACATCTCATCAACCCGATGGTGCGTTGCCGGTTGCGCCCTCTGCTCTTGCTGCGGAAAACAGCGTGACGTATACGGTCGATTGGCAGGAAACGCCGATTGGGGTTCCGCGCGCATTAGAAACAGATGAAATTCCGGGAATTGTTGGCGATTTTAAAGCAGGGGCTGAAAACGCCAAAGCGGCGGGTTTTGATGGCGTGGAAGTCCATGGAGCCAATGGGTATTTACTCGATCAGTTCCTTCAGGATGGTTCCAACTCACGCACTGACCACTATGGTGGATCCATTCAGAATCGTGCCCGCCTGTTGTTGGAGGTTGTCGATTCCGTCATCGAAGTTTGGGGGAAAGATCGTGTCGGCGTGCGTTTATCTCCCTTTAACGCGTTTAACGGCATGAAGGATAGCGATCCCATCAAGCTGTTCACGTATGTCCTTGGTGCGCTGGATTCACGAGGCGTGGCCTTTGTCCATTTAATTGAGCCACGTTCATAATTCGCGGGCATGCAAGACGATAGCCTTGAAGACCAACCACACACCGCCTCAATATTTCGTCCTGCACTTAAGACCATCCTGATTTCCGCCGGAGGCCATACCCCTGTTTCAGCCTATGAATATGTAGAAAATAATTTGGCTGATGCTGTCGCGTTTGGAAGGCACTTTATTTCCAACCCAGACCTCCCGGAGCGTATCCGCCAGTCCTCACCTCTCACCCCCTATGATCGTGCCACTTTTTATGGCGGAGATACGAAGGGATATACCGACTATCTTCCTCTGAATGAACAGGCGGCCTAACAACCACTTGAGTGAGGAAAAGGAGACTAAGCCATGAAACCACCAATCAGTGATATCGCGTTCACCCCATCCGTAAAGGCCGTCCAAGAGAAGATGGGATCACGTATGCAATATGCACGAATGGAAGAGGGAGACGGATGGTCGGACACCATCACGCCGAACCTGGCGAATTTTTTGAGTGAGGTGGACTCCATCTATTTGGCCACAGCCAGTAAGGGCGGGCGGCCATACATCCAGCATCGTGGAGGACCCAAAGGTTTTCTTCACGTGCTGGATGAGCGGACGCTTGGGTTCGCCGATTTCACGGGCAACCGTCAATACATTTCATTAGGAAATTTGGCCGAAAATAATCAGGCCTTTTTGTTCCTGATGGATTATGCGACCCAAACTCGGATCAAGATGTGGGGAACCGCAGAGGTCATTGAGGATGATCACGACCTGCTCAAACAACTCGCCGATTCACAGTACAAGGGAAAGCCCGAACGGGTTATTCGTTTTCATGTTGAAGCCTGGGATTCCAATTGCCGACAGCACATTCCTAGAAAATATTCGCAAGAAGACGTCGAGCGCTTGATGTTGCCCCTTAAGAACCGGATAACGGCCATGGAAGCCGAAATTGGGAGATTAAGCAGACAATTACCGGTGTCAGTATAAACGGTTGTCAGTAGAATAATGTAAATCAGCTATGCTGAAATGGGAGACAAGGAAATGAGAACATCCGTACAATTTAAGGAAACAATGCCTGGATCGACAGGAGCTTCTGATGACAAACAGGGAGCAGTAAGGGGAAATCGAACGATGAATCATGAATCTGAAGAGTGGGAAGAGGGATTCCGGTCCCTCTTCGAAAACAAAGTCACGGCCTATAAAAACGGGAAACGTAAAGTGGGCGTGATGTTTACGAAGGAGGAAGAAGATTTCCTTCAATCGATCGGAGCCACGACTCAGGAAATTTTTGATTTTGTGGAGGATTGGTGCGAGGACGGAGAACCCGATCCGGAAACCGTACTCGCCATCACCAGGATAAGACGCGACTTTTTTTTGAACGATCAACATGGACGATATTCGAAATATGTGAGAATCACCGATTTGTTCCCGCCACGGGAAGCCTCACTGGCCGGATTGGAGTGGTTCCCCCGTATTATCGAGAAAGCCAGGGCCAAACTTTATGGAGAATTGCCGTCCGATCTTATGTATGGTTGTGGTGCCGATCGTCGATTTTTAAAAAAGGTCAACGTGGGTCCCGATGATTTTCTACAAGTGATTCGGGAAGCAGGAGATGATGTGGATTACATTGTAAAGTTCGTGACGGATCGATCAAAAACTTGATGGACATTCTTTATTTTCCGGGAGGTCGCTGATGCCAAAGATCGTGCGTTTTCATCAAATAGGTGGACCTGAAGTTCTGAAACTTGAAGACCTACCCCTGGCCGAACCGGGTAAGGGAGAAATCCGCATGAAGGTGGAGGCTATCGGGCTTAACCGCGCTGAGATCATGCTGAGAAAAGGCCAATATCTTGAGACTCCTCAACTACCCTCCCGATTGGGCTATGAAGCGGCAGGAGTCATTGATGCCGTCGGTCAAGACGTCACGGGTCTTTGTGTGGGCGACCGCATAAGTACCATCCCGTCTTTTCCCATGAGCCAATATGGCGTCTATGGTGAGAGTGCCATCGTCCCGGCCTATGCGGCCGCGAAATATCCTGCCAAGTTATCCGCCATTGAAGGTGCTGCCATCTGGATGCAATACATGACGGCCTTTGGGGCACTCATTGAATACGGAGGCTTGAAAAAAGACGATACCGTTTTGATTACAGCAGCGAGTAGCAGCGTGGGATTGGCGGCCATTCAAATCGTCAAGGCCGCGGGAGGGGTCGCTATTGCGACGACCCGTGGTGCGGACAAGAAAGCCTTTCTGTTGGAAGCGGGATCTGATCATGTGATCGTGACCGATGAAGAAGATCTGGTGGAAAGAGGGATGGCGCTGACCTCTGGGAAAGGCGTCCGGTTGGTGTTTGACCCGGTTGCGGGACCTTTGCTGGAGCAATTGGCTGCCGTTACCGCACCCGGCGGTATTATCTTTGAATATGGGGCATTGGCTCCACATCCAACTCCATTCCCCCTGTTCCCCGCACTGGCAAAAGGGTTAACCATACGAGGTTATACGCTGTTTGAGATCGTCAAAAGCCCGGAAATGCTGAAGCGAGGGAAAGAATACATTTACCAGGGATTGGAGTCCGGCGCTTTAAAGCCGATTATCGATCGCACGTTTCCTTTAGCGGAAATTGCGGAAGCCCATCGCTACATGGTGTCTAACCAGCAAAAAGGCAAAATTGTGGTGACCGTGTGAAGTCGGTGATCACATGGGCAGATGAATCGGAGATTCCAAAGATGAAAGAACGGGCGGCAGGCCCTCAACCATACGGCGTTGTTCAGTTGAACGAAGGCGGATTTTAAAGATGACGCGGCGGCTCTTCTCGCGATTCACCCTGCTATTCCCATCGTAAATCAAATCTTGCCTGCCCCGGCCGGATGCCGACGTCATGGTTTGGAAGCACTGATAGGCGGACGGCTCTTGAGCTTCTATGGCCTCTAACCCCTTCACCATTACGGCCAGGGATCGTTCCTGGCTTAATTTTAAATTAAAGGCATCGTCGCCGCGATCGTCGGTGTGGCCTTGGATGGCCAGGGAATCGATCTTGTCGCGTAAGGGACCGCATAAAACTGCCGCGTAGAACGGCATCGCCTCCTGTACAAACTGAACAGCGTCATGAGAAAGAATACTTTGGCCGAACTCAAAGGTGAGTTTATTGTCGGGGACGACGATGAGAAGCGTGAGCGGATCTTGAGGATCGGAATCCAGCGAAAGCCCTAAACGTTCGAGATGGTCCCGGAGGGCTGCCTGCACATTCTCTTTGTGCTCCTGTAATTCCGATTGGGCTTCGGAGGAGGTCTGAGTGATAAAGGCTGCAAAGAGCAGAATGAAGATCATGGCCAGTGAAGTCATGAGATCGATGACCCCGCCCGTCGTGGGAGAACTGGCGTTATCCTGATCCATCGGGGAACTCATCCCGTCCGCCGGTGTCGGGCTAACCCCGGCCGTTTTGACCAGGAGCCGATTTTATCAAAAAAGTTAATCATGGAAGGACCACGGGAGTTGGCAGAGGGTTTCCAGAGAGGTGGGCGCTCTTCGAACGATGTTTCCGTTTGCACGCGATGAGGCCTGTTATCCTTAAGCAATATGGTGAGGTCTTGAATGGCCCCAGTCAATTCGTTCAGGGGACCATGCAGGGTGTCCGTGATGACGCGTGGAAGTTCCGCTACCGTTCGTCGGATTTGAGCATGATCCTCCTTCTGCAATGTCATTAAGGTCTGAATCGCCGCTGTCAAATCCGCGGTAGGACCGATAAGTCCGTTTGTCCCCCATCCAAGAAGGTGTTCGCGGTTTTCCTCTCTTGAGGGGGAAGGATCTTTCGGGGATTGGCCTTGCTTAGCTGTGAGTTGCTCCAACATTTGTTCCATAGTTTTTCGAGGGAAGAGTTGATCGATGAGATCGAGGTATGCGTGATGGGCATTCATCAGGCGGGCAACTATTGGTTTTTCAAGAAAGGAGAAGATATTCGCCACGATCAAGCCAACGATGGACGTCAGGAACTTTCCGGCCAATCCGTTAATTAGACCCTGAATTCCTACAATTTCACTCCCATCGGCATGAAGCTTGCCAAGGCCGATAAACAAAGCGAGGAAGGTCAGGAGAAGCCCGAGGCTGGTGACAAGTGAAGGAAATTGCCTATAGAAAGTAAGATTTACGTGCTTGGCGATGAGGGTTTCTTGGGTAAATACCTCTGCAGCAGGTTTGGTACTGAATATACGCGGGTCCACGAACCAAGGGACCTGTTCCAGAATCAGAGTCATTCGATATTGCGCCCACGGGCTGCGAAAGATGGGTTCCTGTTGCATTCCCGCATCGAGCGTTTGGATGTCCTCACTGTCCAGCCGGTTTGAAGAAGATGCAGCCCGGTCAGCATGGGTTGAGTACCCCGTTCCGTGGTGGTGAGTGAAGCGATCGCGATCCATCTTCCTTCGCTCATTGGCCAGAGCCTGTAACTTTGGATGGATTCGCTCGAACGCCCGTTGAACCGAAGCCGTCTCCTTTCGCATCTTGAGGATGTGCCACAGAAAAAAAAGCAGAATCCCACCAGACCCCAGCCAACTCAGCAGGGGGCTGTGCGGGCCTCCCAGGAAGGTCACGTCACGGCTTAAAAACTCCCATAGACCAAACGTTGAGGTCACCTTGTCCTCAGCCTTTCAGTAATTATTGTCCACGGCTTATGCATGGCAGAGTTGTTGATTGTCCAAATGAGATACGGCAGTCTCAAGTTTCGTGCCGTCATTAAACCAGGTAGAAACTCATAGAATAATGGAAATTTTGCGAATGTTTGGGAACCTTGAGAAGGGCGTTGGGCAAAGAATGCCTCTTGCCTCGGCAAGTTGGTCTTCAAAATAAAAGGAGAAATGTTTGAGAAACAATGTAGGAGCATCCTAGTCGTTGACCTGTGGTTTGAACCTTTTTCCAAAAGGGGTAGAATACCACCTCTGATTCCGTCAAAAATCCTCCGTTTAAAATGCGTCTTTTTAACGGAATAAGTAGGACAATAAAGGAAGTAATATGGAAGCTGCGAGGACCACCCCACCAACTATCCTTGTTGTGGATGACGAGACGGATATTTGTCTGGCCCTAAGCGATTTACTGGGCAACGAAGGCTATCAGGTGGATTCGGTGGAGACCGGAAACGAAGCCCTCCGTCGTGCATTCCTTCCTCATCCCTACAGCGCGGTCATTCTGGATTTAGGTCTTCCGGACCTTGATGGCCTGATCGTCCTGCAGCGGTTATATAGTCAGGATGCCACACTCCCCGTCATCATTCTCACTGCGCATGGCGATCAAAAGGAAAAAATCGCCACCTTGCAACATCATGCCTTTGCCCATCTGATCAAACCGTATGACCGGCATGAGGTGGTCGAAATGGTGCATCGGGCAGTAGCGGTCAAAAATCTGGCTTGGAAAGCCGTGCAGGCGGAAGAGGCGCTCACGTCAAGTGAAGCTCAACGTCAGGTCGAACAGCAACGCACCCACACGTTGCTTTCGGAAAGTGAACGGCGACTCAATCTGGCCTTGAAGGCAGGGAATATGGGGATTTGGGATTGGCATATCCCAACCAATCACCTCATCTGGTCCGAGGAAGTCTCACGGATTTTTGGGTTGGGTTCAGGGAAATTTGATGGGACAAATGAAGCGTATATGAATTGTGTTCATCTTGAAGATCGGTTGTTGTTGGGGGAATCCATTCGAAGAACGTTAGAGAACGATGCGCCCTACGAAGTCGAGCATCGTGTTGTGTGGCCGACAGGGGAGGTCCGATGGGTCGCTTGCAAGGGACAGGTTGTTGAACATCAGCAAGGACATCCGCAGCGAATGCTTGGCACCGTTCAGGATATCACGATCCGGAAACAGGCAGATATCGAATTGCGGAATAGTGAACTGTTTTTGAACTCCATTGTGGAAAATATTCCTTATACAATTTTTGTCAAAGAGGCCAAAAATCTTCGATATCTTCGCTTTAATAAAGCTGGAGAGGCACTCGTTGGCTATCCTACGGAGAAGTTGATTGGAAAGACAGATTACGATTTTTTCTCCAAATCGGAAGCCGACTTCTTTACCGGGAAAGATCGAGAAGTCTTGGCAAGTAAAACCCTGCTGGATGTTCCTGAGGAGGTAATTCATACCACATCACATGGGACCAGATATTTGCATACCAAAAAAATTCCGCTTCTGGATGCCAACGGTGATCCGCTTTATCTCCTAGGGATCTCCGATGACATTACTGCGCAGAAACAGGCGGAGTTGGAGCGCAGGGAACAAGAAATTTTGTTACATCTCATTTTCGAGACAGGACCTGGTTGCATAAAACGGGTCGCCGCCGATGGGACCCTGCTCCACATCAACCCCGCGGGATTGGAATTAATCGATGCGGAACATGCAAGCGAGGTGCTGGGGCATTCCGTCTTTGACCTCGTCGTCCCTGAGCATTTGGATGCCTTTAAGCAAATGCATCAGGAGGTGATACAGGGGAAGAAACGGACTCTTCAATTTGAGGTCCAGAGCATCAAAGGCACCAGAATTTGGATAGAAACGTATGCGGTGCCATTCAAGAATCCCATTACGAACGAAGTGGAACATTTGGCTGTCACACACGACATTACGAAACGTAAACAGGCCGATTTGGATCTAGTGGAGCGCAATCGCCTGCTCGAGTTGGATATTGAAGTAACCACCGTCATCAACCAGAAGGAAACCATCCCGGACCTTCTTCAGGGCTGTACCGACGCTCTGGTACGACATCTTGGTGCAGCATTTGCCCGTATTTGGTGCCTTGATGAACCAACCCAGGTATTGAAATTGTGCGCAAGCTCCGGGCTATATACCCATTTAGACGGGCCGCACAGCCGTGTGCCAATGGGGAAATTCAAAATCGGCCTCATCGCCGCTGAGCGCAAACCCATACTGACCAATATGGTCATTGGTGATCCACGTGTCCCCGACCAGGAGTGGGCCAAGCAAGAAGGGATGATGGCTTTCGCTGGCTACCCATTGGTAAGCAATCAGGAGGTGCTGGGAGTGATGGGGTTATTTGCTCGGCACCCGTTGACGGAGTTCACCCTCAAAAGTTTGGGGATGGTTGCGGATCGTATTACCGTAGCTCTTGAACGTCAGGTCACAAAAGATGAAAAGAATAAACTTGCACTGTTCCAACAGCGCCTATTGGCATCAATGGAAGAAGGAATCTATGGTTTGGATCTTGATGGAAATGCGACTTTTGTGAATCCGGCGGTATTAGAAATGACCGGGTATGAGGAGAGCGAACTGGTTGGGCACTCCTCGCATGTGCTTCTCCATCACTCAAAGCCCAATGGCGCCCCCTATTCCCAGGAAGAATGCCTAATCCATAACTCCTTAAGAGATGGCTCCGTCTATCATATCGACACAGAGGTATTTTGGCGAAAAGATGGATCGAGCTTCCCGGTCGAATATGTCACGACCCCTATCCAAAATGATCAGGGAAAGCTGGAAGGGGCCGTCGTCGCGTTTCAAGATATCACCCAACGCAAGCAAGCGGAAAAAGTTCTTCAAGAAAGTGAAGAGCGTTTTAGGCTCCTCAATGAGGCCATTCCGCAGCAGGTCTGGACGGCTCGGGCTGATGGTTCCCTTGATTATGTCAATCAACGTGTTATCGAATACTTTGGCTGTCCCTTTGAGGAGATGATCGGGGATGGGTGGCAGCGGTTTCTACATCCGGAGGATCTGCCTGGATGTCTGGAACGCTGGGCGGAAGCTCGAAACACCCGCCAAGCGTATGAAATTGAATTTCGACTCCTGAGAGCAAAAGATAAAACCTTTCGATGGTTTTTGGGTCGAGCCCTACCCATTTTCGATCAACATGATGAGGTCGTGAAATGGTTTGGGACGAATACCGATATCACTCAATTGAAAGAGTTGGAAAATCAGGTTCGACAATCCCAAAAAATGGAGGCGATTGGGACACTGGCAGGAGGTATTGCCCATGATTTCAATAACATTCTTATGGCGATCATTGGCTATACGGAACTGGCTAAACAGAGCGCCAGGGAAAATGTCAGTGCCCAAAAGAATCTTGATGAGGTGTTGGTCGCCGGGCAGCGCGCCAAGGAATTGGTCCAGCAGATATTGGCATTTAGCCGTCAAACCGAGCAGAGCCGGCAGCCGCTAGATCTTCAATTGGTGGTCAAAGAAGTGTGCAAATTCCTCCGAGCGACATTCCCGGCAACCATCGACATTCGGCAAAAATTCAGTGGGGCTACCTCGATCATATTAGGAGATCCTATCCAAATGCACCAAGTGTTGATGAACCTGTGTGCCAATGCCGAGTACGCGATGCGGGGAAGCGGAGGTATTCTTGAATTGCAGTTGGAACATGTGACTGGTGAACCTGATGGGATCGGCACACATCCTGACCTACAGGGAGGTTCCTATGTATGCCTGACCGTTCGAGACTCCGGATCGGGTATGACGCCGGAGGTGGTCCAGCGCATATTTGATCCCTTCTTTACCACGAAGGAGGTTGGTGAAGGGACGGGAATGGGATTAGCTGTGGTCCATGGAATCGTCATTAGTCATGGGGGTGTCATGAAGGTGGAGAGTCAACCTGGACAGGGAGCAATTTTCAGCCTGTATTTCCCGGAGATGGAGGCGGCGAGTTATCCTGGTGAAGATACGCCATTGCAACAGGAAGTGTTTATGGGCCGAGGGTATATTCTTTTTGTGGAAGATGAGGAGCCGCTCGCCAGGCTTGGGGAGGAGGCCATGAAGGGGTTGGGGTATGAAGTCATGGTACGCACGAGCAGCGTTGAAGCTCTGGAAGTCTTTCGGGCGGATCCCCTTCGATTTGATGCGGTGGTGACCGATCAAACGATGCCTCATATCACCGGCGAAGCTCTTGCCCGTCAATTGTTAGAACTAAGGCCCGACGTGCCTATTATCCTATGTACGGGCTTTAGTCACAGTATGACCCCGGAAAAGGCCAAAGCCATGGGCATTCGTGCTTTCCTTTTAAAGCCTCTGTTGATCAAGGATCTAGCGCGGACTCTTCGGGATGTTCTTAATTCATGACATACCGAATGTGACTTTGTCGTTCCGGACGGTGTGAAACTTCTTCCGGTTTCTGTTTGGTGTGTGAGGATTTTACTCGCCAGAATTGTGGTGATATCCGAAATCCCATTTTTCAGATTGTCTTGTTTCATCACACTCCGATCAATATTTGTGCAGACTCGTCATCAGAAATCTCACGATCGAAAGTGTGTTCAGCAACAATGTGCGTGGGCGTCGCTCCACTACCTTTCGTTTTGACGCCGCCTCACAGCTCCGCATGCCATCCACGGTATGTCAAAATCAGAATGGGAGCGAATATGGACTGTTCATTAAAATTCAATTGCGGCTGATTCCCAAGTCACGATATTGGGTTTCTTCACATTCAGAAAACTTGAATGAAAGGGGTTTCTTTCTTCGCTCTATACATCCTGCAGGTAGCAAACCGGTCGTTCTGCCATTTTTTGGATGGAGTGTGCGGCTGAAAAACCTGAAATCCTAAGACAGTATTGGAGTTCGTATTTTCTTATGAGCATTTTTGGGAGGATTGGTCTTTCATGATGAAAAGGCGGTCATGCAAGCGTATGCACATGCCGTCAAAATAGCCCATGATGGCAGGCGATGTCCACGTCAAACGAGAAGACCGTGGTGACACAATTGTTGTTCGGACGTCTGGTGCGTGTGAGTCCCGCCTGCTTTATCGGGCAGGCGGAACTGATTTGGTGAGGAAATTAACCCACTTGGACCATGCCGTGGTTGTCGCAATGGGCACCATGCGGAAAATGCAAATGGCCGTCAACCAGATAGTCGATATGGTCGCCGTGCGGAACCGATTGATGCCCGCATGTAGGTCCATGGCGATGAGAGGACTCATGTGCCTCGCAATCGTGGTTTGGCGTACAATCGGCGGGATTCGCAGTCCCTACAGCTAAGGTGTGTTCATCCACATGTTCATCGTGCGGGAAATGCAGATGTCCATCATGAAGGTAATCCTGATGGTCCGCGTGTCGGATAAGGGTATGGCCACAATCGGGACCGTGTTTGTGGGGATGTTCGTCATGAATACGATGGTCGCTCATGATGCCTCCTTTTATTTTTGGTGGACCCGTAATTCCTGAGAAATTTCACAACCCACCTTAGAAAAACCTGGAAGGATTGTCAAAGGATTTGTCGCCCATGGGCACCCTTGTTTTTCAGGTGTCGGATCAGCAATCACAATGAGCTCCTTTTGCTTTCGTTGGTAGAGTCTTCTCTTAAGGAGAAAAAGGCGCAAGTTGTTTAAAGGTCACGGCGAGGCCGGATGTGTAGAAAGAGTTATGCCCCGTCATTAGTCGTGGCTGACTACACATGGCTTATTCAATCCCTTCGTGAGATTTCTCTTGATGACTGGTTGAAATCGAGTTACGAGTATGCTCACCGCGAATGTTCGTTCGCCATTTTCCTTGCAGTCCCCCGATGTTTTCTGGGTGGCGCACGGGATTTGAAATCTGAAGTAAACCTAATCGGCAAGAAGTATTTTCGAGAGAATTGGTAATTGACTGATAAGGAGAGACTTTATGCCCATTTATGAATATCAAGCTTCCTATTGTCTTCAATCGCTATTTTGTACCAAGAGGTTCTCCTTTTGGCAGAACATGTCTGATCCTCCCGTCTCCGAATGTCAGGAATGCGGAGCCCCACTGGAGCGGGTGATGTCCACATTTTCTGCGGCAGCGGATATCCTGGCGTATGGTCATGCCTCTGCAAATCCTCCAGCGGGATCGCAAGCTCCTCCCGCTACCCAACAAAATATCTTTGGAGGGGGATTGGGGATTCAGGGTTGTGGCCATGATTGTCGAACGCACCATCAACCTTAAGAAAGAGGGATGCTCTGGAAGTCAAAAGTCAACATAAAATCAGCGCAATGCCTTACTGTATGAGGCTCTAGCAAGTTGATAGAGCTCCTGCCACTCTTCTACCTTGTCCGGGTAGGCCTGGAAACGGAACTTTACGAAAACGGGGATTTTTTGTGATTTTGATGATTCACGCCGGAGAGATAAGTTTTTTATTGCCGTCTTATGCCCCTTTGCGCGGAGGCAGAGGATTGCCATAAACAAATGTATGTCTTACGCGAAATATAGCTGGTTTAAGGACTTTACTGAGGAGCGAATCTTTCATTTTTTTCTTCAACCTGACGAATCAGGGCCATTCATGAACACTCATTCTTTCCTTGGCCAAGGAAGTCACCGTTTGGTCTTCCCCCAGTTTCACGGACGGGTTAAAGAAGACTGTGGATCGTGTTGCTC